>JBEKOA010000064.1:0-21987 GCA_049522255.1 Occallatibacter sp.
CCGTGGCCGCCGCCGGCTGGAGCGGCCTTCGGCTCCGGAATCTCGACCACCAGAGCTTCGGTGGTCAAGAGCAATCCAGCGATGGAGGCGGCATTCTGCAACGCCGTCCGCGTCACCTTGGTGGGGTCGATGACGCCAGCCTTCACTAGATCTTCGAAGACCGATGTCTGGGCGTTGTAGCCGTAGTGCGGGTCCTTGGATTCCAGAACCTTGGCCACAACCACCGCGCCCTCTTCGCCGGCATTGGCAACGATCTGCCGCAGAGGCTCTTCGAGCGAACGGCGAACAATCTGCGCGCCGATCTTTTCATCGCCCTCAAGCGTCTTGATCAGCTCGTCAACTGCGGGAATGGCGCGAACCAGAGCCACGCCGCCGCCGGGGACGATGCCTTCTTCCACTGCGGCGCGAGTTGCATGCAGAGCATCCTCGACCCGAGCCTTCTTCTCCTTCAGTTCGGTCTCGGTCGCTGCGCCCACCTTGATGATGGCCACGCCGCCGACCAGCTTGGCCAGCCGCTCCTGCAGCTTCTCCTTGTCGTAGTCAGAGGTGGTCTTCTCAATCTGAGACCTGATCTCTTTGACGCGACCCTCGATGTCGGTGGCCTTGCCGGAGCCGTCGACGATGGTCGTGTTGTCCTTGTCGATCGTGATTCTCTTGGCCTTGCCCAGATCCTCGAGCTTCACGCCTTCCAGCTTGATGCCCAGGTCTTCGGTGATGGCCTTGCCGCCCGTCAGGATCGCGATGTCGCCCAGGATTGCCTTGCGGCGATCGCCAAAGCCTGGAGCCTTGACGGCAGCCACGTTCAGCGTGCCGCGCAGCTTGTTTACGACCAGGGTTGCCAGGGCCTCGCCCTCGACGTCTTCAGCGATAATCAAGAGCGGCTTGCCGCCGCGAGCAACCTGCTCCAGAAGGGGCAGAATGTCCTTCATCGCGCTGATCTTCTTCTCGTAGATCAGAATGTAGGGCTCGTCCTGCACCACTTCCAGGCGCTCGGTATCGGTGACGAAGTAGGGGCTGAGGTAGCCGCGGTCAAACTGCATTCCATCGACAGTCTCGAGGCCGGTGTGCATGGTCTTCGATTCTTCGATCGTGATGACGCCGTCCTTGCCCACAACCTTCACTGCCTCGGCGATGATGTCGCCGATCTCCTGGTCGCCGTTGGCCGAGATCGCGCCCACTTGCGCCACGGAACCCTCGTCCACGGGTTTCGAAAGCTTGCCCAGTGCGCCGCCCTCGGTCCACTTGCCGTCCTTGTCGCGGGCGCCGATGATCGTAATCACAGCCTTGTCGATGCCGCGCTTCAGGGCTGTCGGGTTTGCCCCGGCCGCCACCGTCTTTACTCCCTCGCGGAAGATTGATTGCGCGAGAACAGTCGCCGTCGTAGTCCCGTCGCCGGCAACGTCGCTGGTCTTCGAGGCAACCTCGCGGACCAGTTGCGCGCCCACGTTTTCCATAGGATCCTTGAGCTCGATCTCCTTGGCTACCGTAACGCCGTCCTTGGTGATGGTCGGCGAACCGAACTTCTTTTCGATAACGACGTTGCGGCCCTTGGGTCCGAGCGTCGCCTTCACCGCGTCCGCCAGCGTGTTGACGCCGCGCAGGATCGCCTGACGGGAATCTTCACCGTGTAGAATCTGCTTTGCCATTTTTGCTTCTCTCCTTGAAACAGTTGTCAGTTGTCAGTGGTCAGTGGTCAGAATCGGCATTCAGTCGTCAGTGGCCGCATTCGTTCCTCGAGCGGATTCGATTGACAACTGATAACTGATCACTGACTACTTCTTAACGATGCCGAGGACCTCTTCCTCGCGCATGATCAGAAATTCCGCGCCGTCAAGCTTGATCTCGGTCCCGGAGTATTTGCCGAAGAGGATCTTGTCGCCCGCCTTCACATCCAGGGGGAAGACTTTGCCTTCGTCGTTGGACTTGCCCTTGCCCACGGCAATCACTTCGCCTTCCTGGGGCTTCTCTTTGGCGCTATCGGGGATGATGATGCCCCCACGGACGGTTTCGCCTTCTTCCAGACGGCGGACGAGGATGCGATCGTGAAGCGGGGTGAACGTCGTCGCTACAGATGTCGATGCCATTGCTTTGCTTCTCCTTGAGGTTTCATTCAAGATGCGCGGCGAGAGTGCTGCCCCACCGCGGAATTTGTGTGGTTATTTCAGAAAGTGCGCCTCGAAATTTGAGGGTATTGGCTCCAAAAGCTGGAGCGGGAAGCCCTGTCAAGCAATTGTGCAGGCGGTGTGCTAGCACTCTCACCTTCCAATTGCTAACGATAGGCAAGCTCACTCAGTTTGTCAAGGGTCTCCACGTTAAAACATGAGTGTGTTCCGCTAAGAAAGTATGACTTTGGGAATAAAGTGGGCTACTAGAGGGGTCAGTATCAATCTGGTCTTCAGCCAACAAAAAATGTACCACAATTCCGGCCTTGGCCCGAGCTTGTGAGGAATTGTCCCCCGGACCGGCCCGTAAGCCGTTCAATGTGCCCTCTTCGCCGAAGGAGCCCGAGCCATTACAATGGTGTCCATGCAATCCCGTCTCCAACTTCGTCTTTGTGTCCTTGCAACCTCGCTCGGCCTATTCCTCTGTTCATTTGCTGCCGACGGCCAAAATGGCACCTCCAGTCGCGGCCGCAAATACAAGCTGCCTCCGCCTACCGCGCGCATTACGGTCACCATCCTGCGTGACGTCAACGGCAAGCCCATTGAGAATGCCGCCGTCATCTTCCACCCCATTGCGGGCGAAGTGAGCAAGGGAAATATGGAACTGAAGACCAACGAGGATGGCAAGACGGTGATTGATGTGCTGCCGATCGGCGACACGGTGCGGTTGCAGATTATCGCCAAAGGCTTTCAGACGTACGGAGAAGACTTCAAGATCGACAAGTCTGAGATGGCGCGCGAGATCCGCCTGAAGCGTCCCGGCGAACAGTACTCGGTCTACAAGAATCACCCTGAGGCCTCCGACGGCGGCAAGAGTCCGGATGCGGATAAGCCGGCCGATCCCTCCGGCGGAACCGCGCCAGCGCCTGGAGCCAAAGACAAACCCGCAACCCAGCCGGAGGCTCAGCCCAGCCAACCCCAAGCGACGCCAAAGTAAAGCAGCGCCTTTTCAAAGTCGGACGATGACCAACCAACTCCTCCTCGGCAAATCGGCACTGGTCACCGGCGGTGCACTGCGCGTTGGCCGGGGGATTGCGCTGGCCCTGGCTAATGCCGGCGCTGATGTGGCCATCACCTTCCTCACCTCACAGAACGAGGCGGCTACGACAGCCCGCGAGATCGAGAGCCTTGGCCGCCGTGCGCTGGCCGTCGAATGCGACGTGCGCTCCGAGGATTCTGCCCGCGCCGCTGTCTCAGCCACAGTGGCTCAATTCGGCCGGCTCGATCTGGTCGTCAACAACGCCGCAATCTTTCAATCCGCCCCGCTCGACACCCTCACCATCGAACAATGGGATGCCGTCTTCGAGACCAATGCGCGCGGACCTTTTCTTGTTGCCCGCGAGGCGCTGCCTCATCTTCGCGCCGCCCAAGGCCGGATCATCAATATCGGCTCGCTTGGAGGGATCAAGGCCTGGGCGACGCACGCACACTATTGCGCCTCGAAGGCCGCCCTGCACATGCTCTCCCAGACGATGGCCAAAGCCTTTGCCCCCGAGGTAAGCGTTAACTGCGTCGCCCCCGGCTGGATCGAACAGGAAGAGAGTAACGCCAGCCAGGCTGAGCATTTCGCGCTTAAAACGCCGATGCAGCTCAATGGGCGCGTGGAAGACGTGGCCCAGGCGGTTTTGTTCTTCGCCGCCGGCCCGCACTTCATCACGGGTCAAATACTCACCGTTGACGGTGGGCTGGGGCTCTAGCATCTGCTTTTTGCCTGTTTCGCCCGTGCTGATTTATCGCGCGAAGAGACGCTTCAGGAATCCGGATTTGTGGATCTCAGGAGGCTCGTTGCCGGGCTCTTTTTGGTTGTACTTTCGGGTTGCGGCGGCAAACCGCTTGGCGTGGAATCTCAACGGCACACGATCCCAAAGTCCCATGGGCTCGGGCTGCGCCGGCCACGGCGCTCCCTCCACTGCGGCTTGCGGATTGGTCACGCACAGCCGTCGCGCGGTCTCTTCGCCGGCCCGTTTGGCCACATAGTTGTAGGCCTTTTTCAGGTGCGGCGCGCGCCATTGGGTGTTGTGCGCGTCGGTGGCCAGAAAGTGAATCCAGTTGCGCTCCAGCAGTTCGTTGGAGAAGATCTCCGCCATCTTGCCAAATCGCCCATACAGCGAGCCGGCTGTTACTTGGATCAGGCTCCCCTTGCGTACCCACTCAGCCAGTATCTCGGGCTGCAGCAGCACTGCAGGGTACCGCTCCGGATGGGTAATGATGATCCTATAGCCTGTCGATTGAAGCATCAGCATGGCGTCGGTGATCTGCGGCGGAATCGCCGTGTTGCCAAATTCGATCAGCAGGTATCCTTTGCCATCGATCGAATAGCGCAAAGGGTTGGCTGTCGCCTCGTAGACATTTTCCGCTGTCATATGGAAGTCGCACCCCAGGCTCAACTCCATCTGGCCATTCAGCGCCTGGCGCAACTGCTGGTAGCGCTCTTCGATGAGCGGCGCGTGATAGGGATAGCGCTCGCTGGAGTGCGGGGTACAGACAATATGGGTAATGCCATCTGCCGCGGCCTCTGCCGCCATGGCAAGAGAGGTATCCAGATCGGGCGATCCGTCGTCCACTCCGTAGATCAGATGATTGTGGATATCGATCATTCGTGTGCCAGCTTCAATCTGCGCCGCGGGAATCTCAATGGGTTGCCAGCGCCTCGACCATTGAGGCAAAGATCTTCCACCCGTCGGCCGACCCCAAGAGCAACTCGCTCGACCGGTCTGGATGGGGCATCATCCCCAGGACGTTCCTACCAGCGTTCAGAATGCCTGCTATGTTGCTCAATGAGCCATTCGGATTCGCCTCTGCGGTGATCTCACCTTTGGTGGAAGCGTACCGGAATGCAATGCGGTCCTCGGCTTCGAGTTGCCGCAACTGCTCCGGGTCGCAGAAGTAGTTTCCTTCCATGTGGCCAATGGGCAACTGCAGCACCTCGCCCTTTACAAGCTGGTTCGTAAAGGGACTATCGGCAGTTTCCACGCGAAGGTGAACCTGCTTGCAGATGTACTTCAGACCGGCATTGCGCATCAGCGCGCCCGGCAACAGGCCGGATTCGGTCAGGATCTGGAATCCATTGCAGATGCCCGCCACCAGGCCGCCGCCGTCGGCAAAACGCTTCACGGCCTGCATCACGGGCGAAAACCGCGCAATCGCTCCGGTGCGCAGGTAATCGCCGTAGGCAAAACCGCCTGGAACCAGCACCGCATCGACGCCCTGGAGATCTTCAGAATCGTGCCAGAGAAAGCAGACAGGCTGATGAGCCACTTCGGCAATCACGTTGTAGGTATCGTGGTCGCAATTGGAGCCTGGAAAGACGAGAACCCCGAATTTCATGCTTCTAGGGTATCAGCTTCAGACGACGGCAGCAGCATTCTCCACGCCCCGGCGCGATTCGCAGTTGCCGACCCAGCTCTCGGCGCTACAATGTCGGGAGTGGGCCAGGTGTTGTTGCTTTCCCCAGCAACTGTGACAAAGGCAAGAGCTGTCAACAGTTTGTAAGACTCGGAGACTGGCATGTACGCTCGCAAGTTGGCCTTGCTGGCCGCGCTTCTTCTGCCGCTTCCCATGGTGGCGGAGACGACCTACACCTACACCGGAGATCCATTCACTGATCTTTCTGATCCCCCCGGTCCGTATACGGCCAGTGACTTTGTCACCGTTTCGGTTGCCCTGGACGCGCCACTAGGCGCCGGCTTCGGCGCCTACGTCACGCCGGATTCCTGGTTTATCTCAGACGGAGTCGACAGCGATAGCAGTGCCAGCGGCGACTCGATGATGAACGCATTCGGGTTTGTCACCGACTCGAACGGGTTGATTAGCCAGTGGGTGGTAGAGGACGAGTTCGTCTGGAATTCAAATTCTTCCGCCGGAACTATCATCACTGCAGATTTTGATGAAACGGACGGTTCGACGACGATGGAAGATGTCGGCGAAACCGAACCGGGAGACGGAAGTGCGTACGGAGCGCGAAACTTAACCGAGTCCGGCACATGGACTGAGACGGCTGATACGCCAGAGCCGGCGAGCCTCTCGCTGGTTGGGTCTGGATTGATTGCATTGATCGCGGCAGCGCGGCGCAGATCCCGGCAATCGTAGCAGCATATCGGTCTTCACAACTCGGCGGAAAGCGGCCTGAGACGAAGCTCCGAGATCCCTTATTCCAGCGACAATCGGCGGAAAAGATGCTGGCCTTTGCGCACAGCGACTTGCAGAGCCAATCTCGGGGTTCCCAAAGAGAAGTGTCCCCTCTGCGATTCGCCGTGGGTTGGGGCGTCTTGACGACCCACCCCGGTGGTATACTCACAAGGTCAGGTGCGTGCCCGCACCGCCATCTTTCACTATCACTGAGGTTCCCATGTCCGGCCATTCCAAATGGGCCACAATCAAGCACAAGAAGGGCGCGCTCGATGCCAAGCGCGGCAAGATATTCACCCGCCTGCTCAAGGAAATCGCGGTCGCCGCAAAGGGCGGCGGCAACCCTGACACCAATGCCCGGCTTCGCACCGCCGTTCTGGCGGCAAAGGCCGAGAATATGCCGCAGGACAACATCAAGCGCGCGATCCTGCGCGGCACCGGAGAACTCGAAGGCGTCAGCTACGAAGAGATTTCCTTCGAGGGCTATGGCCCCGGCGGCGTCGCCATTATCGTGGATGTGCTGACCGACAATCGCAATCGCGCGGTCAGCGAGATCCGCCACGCCTTCGCAAAGAACGGCGGGAATCTGGGAGAAACAGGCTCCGTGCGCTTCATGTTCTCGAAGAAGGGCCTGATCGCAGTTGAAAAGGGCGCGGCCACCGAAGAGCAGTTGATGGACATCGTGCTCGAACATGGCGGCGAGGACCTGAACGACGAAGGCGACAGTTGGGAGATTGTGACCGAGCCGGCTGCGCACGAGGCCGTCGCAGCGGCCGTCAAGGCTGCCGGCATTCCTACAGTGATGAGCGAAGTGACCATGGTGGCCTCCACTTATACCAAGCTCGAGGGCAATACCGCAGGCCAGATGATGCGTCTGCTCGAAGTGCTTGAAGACCTCGACGATACGCAAAACGTCTATTCGAACTTCGATATGGACGCCGAGCAAATGGAAGCCGCAGCCGGCTAAAGCGATTGGCATCAGGCGCTCGAAAGGCCGCCCGATTGTGGCGGCCTTTTTGCGGAGAGTGAAGAATCTCACCAGGGAAGGGATGAACGTTGACGCAACCTGCAAAGCTGTCCGCACTTGTCTTGATGGCCGGAGCCCTCATGGTCGGTACAAGCATTTCCAAAGCGGAATCTTCAAACGACGCAGCGACCGCGCCTGTTCCTGTAGCCGATAACCCGGTAGCCCAGGTTCGCCAGGAGAAGAACTGGGAGTACGGCCCGTTCGTTAACTATGGCAACGGCGTTGGAGATCGTTCGGCCTATAAGTTTCTGTGGGCCGGCTTTCATTTGTCGAAGCCTTTGACGCCGGTTCTTCATGCGGGCATTCTGACTGGCCAGTTTGAGTTAGGAGGCGAAATCATGCCTCTCTGGCAGAGCTACACTCCACCGCCGCACGTGCAGGATTACACATGCGTCCCGGTTGGCGGGGGAACGCCGTACCAATGTCCTCTGCCGACCGGCGGTGGCACCTTTCGCGGGGTCAGCATTGAGCCGGTCATCTTCCGCTGGAACTTTCTTACCAGGTCACGGCGTTTTCAGCCATGGTTTCAGGGCGCGGGCGGGCTCATCTACACAACGCACAAGTATCCGCCGAATGTGATGAGCACACCGCCGTCCGACGGCCAGCCGGGGATCGACGGCGGGACCTGTGTGTGGAACTTCTCGCCTCAGGGCGGCATTGGCGTCCACTACTTCACCCGCGCCAGGCGTTCGATCGACCTGGGGGTGAACGCCGTTCACATCTCCTCCGCCTCGCTGGGCGACCGCAATCCCGGCGTCAACGCGAGCATTCAGTTCCAGTTGGGCTATTCCTTCTGGAAATAAGGTCGAAAGAAATCATGAGCGGACCGGTCATCGAGTGCGTACCAAACTTCTCCGAGGGCAGAGATGCCCGGCGGGTCGAGGCCATTGTGGCCGCGATGCGCGTCGAGGGGGTGTCTCTGCTCGATTGGTCCATGGACCCCGACCATAACCGCTCGGTGGTCACCATTGCAGGCGATCCCGGCGCGGTGGTCGAGTCCGCCGTGCGCGGCGCGGGCAAGGCCGCCGAACTGATCGACCTGACCCGTCAGCAGGGAGTCTATCCACGCATTGGCGCGGCCGACGTCATCCCGTTTGTTCCCATCTCAGGCATCAAGCTCGAGCAGTGCGCGCTGCTCGCCCGGCAGGCTGGCCTGGAGATCTGGCGCCGCTTCAACGTGCCGGTCTTCTTTTACGAGGCGGCTGCCGCGAGGCCTGATCGCGCCAACCTCGACGAGGTGCGCCGGGGCCAATTTGAAGGGTTGCGCGAGGCCGCCGGCAAGGACTCCTCCCGCCGCCCCGACATTGGCGGTCCCGGCGTCCATCCTACCGCCGGCGCATGCGCTGTCGGCGCGCGCAAGACTCTGGTGGCCTACAACATCTATTTCGACTCGGCCGACGTTGCCGTGGTGCGCGCCATTGCCCGCGAGCTTCGCGCTGCCTCCGGCGGCCTCAAGGGCGTAAAAGCCTTGGGTGTGCTTGCGCAAGGCCGGGCGCAGCTCACAATGAATATTACCGACTTCGAGGTCACGCCCATCTCTCAAGTTTTTCGCGCGGCCACGACCCTGGCCCTGCGCCACAAGGCCACGCCCGTCGAGGGTGAGATCATCGGCCTGCTCCCCGAGGCGGCTTATGAGCGGGATAGCGAGTGGATGCGTCAATTGACTGGGTTCGATGAGCAAAGCAAGATCCTGGAGCGCCGACTTGCAACACCTTTGGCCTGGCCGGGAGAGGCAGGAGCGGCTCCGGTGGCTTGAAAGAGCATCGGTCCACATCTAACAGGTAAAATGAGAGCGGAACAGAAACGGCGTTTTGGCCGTCGGGTTTAGGGATGAAATCGGAGTTTTAGACCGGCTCCCGCGCTTCGATCCAAAGATTGCCGCAACTGTGGAGGATGAATTCGTTGAAAGCTATTCTGAGAGTCTCAATTCCGGTTCTTCTATTGTTTGCCGCGGTTGCTTCTGCGCCGGCGGCCCAGTTGTCCACCGATGCCCGCAACGCGATTCCGCATGACGTGCAGCAGTTGGTGACCATCGACTATCACACGATGGAGAACTCGACGGCGGCCACCGATCTGCGTAACCGCGTCATGCCGCCAGAGCTGAAGCGTTTTGAAGAAGCGCTGGACAAATCCGGCCTGAACGAAAACCACGATGTCGAACAGTTGGCCTTTGCTCTCTTTCGCCCCAAGGAAGGGGACGACAAACTGGACACTGTCGGAATCGCTCAGGGTCAGTTCTCGGTGCAGGATATTCTTGCCAACTTCAAAAAACAAAAGGTAAAGCCCACGCTGGTGCGCACCAACAAGGTCTATCCGCTGTCCAAGACCGGCATGGTAGTTTGCTTTGTCGACGCTTCAACCATGGTCTTCGGCGACTCCGATGCAGTGGAAAAGGCCCTTGATGCCCGCGACGGCATTTCGCCCAGCCTGCTCAACAACACCACCATGATGGATGCGATGAAGTCTGTCGACTCGGAGCCATTGTGGAGTATCCTCGACAAGAAAGGCACCGAGACCATGATGACTCAGATCATGGGCGAGGCCGGTTCGCTGGCCGACTTTGATTCCGTGCGCAAGAAGCTGCAGGGCTCCTGGTACTCGATGAACTTCCAGCACGGCGTGAAGTTCGACCTTACCATCTCCACCGGCGACTCATTTGCCTCGGCCACTCTCTCTTCGCTCCTGACGGCTGCGGTGACGGTCCGCAAGATGAGCGGCACCGACGCCGAAAAACAGGCATTGACGGCCACCTCCTTCGCCTCCGACTCCGGCCGCATGACCATCCACTTCTCCACGACCGATTCGCAATTCTCCGCCCTGCTCCAATCCCCGCTCTTCCAGGGCATGGTGCACTGAGCCGTCTTCAATTCGATTGAATCAGCAAGGAATGCGGAGCGATTTCATCTTGGAATCGCTCCGCTTTTTGTTGCGCTGGAGATCAACAGATTCGCCCGAATGGGTCTGTGTCGATCACTGATTCAGCTTGGTCCGAATCAGGGCGTCTGGCAGCTCTGGATGAAACTCCGCCTTGCCGCCGGGCAGCAGCACAATTCCCAGCCGGCCCTCCTGCGGCTCCGCCAAAGCCGGTCCTTCAATCTGAATCTGCCGCCTATCGCTGCTGGTGTATTGCACCTTGAGAGGCCCGTTGCCGCGCAGCTGGATGCGATAGTGGTACACCGCGCCAGCCGCCAGGCTGTCTGCCCCAAAGCTGGCGCTGGGGTAATCAACCTCAAGCAGTTGAATCGTCCCGCCGGTCCGGTTTTCGACCGTTGCATCAATGTGGTATGAGTGGCAGCCCGTCAAAGTGGTGAGCGCCGCCAGAAGGATTACACTCAGTCCTTTCAAGGCCGGTTGGCCTGTCCAAAAACGGCCGTCGTCATCCATCACTCTCGGCCACCGCTCTGGTTCGGTCCCGATTCCTGCGCGGCCAGCTTCTTTTCCACCCGATCCAGCCGCTTCAACAACTCCGGCAACCGCTGGAAGACGGTTACCGCCCTGAGCCACATGCGGTTGTCGAAGCCCGGCGATCCGGAGATCATCTTGCCCGCGGGAATGTCGTGCGAGATGCCGCTCTGCGCCGTAAGAATCACGCCGTCTCCCACCGTGCAATGCCCGGCCACCCCGGCCTGTCCGGCCAGGATGACGTTGCTGCCCACCTCCGACGAGCCGGCCAGTCCTGTCTGGGCGCAGATCATGGTGTCCTCTCCCACATGCGACGCATGGCCCACCTGCACCAGATTGTCGATCTTGGTCCCGTTGCCGATC
The DNA here is from genome assembly GCA_049522255.1 of Occallatibacter sp. Classification (GTDB taxonomy): domain Bacteria; phylum Acidobacteriota; class Terriglobia; order Terriglobales; family Acidobacteriaceae; genus Telmatobacter. Next base: position 11,083 of record JBEKOA010000064.1, read on the forward strand.
CGCGTCTCTCCCACCGTTGCCCGGTCGATCGTGGCGTTGGCCTGCACGTCCACCCGGTTGCCCAGCCGCACCGGGCCCGACTGCGGAATCTTCTCCCAGTGGCCAGCTTCATCTTTGGCGAATCCGAAGCCGTCCGCGCCCACGATGACGCCATTCTCAAGGGATACGTCGTCCCCCAGAATGCAATCCTCCCGCACCACGGCATGAGCGTGTGCAAAGAAGCGGATCCCGGCCTGAACGCCTGGATAGAGCACCACGTGAGGCAACAGGGTGGCCCGATCGCCCAGCCGCACGCGAGGTCCGATCACGACATAGGCCCCAATGTGGGCTCCCTCGCCGATAACCGCCGTTGGGTCGATCACCGCGGTGGGATGGATGCCGGGCGCATAAACCGGCGGTTGATAAAACATACCCAGCGTGCGGGAAAACGCCAGATAAGGGTTCTTGATCCGCAGAGTCGCCGCCTCGATCTCTGGAAATTCCGGCTCGACCAGGACGGCGGCGGCTCGGGTCTTGCGCGCCAGTCCTCCATACTTGGGATTGGCCACGAAGGTCACCTCCGTCGGTCCGGCCTCCTCAATCCCTTTCACGCCAGTAACTTCCAACTCCGTATTACCGCGCAGCTCCGCGCCTAACCTCGTTGCCAACTCGCCAAGTTTCATCGAATGGAATTGTACCGGAATGAGCTCGCCCCCGCTGCGCACGATGGCTGGGGGAGACGAATTCCATCCAACTATCCATCTCCCAATTCCCTCGGAAATAACTCTGGCTGCTCCGTCGCCCGCCCAGTCGCTTCGCTACGCTTGCGTCCTGCTGTCCCGATCAGGCTCACCACCTCTAGTGTTTGAATCGCCTGCCTCGGCACATAGATCCTCTGCGTGTTCGAGCGCGTATCCGGCGGGGTCAGCAGCAGTCCTGCACCCTCGACCAGCGAGCGGTCGTTGGCCGCCAGACCCTCCAACTCCTCGCCGTCGGTGAGGGTCATCCGCAGCCAAAGGCCAGGCGTCCTCGGCCGGATGGCAAAGCGCTTGTGCAAGAGGCGCTCCGGGTTGGCGGTCTCGCCGGCAGGGAAGTCGCGCACTGAGCAGACCCACTTCACCTGCTCCCAGCCAATCCGCAACACCTTGCCGTTCAGGTCCAAGATCTCCAGCTCCGCCGCCTCCTGGCCAAAGCTCGTGCCCGCATAGCCGGCGCACCAGTCCCTGGAGAACTTGCGTACGATCACCGGTTTGCGTTGGGATGCCATCGTTCTGAATTGTCGCACGACGCGAGGGAGGGCAGCGAAGAGAAGTAGCTTCAACATCGGTGCAATGTGCCCTTTCCAACCGCACCTACTTGTGTTAATGTACTGGTTTGCAACCATTGCCTTGCCACGCTGTAAGAACAACAGCATGAGCTATTTGGCTGAGAAATCGGAGTACGGAAGCAGGAATCGGAATGCCGGATTACATCTATCTTCTGGAAAACAGGCTCTCATCTGAACAACAGAACGCCTTGCGCCATTTGCGCGATGTGGCCCGCGAAGCCGGGACAATCCTGTTCCTTACGGGCGACGCGGTGCGCGACCTGACCAGCGGACACGCCGTCCGTGAACTTGAAGTTGCGGTGCATGGAAATGCCCTCAAGCTCAAGAAAGCAATAGAGAAGCTTGGCGGCAAAGTCTGGGGCGAAGATGAGGCGTCTCGCGCTCTCTACCTGTGTTTTCCCGGAACCGTTCGCGTCGATCTCGTCAGTACCTACCGCGCCGAGTATCCGAAGCCAGGCAAGCCCGTCTACCATCCTGCGACCATCCAGGAATACCTCCGCAGCCGTGACTTCACCGCCAACGCGATGGCCATTTCCCTCAACGAGGGCTCCTTCGGGTTACTGATGGACCCGATGAACGGAGCGGCAGATATCGAGTCCCGGACCCTGCGTCTGGTCTCAAACTACGGCTTTCTTGAAGAGCCGTCCCTGCTGATTCGCGCCACCCGCTATATCTCGCGCCTGGGTTGGGAAATGGATCAAAAGACCCGTACCCGCTGCGAAAATGCCAAGGAAGCCGGAGTGATCGAACACCTCTCCGCACCTGCCCGCAGCCGGGAACTGGAACAGATCGGTCACGAAGAGGAGGGACTGAAGGTTCTGCAGGCCTTCGACGCCGAGGGCTGGATGAAAGTTCTATTTCCCGCATGGACCCCGGCAAAGGCAGACGAGGAAAAGCTGATCGCCCTGCACGATCTGGCCGTCGAACTGCTCGTGCAGGGCGTTCCATCCGACATGTCCGCGGCACAGATGCGATTGCTGACCGCCAAACTGGCTCCCAAGGAACTTGCCGCGCTCAAGAAGCTGATGCTTCGTCCCGGCTTCGTCGAAGAGTGGGAAAGCTTGGACGCACTGGCCGCTGGATTTGCCAAGCAGCTCCTGGCCAAAGAGAATGCTACCCCCTCGGTCAGCTACAAGCTTTTCATGAGCTATGATCCAGAAGCTGTTCTATGGCTTGGATTTACGAGTAAGGACTCCGCGGTCAAAGAGCGTTACAACCTCTTTCTCAAAGTCTGGCCGGAGATTCGCCAGCGTATCCCCCATGCCCTGATGCAAGAGATGCGCATCACTGCCGAGATCCCTGCGTATCGCGAGATCGTGCATGCCGTCTTTCTCGAGCTGCTCGATGGCAAGCTCAGCACGCCGGAAGAAGCACGCGCCTTTCTCGAGCCCCACTCGCCACCCGCCCCGCCACCTCAGGTCACCATTAAGCGGCCGCGTGCCAAGCGTGGCGCGGAGGCCAAGCTGAAGGAGCAATCCTTCGACGACGAGGAGGAGTCCGAGGCCGGCTTGGATGACGATGAGGATCTGGACGATATCGGCGGAGAGGACGATGACCTTGACCTCGGTCTTCATCTTCCAAAAGTCGATCTGGACGCAGATCTCGCTGACGACTCCGAAGCCGCGATTGGCGAAGACGAAGATGAGGACGATGAGATGAGTTCCGAGCCGGCTCCCGAACCGGTACAGATAAAGCGAGGACACAAGCCACCGGCGCAACCCAAGCCGGCAGTGCCGCCCGCTGCCGCCCCGGCGCAAGCAAAAAGGCCAGTTGCCGCTCCGGCTGCCGCCAAACCGGAAAAGACAGAAAAGCCAGCGGCCTTGAAACCCAGGGCCGAATCGAATCAAGAGTCTAAACCCGCGCTCCAGCCGAAACCTGCCACAACGGCAGCCAAGCCGCAGGCGACCGCCCTCATTGCCAAACGACGCTCTGAGTCAACCAAGGCTGCTACCTCTGCGGCAAAAAAGCCGGCTCCCAAGACAAATACCTTACCCAAGAGGGCCGCTGCGAAAGCTCCCGGCAAGCCTGTGGTCAAGGCTGTTCAAAAGACTACGGCGAAGCCGCCTGCCAAAGCTCGGCCGAAGGTCCTGCTCAAGGCTCCTGCAGCCCGGCTAGTGCCTTCTAAGAAGAGTCCAGCTCCGGCTGCAGGTTCCAAATCGGCCAAAATACCTAAGTTGGCAGGGAAGAAGCTCGCTCAAAAGCCGGGAAAGAAGCGCTAGGCGGTTCCGATATGATTGTTGCGGATCCGAACTATTTCTTGAAACAGGGGGGACAGCGGGGGATGAATAGCGGTTGGGAAGAGGGCCTCACCAGCCCCCTGCCGTGCAACACGCCTCGGCCTCCATCGATCGCGAGTAAAACGTTTTTTCCTTCTTGTCTGCCGAGCAATTTGGAGTAGAATTATTTCCAACTCACACTAGATCTTTTGGTTAGTTAGCAAATTCAAAAGGAACCTTGTGTGCAGCGTGGGGGCAGCAATTCCGTGAATTCAGACTCTTCTCTGTTTCTCGACGATCCGAATACTGACTCTCTTGGAGCAGACTTCCTCTCCATTGCGTTGATCGGCCCTGACGAAGAGAGCCGCCGGGCAGCAGCCAGTGCAATCTCTGGATGCCCAGGCAACGAGATCCGTGAATTCTCAGCCTATCCAGCCAGCCTGGACGAATTGCCACTGCTGCTGGAGCAGCACTACGGTGTCATCATCATCGATCTGGACAGCGATCCGGAATACGCCTTGGAACTGGTGGAGGGCATTTGCATTAAAGGCGCCGCTACGGTGATGGTCTACTCGGCAAAGGCTGATTCGGAGTTGCTGGTCCGCTGCATGCGTGCCGGCGCTCGCGAGTTCCTCACCCTGCCCTTCGCGCAAGGCACCGTAGCTGAGGCTTTGGTCCGGGCCTCGGCACGTCGTCCTGTCACTCGCCCCCCCAAGAAGGCAGGCGGACGCTTGCTGGCATTTCTCGGCGCCAAGGGCGGGGACGGAGTGACCACTCTGGCCTGCAATTTCGCGGTATCCCTAGCCCAGGAGTCGGGCCAAAGCACCCTGCTGATCGATCTTGATCTTCCCTTGGGAGACGCCGCGCTCAACCTCGGCGTGTCGGCCGAATACTCGACGATCAATGCTCTTCAAAACGCCGGTCGCCTGGATTCGAGTTTTCTCTCCAAGCTTCTCGTCAAGCACACTTCGGGAGTATCGGTGCTCGCGGCTCCCGGCAAGTTTCCCCAGTTCGACGCCCCCAATGACGCCATCGACAAGCTGCTCACGGTTGCGCGGCAGGACTTTGAAAACGTGGTCATCGACATGGGTTCCCGCCTCGATCTCATGGGTACGGGTCTTTTCAAAGATGGCGCGACAATCTACCTGGTGATCCAGGCGGGAATCGCCGGACTGCGCAACTCCAATCGTCTGATCTCGCAGTATTTCAGTACCGATGTTCCCAAGCTCGAAATCGTGCTCAACCGGTTTCAATCGCGCGCTCTGGGGGTTGCTGAGGACCAGATCACGAAAGCGCTTACCCGGCCGGCCCAGTGGAAGATTCCCAACGATTATGCGGCGGTGCGCCGCATGCAACACACCGCCATCCCGCTGGCGCTCGAGGACTCGCCCATCTCCCGGCTCATCCGGCAGATGGCCCGGTGCGCCTGCGGCATGCCACCGGCTCAGGAAAAGGCATCGGGCTTCAGTCTCAAGAAGATCAGCCGCAGTATCTCTGCCAAGATCTCCTCTCCCGAAGAGACGCCGACCTATACGCAGCTCGACCTGTCGCCGCAGAGAGACAAGACCACTGGTTTCTATACCGCGAGCCAACCCGAACCGCCGGCTAATCTGCACGGGTCTCCCGCCAATTCTGCTCCCGAGGAGTACGAGCCTGCGGCAACTCCACCGCTTTTGACTGCGGGCGACAACGGGAAGCCTGACGATCTTTCGGAGACGAACGAGGATGCGGCGCAAAGCGCCCCCCCTCCCATCGAGCAGAGCGAGCCTGAAACGCGAGTCTACCAGGGCGCCACGTACGTCAGGGGTGATGATGGCAGATGGCACCTGCAGATAACTCCGGCCCGGGATTCAAATGACGAGGCGGCGTCCACCGAGAAGGAAACGCCGGCCATCGAATGGTCAACGCCTGATCCGATCGTCTACGGCACTGCGCTGAGCGATGCTCAGCTCAATGCCACGGCATCGGTTCCGGGGACATTTGCCTATACTCCGGCGGCAGACGAAGTGCTCACGGCGGGAGACCACACACTCTCGGCGGCCTTTACTCCGGAGGACGCAGCGAGCTACGCCAAAGTGGAGTCCACCGTCTCGCTCACCGTGAGCCAGGCAACGCCGATCATCGCGTGGTCGACGCCCGTTTCGGTCGTCTACGGGAACCCCCTCAGCGCCATTCAACTTAATGCCATGGCATCGGTTCCGGGGACATTTGACTACACGCCTGGCCTGGGCGAATTGCTCACACCAGGAGTCCAGACGCTATCGGCCGAGTTCGCTCCGAAGGACGATGCCAACTACACCTCGGCGCAAGCAACCGTTTCGCTCATTGTCACCCAGGCAGAGCCAGCCATCACCTGGCCTGCCCCCGCTCCGATAGCCTTTGGCACCGCTTTGAGCATCGTTCAGCTCAACGCTGCGGCGTCGGCGCCGGGAACACTCGTCTACACTCCTGCTTTGGGCGAGGTGTTGTCTGCGGGTGAGCACACGCTCTCTGTGGTCTTAACTCCCGCGGACAACATCGGATACAACACGGCGAAGGCCTCTGTCTCGCTTGCGGTGACCAAAGCAACACCCATCGTAACGTGGCCAGCGCCTGCCGCCATCTCTCATGGCACCGCGCTCGGCGCCGCTCAACTCAATGCCACAGCATTGGTTCCAGGAACCTTGATCTACACTCCTGGCGCGGATGAAGTGCTCCTGCCGGGAACGCATTCGCTTCTGGCAACCTTTATGCCGGCCGATTCTCTGGATTACACCTCAGTGCAGGCTAGTGTTCAGCTCACCGTTACCAAAGCGACGCAGAGTATCCCGTTGCCGGCGCCAGATACGAGAGCTTTCGACAGCGGTGCCTATGCGACGGAACTCAAGGTCGAGCCCGAGCCTGTGGCGGCCAAGGCTCCCTCTCTTCCGGCCGAGAAGTCCGTTCACCGGCCAAAGTCCTCGCCTGTAAAGGCAGCTTCGAAGACTTCGGTCAAGGAGCCGGTCAAGGCTGCTCAAAAACCTCCGGTAAAGGCTCCTGCCAAAGCGACGGTCAAGGTTGCTCAAAAGCACCCGCAAAAGGGTCCTGCAACCCCTATGGCCGACGCTCCAACGAATGCGCTGGTCAAGGTTGGGGCACATAAAGGCCCCATCGAAGTGGGTCCGGGACTCGATTTGATGGGTTCGGCTGTCTTGGAAGATGGCACGACAATCTACCTGGTCATGAAGCCCGGCAGTTCTGGCGTGGCTAACTCAAATCGCCTGGTTTCCCAGTTCCTCGCGGCTGGAGGTCCCAAGCCCGACTTCGTCATCAACCGGTTCGAGCCTCGAACGACAGGCGTTGCCGAAGGGCAAAGTTCCTCTACTTCCGCCAGACCGGTTCGAACACCATTCTCCCGGGTAGCTGGGCAGTTGGCGCCTCCCGACTCCGACTTGCCCGCGATCTCTGAAAAGAGGACAGGCTTTAGCTTGAAGGGATTTGGCCGGAGCATTTGGTCAAAGCTCGCGACCCAAGATAGGGCGCCTTCCATGACGCGGTTGGGGTTGGCTGCCGACCCGGATGATGCTCGTACTCCGACTGGTGAGGCCCAGCCTGACATTGCCGCGAGGAACGCGCCAACACGGGTGACTCCCTTAGACCGGACGGAGTCCTCGACAGAGGAAACTGCGGGCCGCTCCTACCGAACAGGCGCGCAACAGGAGTGGATGCAAGCCGCCAGCGCCCCCAGCCAGCAGGACGAACCCAAAACGCGCACGTACAGGGGCGCCACCTATGTGAAGGGCGAAGATGGCCAATGGCACTTGCAGCAGTCTAAGGCCGCAGCCGCGCACCAGGAAGCGGCGCCCATCCAATTGCCATCGTCCACACCAACTGCAAGCGCTGCTCGGCCCAGTGATTCCCGGCCCGTTTTGGCCAAGGCTCCTGCTGCTCCGGCCAAAAAGCCAGCTCGAAAGGCAAAGCCCGTGGTGAAGAAGGCGCCGGCGAAGGCTTCCAACAAGAACAAGAATAAGAGGAAGCCGGCCAAGCCCGCTCAAAAGCCTGCGGTGAAGTCAACCACCAAACGGTCAGTCAAGGCCGCTCAGAAACCTGCGGCAAAGGCTCCTGCCAATCGACTGGCAAAGGCTGTCGCCAAGCCCACAGCAAAGACTACTGCAAAGCTGGCGGGTAAGAGGGCCGCGGCAAAACCTAAAGCCAAGGCACCTGCGAAGTCGGCGGGCAAAAAAGCCGCAGCAAAGCCCGTGGCGAAGGCTCCCGCTCGCAAGCCCGCGCCCGCCAGGAAGAAGACTGCCGTTGCCTCGATCCCCAAGGTTCAGGCCAGGAAAGTTACCGTTGCGAAGCCGCCAGTCATTCGGCCGGTTCCAGAGTCCGGTATCAAAGTGCCGCTTCGCGAGCCGATAGCCATTGAGCAGGCCGGTGCTGGTGCCAGAGCTAGTGAAGGGGAGCCAGGGAGCTTCTAAGAGGGAACGTCATTCCGTAACCGTCGAGCCGTAACTAGCCGGCTGCGCGGCTGTCCCGCGAATCTGTTCAATGAACAGCGGTACCTCTTTATTGAGCAGGTCCGGGCGCTCAAGCTGAATGACATGCGTGCTGTTTCTTGCCACGATTCTGCGGCTCCGCGTGGAGAGCTTTTTCAAATCCTCTTGCATCGTGCTCCAGGCGTTTTCCCAATCCGCGGGCCACTTCGCCGGATCGTGAGAAATGATCAGGATGGGAAGCGCGCCGTATGGGCCGGTTTGAACGGTCTCCTCTCCAGAGCGTGCGAAACTGTCGCTCTCTGGCCCAAGCGCGCAAACTTGCGGATGACAAAGTCCTCCTATCGCCAGTTTCCAGCGCGGGCCAGTTCCGGGTCTTGGCCACGCGCACGATCCGACCAGAAAGAAGGTATTCGTGCTGCATGCCGTTCTTAGGCCCAGCCTGGCGAACCAGTGCGGCAATGCGTTCACCTTCCCGAGCCCCCACGAGGGCGATACCGCATCTACAAAGACTAGTCCTGCGACTTCTTCTGGATACCGTGTGGCGTAATCGCAAATGAAGAGGCCTCCAACCGAGTGGCCCATCAAGACGATTGGTCCTGTGATCTTGGCTTGAGTCAGAAGGCTGTGCAGCTCGATGGCGATGTGGTCGGCATCGCGCGGATCGGGCTGTGCATCGCTATAGCCGTACCCAGGCCTGTCATACGAGCAGACGCGCGTGGTCTTTGAGAGTGCAGCCTGAACTTTGATCCAGATCTGCCAACTGCTTCCCCATCCTGACTCCAGCACGAGCGTTGGCGAGCCGCTGCCTGTGCAGTCGATGTGCATCATGTGCCCGTCGACGAGGTAGATCTCTCCGGGAGTTGATTAGTGCGGATGGAATGACCAGATCTTGACCGTATTGAGTGCGCTGACTCCCGTGATGCACAGCACCAGAAGAATCACGGGCAACAGAACGGCCCGCTCGATCCATTTCAGGCATTTACGCGGGCCGTTGCCTGAGACCGAGAGGAATCTGCGAAAGCCCAACCAGATCGTCAGAATTCCAACACACAGAATGATTCCAGGCATGAATAAGGTATCGAAGCCCATCTCTTGCCTCGTTCTTCTGTTTTCTGGGTACAACCTTTATTCTAGACAGCATTCCAGCCATATTCAGGTAAGGATGGAGCGATAAGAAGTCTTAATGAATACCGGGACGCTAATTCAATTTGAGAAGCCCGATCATATCAGGCTATAACTGCGGCTGGTTGAGCGGCGGCCATCGCCATCTCCCGAATCGAATCGATCACCAGATCGGGCTGGTCGAGATGAATCCAATGCGCGCTTCCCTTGGCGATGACCTGCTGAACGCTGTTGCCGATGCGGGCAATGTCTTCGTCTGACAGCGGGGTCGATTTCCCCGGCGTCAGCACCAGCACCGGGATGTCGAGAATCGGCTCGGCGTTCTGCATCTCCCTGACGGTGTCGGGCACGGCCGCGACATGGCTGCGCATGCCGGCGTAGTAACCGGGCCGCGACCAGTGGGCCGCAACAACGGGCCAGACCTCGTGCGGCATCTTGCCCACCTCGTTCTTAATGCGAGCGAGCACATGCTTTCCGCCATCTCCGGCGGCGCCAGCCAACTGCTCTGCGACGCGCCCCGAACGGCAGAAGAGCGAAGTAACAGCCAGGCGGGCGAGGCCGACTTGCGCGATCGGAATCGCAAAGCGCGAGAGTCGTTTGCCGCGGTCAATCTCGGATTGTTTGCCTGGGTTCATCGGCGGCCATTCTTCGCAGCGCATCGGGTCCACCAGCACCACGCTGGTCACTTCTTCCGGATAATTGAGCGCAAAGCGGCGCATCACCAGCCCGCCAAATGAGTGTCCGACCAGGATGTAGGGCGGCTTGATGCCGGCTTGCTTCAGCAATTGATGCAGCTCAGAGGTTATATTCGCGGGCGTCCGCGCCGTGCGGCATTTGCTGCTCCAGCCCAGCCCGCCGCGGTCATACGACGCTGTGGTCGCAAACTGCGAGACTGTCTCTTGAATGTGAAACCAGTTGAGATTGGTGGCCGCAATCCCCGCTTCAAACAAAACGGTCGGTCCGCTCGATCCCTTTTCCAACAGGTAGAGTTTGCGCCGGCCTCCGATATCGATCCAACGGCCTTGCGCGGCGTAGCGCAGGCGGTCGCTGCGCGCGCCCAAACATTGGTAAATGATGCCTGCCGCCACTAGAGTTGCAGCCAAACCGATAATGACGAAAAACAGGACCATTCAGTGACCTGGGATTGCGTGATTGCTAGTCTATAGATCATAAATCTCCGTGTCTATCTCAGACGTCTGCATCTTGAGAAGAGACGATCCCGGCTAAGTGCCGACACAGAGATTGTAAGCAGAAAAGAATGGATTTACGCGCTGCCGACCACGGCAACAAAAAAGGGCAGCCGCCTCATGTGCGGTTACCCACTGGATCATCCCGAATGAGAATTTGTGAATTGAGGACTAAACAAAACTCCAGTGTTCAAAGTTCGTCGACGCAAACCACAGCCAAAACGGCGGGGGTTACCGTGGAACTTTGCCTGAGTCTGTCGCATGAAGGCGGGTCCGATGGCCAATGCAGCCACCGGACCTGCTCGAAACGCGTTATCGCCCGCGGCCGCGCGAACTTCCGCCACCACCGCCGCTGCCCTTGCGGGCCTGGTAGCAATCCCGGCAAAAGACCGGGCGATCGCCACGCGGCTCAAAAGGCACTGTTGTAGGCTGGCCGCAACCCGAACAAATCACAGGTGTACCCTGTGCCGGAGCCGAACGGTAGCCGGACCCCCCCTGATCGTTCTTCTTTGCCTGACGGCAATTCTTGCAACGCTTTGGGGTCGAATAACCACGTTCCTGAAAGAACGTCTGATCAGCAGCGGTGAAGGTGAAGTCCTGCCCGCAATCGCTGCACGTAA
>JBEKOA010000065.1:0-25311 GCA_049522255.1 Occallatibacter sp.
GGCGATGTGGTCGAAGGTGTAGGGAAACTCCTTCGGGTCCGGCCAGTCGCTGTGCCCGAAGCCCGGATAATCCGGCGCAACCAGATGATATCTGTCTGAAAGCCGCGTCAATAGAGGCTGAAACATCCGAGACGACGACGGAAGGCCATGCAGCAAGAGAATGACCGGCCCATCTTTCGGCCCAGCTTCCCTATAGAAGATGGAGAGCCCATTGACCTTAACTGTGCGATAAAAGACCCGCTTTTCCATTGCTTTATCCTTTGTCTGGGAATTTGTGCCGAGCGCGGTTGCGAGCATCAGTACCAACACTGCAATGCTCGCGAATATCCGATATGTCGATCTCGTGGCGCCTCTACTGGCTACCATCGGCCCACGTGCGCGCCGTCGTCCACGTGCAGCACCTCCCCGGTTACGTGACTGGCTTCTGTCAGATAAACAACAGCGTCGGCGATGTCCTTCGGCTCGGAAATCGTGCCCATTGGCGACCGCGCCTTCAGGTTGCCCTTGTGCAGGGTCGTGTCCACAACGCCCGGCGCGACGGCGTTGAAACGAATCTTGTCTTTAGCGTATTCGTTCGCGAGGCTCAGTGTGATCGCGTCGATGCCGCCCTTGGTCATCATCGGAACTGATGCAGGAACCCCCACGATCGGGTTATCGGCCAGCGATGCGCTGATGCTGGTCACGCTGCCCCCGCTGTCTTGAGCCAGCATCTGCCGCACGGCCAGCTGCGTGATGAAGACGAACCCGTAAAGGTTAGTGGAGACAAAGCCGCGAAGTTCCTCGGCGGTGTACTCCGTGAATGGCTTCGAAAAATAGATGCCCGCGCTATTCACCAAATGGTCGATCGAGCCGAACCTCTCGATCGCGGTTTTCGCCACCTCCCCCGCAGTCTCTTCCCGGCTGATATCTCCATCTACCAGAGCGAGGTTGGGAGATGGCGCGAACCCCGCCTTTGAGATGCTCCGCGAGGTTGCCACTACGTTATAGCCGCGCTCCAGAAACGCCTGAACGATGGCGGCGCCGATCCCCTGCGAGCCGCCGGTGACGATGACTGTCATGCCGCTTGCCATAGTGAGCTCCTATTGTCCCCGGCAAGCTCGGAGAGATCGATCCCTTCCTGCCCGAAACTGCAAAAACAACAGCCCATGCTGGTGCACAGAATTATTGGAGCAGCAATGGATGCAGACGCAACATCAGACGAAGGTATTGATCGATACCTTAGTGCCGGCCTGAATGGCCACAGTCTCAACGAAGACAGAGTGACGCATCCCAGTGTCGGCTTGAAGCCTACCTAACCGGGCGCAAAGTGGACCCAGATGGGCGCACCAAGCGGAGACGTGTGGCAATGCTTACTAATTCTGCGAGGGATTCAGCTTTCATCTTTCGCATCATGCTGCCGCGATGTGCTTTGACTGTAATTTCGCTGATCCCCAGTTCGCTGCCAACCTGTTTGTTGGGCAAGCCGGCGGCCACTAACGCCATCACTTCACGTTCGCGAGCGCTGAGGCACAAGTACCGGGTTTTCAAAGCCAGCATCTCTCGGGAGCGGTCAAGCAATGCCTTGCTGCGTACCAGGGCATGGCGAACGGCATTCAGCAGAATTTCGTCACTGAAGGGTTTCGTCAGGAACTCCACAGCTCCCGCCTTCATCGCTTGCACGGTTATGGGAATATCTCCATGGCCTGTGATGAAGATAATCGGCATCTCATGCCGTTCCACCGCAACACGTTTCTGCAGATCGAGACCGTTGAGTCCGGGAAGAGATATGTCCAGCACCAAGCAACTTGGAACAGTTACGGGCGGGCGGCCGAGAAACTCCTGCGCGGAAACGAATGTCTCCACATCGAAGCCCTCATCGCGGAGCAGGAGTTCTAGCGATTCGCGAATAGAGACGTCGTCGTCGACGACGAGAACAATTGACGGGGTCTCTGGCATGGGCAAGCCCTGACTCCAAAATAAAGTGAACTTGCATGAGCCATTGTATATCTGCGACACAATTCCACAGAACAACGATCATTTGACCTGAAACGCGCAATTCAGCGCCTCGAGCATCGCAGCATCACTGAAGGGCTTGATCAAGTAGGCGATTGCACCCTGCCCGATTAACCTCGATCGTAACCTTTCGTCTAATTGTCCGGTGATAAAAACAATGGGAATTCTGATCTTGCGACGGTTCAATTCATCTTGGAGTTCGGGCCCACACATTCCCGGCATGGCAACGTCGAGGATCAAACATTGCGTTTGCGCGACTCCACCGGAAGCAAGGAACTCTTCGGCAGAAGAGAATGTCTCAGACGCAAAACCGAATTCGTTGAGTAGATCTGGCAGCGATTCGCGGACCGATTCATCATCGTCAACGATCGACACAAGTGAGCGTGGATTTATCATGGATATCTCAGTCCGCACTCAAAAACAGATTTCCTGAACGCGGAGAACCGTGCATATCCTCCAGCGTAGATTGGCAAATCCAGCGTGCTCCCTCCGAAGCGCCGCTCACAACTCTCAGGGCTGCCCATCAAAAATGCGACTGAGTCTGTCACCATGGACTCCCTTCTTGGCGACAACCCACAACAGCATCATCAGCCTTGTAGCCAGCGGCGTCTATTGTACTTAGGTATTGGTTACTGGCCGCAAGCGCACTCCCCCAAGTCGTTCGTCCTTGGTGGGTTTGGTGATGCAGTCATTCAGAACTGAGAATGCGAAGGAGCATGACTGCAAGAAGAATTTGTATGAAAGTATTGATCGAAGCCTGCGTTCGAATGACATGTCCTAACAGCGGTGTGGCAGCGCGTCCGAAATTCATCGCCAGGACGGAGCTTCGTGCCACAAGATGAAAGGAGCCTCAAGCGGCACGAACGCTCCTTCGTGCCGCGGAACGAGACGGGGAGTGTAGTCAGCAACAGGGCGACTTGTCGGAAGAGAAGCACTGTAGGTGAAGGCACTCGCCGCACCGGCCATGGGTTCGCCACGTGTCATCGCTTGCGTGATTGGCTCCCCGTCTTTCTGCGCCTCCGCGTAGAGTTCGACGCTCACGGCATCGGGGTCGATATCATCAACAAAGACCTGCACGTGAAATAGATATTGCTCGCCCTCAAGCTCTACGGTTGCTGGGCCGAATCGCAGCGCCGGCCAATGCTTCGCCAGTTCAGCCTGCCAGGCGACGAGATCTGCTGCCGTTGAACCCCGATTCTCGGCACGCCGGCTAAATGCTGCCGCCGCCGAGAGATAGTGTTCTTCGGTATATTGGCGGACTACGCGATTGGTTGAAAAGGCCGGAGTCAAGCGGGCCATACTTTCGCGCACGCGGGCAACCCAGCCTCGTGGAATTCCGTGCTCGTCGCGGGCGTAAAACTCTGGGATCACTTCTTTTTCGAGCACCGCATAGAGACTTTCAGCTTCAGCTGCGTCCCAGGAAGGGTCATCCCCATGTTCGCGCCCGTCTCCGATCGCCCAGCCGACTTCGGGGGAATACGCCTCCGCCCACCAGCCGTCGAGTTCCGAAAGATTCAACCCGCCGTTCACCAGTACCTTCATGCCGCTTGTGCCGCTTGCTTCCCAAGGCCGTCGCGGGGTGTTGACCCAGACGTCCACGCCCTGAACGAGATGCTCCGCCATGAGAACGTCATAATCCGAAAGGAAGACCACCCTGGATCGAACCTCAGGGCGGCGAACAAACTCGAACCACTGCGTGATCATTTGCTGCCCCTCGACGTCCTGGGGATGCGCCTTGCCTGCAAGCACGAGCTGAACAGGGCGCCCTGGATTCATCAGAATATTGAGGAGCCGCGCCTGGTCATGCAGCAGAAGATTCGGGCGTTTGTATGTGGCAAAGCGGCGGGCAAATCCCAAAGTCAAGGTGTTTTCATCGAGTATCTGTGCGGCCTGCGCGAGGTCTTCCGGCGACGCTCCCCGCGCTGCTATTTGACGGCCGTAAAGTCTTCGGACCAACCCAACGAGAGCCTTTCGGCTATCTGCGCGGAGTTGCCAGAGGTCGAAATCGCCGGCGGCACGAATGTCTTTTTCTTTATCTGCCAGTGTTCCGTACCAGTATTGTTTTCCGCAGTGAAGTTCCCATAAGCGGTCTGCTGGTGCAGAGTCCCAGGTAGGGGTGTGCACTCCGTTGGTCACGTGCGTTACCGGCACCTCTGCCTCGGGCCAACTGGGAAATAGGGGCTGGAAGAGCCGTCGGCTCACATGACCGTGCAATTTGCTGACGCCGTTGATGGCGCCGCTGCCGCGGATCGCAAGATATGCCATATTGAACGGTTCGGACGAGTCGTGACGATCGCGCCGCCCCAACGCAAGAAGCTCGTCGAAGGAAATCGCCAGTTTCTCCTCGGCGTAGTTCTTGAGGTAAGGTTCGATCAGGCTGGGAGCAAAGCGGTCAAAGCCCGCCTCCACGGGAGTGTGGGTCGTAAAAAGGTTGCCGGCGCGGGTTACGGCAAGCGCGACATCAAATGGTTTGCCATTGTCCTCCATGTAGGAACGCGCCCGTTCCAACACCGCAAATGCGGCATGACCTTCGTTGAGATGGCAGACCTCGGGCTCGAGTCCCAAGGCTCGAAGGAGCCGCCAGCCTCCAATGCCGAGGACTAACTCCTGTCTTAAACGCAGCTCCGGACCACCACCGTACAGTTCAGAGGTTATGCCGCGGAAGGACGGAAGGTTTGCGGGATCGTTGGTATCGAGCAAATACAATTTGACCCGGCCCACCTGTACTTTCCAGACTCTGATCCGCAACTCAAGGCCAGGCAAAGCAACGGCCAGGCGCAGCCACTCGCCGTTTGGCTCGCGCACCGGCCGAATCGGAAGCTGGCCGGGATCATTGAATGGGTACAAAGCCTGTTGGTGGCCTTGGGCATCGATTTCCTGCCGAAAATAGCCTTGCTGATAGAGCAAGCCAATGCCGACAACCGGGACGCCCATGTTGCTTGCGGCTTTGAGTTGATCGCCAGCAACGTTTCCGAGTCCGCCAGAATAAATTGGCAGCGCTTCGCTCAGCATGAACTCCATCGAGAAATACGCAACTGTCGACACGCCCGATTGCGGGTGCGCCTTTTGGAACCACGCTTCCGACGCTTCGGCAAGTACTTTCTGGCGGTGTAGATCGGCCAGAAGTTTTTGGAATCCGGGGTTCGAGGTGACAGTTTGCAGTTTTTCCCGCGATACCGTTTGCAACAGAACCAAAGGGTTATGGGTCAGTGCCCAGAGCTCCGGATCGAGTTGCTCCCAGAGCTGGTCCGCCGAGTGATTGAACGACCACCTAAGGTCCAAGGCCAAGTCAGCAAGAGCATCTGAAATGCCTGCATCGAGGGGAGGATCATCGAATGTCGAGCTTCTCATAGGCCAAACTCCTGTCTCTGCTCATGTCTTTAGGGCTTATTGGTTCCCTCCGCCGGGGCATTGCGAGTCAGCGTCGCCGAAACAATGGTCTGGGCTTCTTCCTGGATCTTTCGCAGATGATCCTGACTGAGGAAACTCTCGGCGTAGACTTTGTAGATTTCCTCCGTGCCAGAAGGGCGTGCTGCAAACCAGCCATCTTTGGCAATTACCTTGATTCCTCCGATTGGATTGCCGTCTCCGGGAGCGGTGGTAAGAATCTTCAGAATCGGTTGACCCGCGACTTCGGTAGCGTGAATGTCGGACGGGGACAATCGTGCCAGAGCGGCTTTTTGTTCGGGCGTTGCGGGAGCATCGATGCGTTCGTAGACTGGATCTCCCAGCTCGCGAGCGAACTCACGATAGATCTCACCCGGATCTTTGCCCACACGCGCTGTGATTTCTGCTGACAGTAAACAAGGAATGATTCCGTCTTTATCCGTGGTCCATACACTACCATCGCGCCGGAGAAAGGAGGAACCGGCGCTCTCTTCGCCACCAAAACCCAAGCGGCCGGCGAGTAGTCCTTCGACAAACCACTTAAAACCCACTGGAACTTCATAAAGCCGGCGCCCGAGGCGAGCGCTCACACGATCGATCATGCTGCTGCTCACGACAGTTTTTCCGACGGCAACCTCCTTACTCCAATTAGGCCGGTTTGCGAACAAGTAACTGACGCACGCTGAAAGATAGTGATTCGGAGGAAGCAAGCCGCTTCCTTTGGTTACAATGCCGTGACGGTCATGATCGGTATCGCTTGCAAACGCGATATCGAACTTGTCTTTCAATGCGATGAGTCTCTGCATCGCATAGGGTGAGGAAGGATCCATGCGAATCTTTCCGTCCCAATCCACAGTCATAAAGCGAAATGTTGGATCTACGGATTGGTTGACGATCGTCAGATCGAGACCATACTGTTCGGCAATCCGCGGCCAATAGTCGATGCCCGCTCCCCCGAGCGGATCCACGCCAAGCTTGATCCTGGCGTCGCGCACTGCATTCATGTCGACAACACTATTGAGATCGCTGACGTACGCGCTCAGAAAGTCATGTTTGTGTGTCGTGGATGCACGCAGCGCTTGGGAAAACTGCCTGCGTTTAACGCCGTCGAGGCCGCGCTCGAGAAAAGCATTGGCCTTCGATTCAATCCACGAAGTCACGCTCGAATCCGCCGGTCCTCCATTCGTGGGGTCGTATTTAAAGCCCCCGTCATCGGGTGGATTGTGAGACGGCGTGATGACGATGCCGTCGGCAAGCCCTGACTTTCGCGTGCGGTTGTAAACGAGAATCGCGTGGGAGATGGCTGGGGTCGGGGTATAGGGTGTACCTTCAGAGAGCATTACATCGATGTCATTCGCCGCAAGCACTTCCATCGCGCTTGCAAATGCAGGTTCGGAGAGGGCGTGAGTATCCATCCCAAGGAACAGCGGCCCATCAATCTTCTGGAGTTTGCGGTAATCGCAAATCGCCTGGGTGATGGCTAGGATGTGCCGCTCGTTGAACGCTACGTCGAACGCAGAACCACGATGGCCAGACGTGCCAAAGGCAACGCGCTGCCGGGGATCGCTCGGATCGGGCCGCAACTCGTAATAGGCTGTGACGAGCTTTGGGATGTTGACGAGAATGGATGGGTCAGCCGGCTTCCCGGCAGCAGGATTAATTGTCACGCAGCACCTCGCAGTCATCCGTCAATAGAATCGCACTTGATCGAGGTTCGAGTCGAAATCCAATCTGGCCCCGAATAGGAGGCTCTTCCCCAGGGTCGAAGAGATCGTCAGGAGTGGTTCGGGAAGTATCGACTGCCAGACGCCAGGTCTTTCCGGCTGGCAAGGCAGGGATCGAAAAATCAACCGCACTGCTATCTGCGTTAAACAAGAGGAACAAATCCGGTTCTATCTCTCCTGGAATCAGACACGCAATGGATTTCTGCCGAGGGTCCGTCCAGTCGGGAAAGGCACCGCTTGGCGCGAACCACTTTATGTCTTCATCCGTGTAGAACTCTTCTTTTCGCAAAACAGGATGGGCTCGGCGAAAGGTGATCATTCCCCGAGCGAAGCGCTGGATATCTTTGTGCTCCTCAAACAGGTTCCAATCAAACCAACTCACTTCGTTATCCTGGCAGTAGGCATTGTTATTGCCGCGCTGAGTTCGGCGAAACTCGTCGCCACCGAGCAACATGGGAACTCCTCGAGAGATAAACAGGGTTAACAGGAAGTTCTTAATCAAGCGGTTGCGCATGTCCTCGATAGCGGGTTCTCGGCTCGGTCCTTCAACCCCGCAATTGTCGCTATAGTTGGCGTCGGCTCCATCGCGGCTGAACTCGCCATTCTCGTCATTGTGCTTCTGCTTGTAGCTCACCAAATCATTCAGCGTGAAGCCGTCGTGGCACGTAATGAAGTTGAGGCTGCTTGCGGGGCCCTTGCCTGAGCTTTGGTACAAATCCGAGCTGCCACAGATTCGGCTTGCGAACGGTCCGATCATGCCCGCGTCCCCAATCCAGAAGCGGCGCACATCGTCACGGAAACGGCCATTCCATTCCGTCCAACGCTTGGTGGAAAATCCCCCCACTTGATAGGCACCGCATGCATCCCAAGCCTCTGCGATAATTTTCACATCACGCAGGATGGGGTCCTCGGCGATGCCTTCGAGAAGCGGAGCGTTACGCAGAACCTCCCCATGCTGGTCTCGGCCCAGGATCGAAGCAAGGTCAAAGCGAAAACCATCCACATGCATGTGCATAACCCAGTAGCGAAGCACATTCCTGACAAACTCCCGCACGACGGGATGATTCGCGTTGAGCGTATTACCAACGCCGGAAAAGTTCTTGTAGTATCGGCACCCGCTCTCTTGCAACATGTAGAAGATCGAGTTCTCAATTCCGCGCAGTGAGATCGTGGGTCCCAGTTCATCGCTCTCAGCTGTGTGGTTCAATACAACATCCAGGATCACTTCAATGCCCGCGAGATGAAACGCCTTGACCATCTCTCGGAACTGCCGGATTCTGCTGGCCGTGCGGTCCTCCAATACAGTAAGACTGCTTCGGAGCGAAAAAGGCGACAGGATCGTAGCCCCAGTAGTTTTTGAGTCTCGCTCCCGTGATTGGATTCAACCGGTTGGATTCCTTTTCGTTGAATTCAAGTACGGGCATCAACTCAATGGCGGTCACTCCCAGGTCCCTGAGATACGGGATCTTCTCGATCAAGCCAGCGAAGGTTCCCGGATGCGCCATACCCGAACTCGAATGGATTGTGAAACCGCGAACGTGTGTTTCGTAGATGACCGTGTCAGAGGCGGAATGCTTTGGGGGTGAATCCATCTCCCAGTCGAATTGGTCGTCGGTAAAAATGCATTTTGGTGTTGTGCCTCCACTATCGACTGTCGAAAAGCTCAAGTCAGTCAGGATGCTGGATGAATCGTAGCCGCGCGCGGCAAGGAAGTCCCAGTTCTCGACCCCGGCAATTGCTCTTGCATAGGGATCCAGAAGCAGCTTATGCGGGTTGAAGCGATGTCCCTCTTCGGGCAGATACGGCCCCTCGACGCGATAACCGTAGAGTTGACCTGCTGGAATGCCTCTCACCCACACATGCCAGACGTCGCCCGTCCGATGACGCACGGGATCCAAATCAATGATCCTGCTCGGAGACGAATCCTCAGAATTTTGATAGAGTTCGAGACGAACACCGGTTGCGTGTCTGCTGAACAAAACAAAATTGACTCCCATCCCTTCTTGGTGGGCGCCTCCAATCGGGAGAGGATTTCCCGTCTGAATATCGTCCACGTCAGACGATGCTGTAAAACCGTTCGCCAGATTCTGCCTTGTCGCAGTTTCATTTATTGACATCGTTTTCCATCCTCACGTGTCAGCCGCCGGCACTGACATTCCTGTTCCACCCGTGGAAACGCGAGAAGTTACCCGTATTCCATGCCTCGCGGAGTCCAGGGGTGCTCAGATCCCAGTCTGGTCGTATCTCATTCGTCACGGCGCGTAAATCGTGCCAAAGATCGATGACCGATGGACGGCCCCAGAACCAGTAGCCGTTATAGATGCAGTAAATCACGAGGCCCGGCTTGAGCACGAGCGTATGCGGGATCATCGGATTATGTTCGGGGTCGGTGTACTCCTGGATGTCGAGATCTTTCTGAATCGTTCGCTCGGGGTCTGAAAGGAATGTCCATTGGGCTCCGACGGACGCACGGAATTCCTGAAGAGTGTGGTGATCGTCGGTAGCGATTGTGACGATCTGAGTGTACGCCACCGCGATCTTCGGGAAGAACGCGGCGAGTTCTAAATGCTGCTGGTGCTCCTTGGGGCAAAAGTGGCCGCGCGCAAGCGTAAGGATGAGCGGATCATCGCCCTGTAGCTTGCTGAGCTTGCGCACTTTGCCCGTGTGATCGGGCAGTTCGTAGTCGGGGAAGATGCCCCCGGGAACAATATCGGAACGCATGATTCGAATCCTCTCGCTTCTCTCAGAGGTCTAGAGTGACAGCCTCTTTTGGCTGGGAACAACAAAGGAGAGCGTTCCCGGTAACAGGCCTCTCCAGCGGTTCAGGCCTGTAAACAATCGATCCGTCAATTCATAGTGAAGATCGACTTGTCTGCGTTCCGGGCTTGGGGAAGGCATATACGTCAGCACTATCGAAGCGGGCATCCGCGTGGGAAAAGCCAAATTCCAAGCCGGAATAATGGTGCGACATATCATCTTCTCCCTATGTTCTTCGAACTTGCCGGCCCTGTGAGACTCAACCAGTAGAGCGTTCATCCCGTCCCGCTCTGGATTTCAGCGTCAAGGTGCGTAACGAGTAAAGACAAGGTCGCTCCCTTTGGCCTTTTCGTGACAGGGGAAGCAACTCTTCATGAATGCAGCGCCGCCAGGTTTGCCGTCTTGGAAGTGAGCGAACCCCCATCCGCCGGTTGCGGCGTACTTTGTTGAGTCTTTGACCATGAACTGAATGTTTGTGGGCGAACCTGGAACGAAGGATTGAGCCTGGCCGAAGACCTTGTTGTTTTCCTGCGACGGGACGTATTGGTAATGCAAGGCAGCAATGATCGTGCCATCCGGAAACGGAAGCTTGCCTTTACGATAGGCGTCGATCGCTACATCGTTGCCCAGAACCGCACCTAAACTGTTGAGGTTCCCTGCTTCATGGGCCGATGCAATCCATCTCCAGTCTCGGTACCCATCAGGGATTTCGGTAACGAAGAGTGCGGCGGGTTGCCCATCCGCTTGACCTGGGGAAGGAGCAATGAGCATGAAAAAACCGGTCATTGCTGCAACTGCAACAAATAGGAATGTGAAGCGTCTCATAGTGGTTCCTCCATTCAATATTCGGTGCTCGAGTTCAACGGTCTCAAGGTAAGTTTTCGTGTGCACGGGTCCTTTCTAGGCAGCCAAGCGAATCCCAGTGATCGATTCGCATGTGCTGAATACATAAAAACAGTGGCGTCAGAACGAGACAATTGCGCCTTGGTATCAGCCCCTGAAGTCTTTTCTCGATCTTCAGAGTGGTCGTTTTCCTCACTTCTACACAAACGGCTCCAGTTTGGCGAGAATGGTCGGCAGATATTCCGCGACCGTCGGATGAATGTGCATGGCTCGCTGGATGACCGTGTACGGCGCCTTCGCATACATGACATCCAGCAGAACGTGAATCACTTCATCGCCTCCAACTCCAAGAATCGCAGCACCCAGAATTTGTTTTGTCTCTGCATCGACGCTGATTTTGATGAAACCATGTGTCTCGCCTTTCTCGTTGGCCCGGCTCACTTGACTCATCGGATATCTAGCAGCAAGGGCACGGCGCCCGGAATTTCGAATCTCTGCGTCCGTCATGCCGCATCGACCTAGCGGCGGATCAATATATAGCGCGTAGGCCTGTATTCGGTCGGATACCCGGCGATGGTCAGAGTTAATGAGATTGTCCGCGACGATCTCGTAGTCGTTATAGGAAGTATGCGTAAAGGCGCCTCGGCCGTTGCAATCCCCCAATGCCCAGATGCCTGGCACGTTTGTCTGAAGTTGATCATCAACCACGATGTAGCCGCGACGGTCGGTGGCAACGCCAGCCTGGTCCAGTCCTAGGTCGCTCGTGTTGGGAGTACGTCCGACGGCCAGAAGAACGTGAGTACCCACTACTTCTGGCGGGCCCTCATCGCAAGTAAGGCCGACCGCGACACCTCCATCGCGTTTCTCGAGCGAGATGCATTTCGCATTCAGTCGGATGTGAATGCCCTCAGCCTCCAGGATTTCCCGTACAGCTTCAGAGATGCCCTCGTCCTCCCGTCCAATCAGGCGCGGTCCCATTTCCACAACCGTGACGTCGCTCCCGAGGCGGCGATAGATCTGAGCAAACTCCAGCCCAACATAACTTCCGCCCACGATGATGAAATGCCCGGGCAAGAAATCGATATCCATCAGCGATGAGTTGTTGAGGAATGGGACGTCGTGAATCCCCGGCATTTCCGGAACCGAAGCGCGTGCGCCCACGTTGATAAAGATCTTGCCGGCTTGTAAAACTTCATCATTCACCACGACTGTGTTCGACGAATGAAAGCGGGCCTGGCCCTGAATGACGGTGCAATTCTCCGTTCCTCGAAGCCCTTCCTCTACTCTCTTGCTGGAACTCGCGGAGGCTGCATCTTTGCGAGCTTTCACGCGCTTTATATCCACGCGCATATCGCCAATGGCGAAACCATACTCCGCGCCTCGGCGGGCAACATGCGCAGCGTAAGCGCTGGCCACAAGCGTCTTTGTTGGGACGCATCCTGTGTTCACGCATGTGCCGCCAAATTTGTGGCGTTCGATAATTGCGACGGTTTTGCCAGCGCGCGCAAGCCGCGCTGCCAGGGGCGGACCCGCCTGCCCCGTCCCGATAATGATTGCGTCGAATTGCCTCGTCGGGGTGGTCAATGTGTCCACTCTGTTGTGTATGTTGTGGTCTTTGCATGCCCTTTCGGATGTATTGCCGTCTCTGAGGCCGACCATTTAGGCGGCGTATCGACCCGATCAGTGGTGTTTCGGAGCAGTGCGTTGGCATTCGCCACGACATGCTTTGCTTCTCGTAGAAGCTTCGTCAGCGTCGCGACATCCGGATTACTGAGTCCTCGGGCGGGCAGCCGTCTTATGATTTCTTGAACCAGCCATCCATCGCCCATGCTTCCCAGGGTCGCGACAACTGATTCTATTAGGGGAAGACGTTTCCGATGAATCTGAGAGGCAGTAATCGAATTGTTGATCATCCCTCCGATCACTCTCGCCACAATTAGGCCAGAATCGCGATGACGAATCTATTAGACGAAGGTATCGACCAATACCAAGGTACCGATCAATACCAATGTCCAATAGATTCTCTCTGCCAACTGTGGCTTAATGCCCATTAAGCATGAGCCGATGCGTTGGCTCTCAAACCAACATTACGGAAAGGATGGCAACGACATGCCGGAGGCGACCTGGAAACCTCATGAGAAACACGGTCGGTTGACCGTGCAGAGCGACTTACCCGATAGCGTCTACGCCTTTCCGAAGCAGCGCAAGGAACCGTTGACCGACGCACAACATGTCCGTAACGCGGTCGCGCGGTTCGATCAAGTCATCGACGTCTCCGATGCCGAGCGTGCATTGGCGTTCGCGAACATCGAGAAAGCTGCAAACCACTACGGTGTCAACCTCGCGGAGACGTCGTGGCACGACCTGGGCATCCGTCCTCAAAAGAATCGAAAAGAGGCAGTCGCCAAAGGCGCTGTGACGCGAGAACGCCGAGTACAGAGCTAAGCAGCCTGCGGTCAGAGAGTCGGCCTACTGAAGAAGTAATGGCAAACGCTAAGTGAAATCTCAACAAACCTAAACCAAGCTCGGAGAGGAGACAAAGTATGACGGACACAAACGCAGTGATCGCAGTGTATGACAACCACTCGACAGCGGAAGAAGCCGTGAAGGAACTTCAGAAGTCGGGCTTCGAAATGAAGAAGCTGTCAATCGTGGGGAAGGACTATCACACCGACGAGCATGTCGTTGGCTATTACAACGCGGGCGACCGCATGAAGTACTGGGGAAAGTTGGGCGCTTTCTGGGGCGGAGTCTGGGGCTTACTGTTTGGAGCCGCATTTTTTTGGGTGCCCCCGATTGGTCCTGTGCTGGTCGGCGGCCCACTGGTGGCGTGGATCATCGCCGGTCTAGAAAACGCGATAGTAGTCGGCGGATTGAGTGCTATCGGTGCTGGCCTGTACAGCATAGGCATACCGAAAGACAGCATCGTAACCTACGAGTCCGCCATAAAGGCGGGCCAGTATCTGGTTGTTGCTCATGGAAATTCTGCTGAGGCGGCTCAAGCGAGAAATATCCTGAGCACATTGAAATCAACGAAGGTGGTCGATCATGTTCTCGAACCTGCTATGCAAGCGGTGTCTCGTTGAACGAGTCGTGAGGTGGGCAGGTCGTTTGTGGAATCCCACCTCACGCCGCTTCGGTCACGAAAACCCTGTTAAACTTCCGTCGATCTCTTCTTGAGAGAGATGCGTTAGAAGCCATAGTTCTTTTTTCGCAAGGCACTCTTGTATGCGTCGCGCGCCTTCTTGGCCGTCAATTCGGCATCGTGAAGTTTGAAGCCGGCGTCATCCCACTTCTCCATCTGAACCATGGAGTGGTCTTCTGTGGCAAGCGATTCCTCGGCGCGGATCGCTTCTACCCAGGCATCCACGGCCTGTCTGTAGGAGCGAAGCAACTTATCAAAGTCTTGTTCATCCATGATTGTGAACGTAGAATTGATCCGGCCCTCCGTCAATCAGGTATTGTGAATTTTCACGAAAGTTTAACCAATTTGCCTTGCTGCGAAAATGTTGGCCGATACCATCGTCCAATAGATTCTTCAATCCACTTCTGGCTTAATAGAAAGTGACGGGAGCGTAGGCGTGGGACTTCTAGCTCACTACGGGTGATCGGGAGCAGTTCCATCTTTCTAAAGGTTCTCGAAGACGGAGCGAGTTTAGGTCCTGTTGGGCGTGAGCAGGAGGCTGAATCGCCGCAGCGCGACAAATCGCGATTTTTTTATTCAACGTTTGATTAATTCCTGTTCGTCCAACCTGGAGATGAGTCATGAAAGCAATTGTTGTCCACGAATATGGCGGTCCGGAAGTACTGAAATTCGAGGAGTACCCTGACCCGGTTCCCGGTCCAGGCGAAGTCTTGGTGCGGGTCGCCGCCGCGAGCGTGAATCCGATCGACTACAAGCGGCGTGCTGGATTAACGAAGGACTTCTATCCCATGCACTTCCCCAGCCTGATAGGAGTCGACATGGCGGGGATCGTGGTGAAGGTTGGACCCGGAGTTGAGGCCTTTACTGTGGGCAACCAGGTGTTCGCAATGGCGGACAACACGTACGCTGAACTATGCGTGGCGAAAGCGGACATTCTAGCGGATGTTCCAGTGGGACTTGATTTGATCCAGGCGGCTGCGCTGCCGCTGGTGACGGTGACCGGAAACCAGTTGCTTGCAGCTACTGAAATCAAGGCGGGCCAGACGGTTATGGTCGTAGGCGCAGCAGGAAATGTCGGACGCTCGGCTGTATTCACTGCGAAGGAACGCGGGGCGACTGCGATCGCGGGGGTTTTGAACAAGCAGATGGATGAAGCGAAGACCGTGGGCGCTGATCAGGTGATCGCAACCGACGACGACACCGCGATTGCGAATCTTACCCCGCTCGATGCGGTGGCGGATGCAGTCGGTGGAAAGACCGCTGAGAAGCTGATCGCCAAGGTCAAGCCGGGAGGAGTATTTGCGTCGGTTGCCGGAACGCCGCAGAACGCCGCGAATTACCCATCAATAAAGTCGGTGTTTGTCTTCTCGCATTTCGACAGGAACACGCTCCAATTTATGGCCGAAGCGGTACGAGATGGCAAACTGGTGATCCCGATCGGTCCCAAGCTGCCACTCAGTCAGGCGGCCGACGCTCAAGCCGCTGCGGAGAAGGGCGGCGTCGGGAAGATCTTGCTGTTGCCTTGAGTTTTTTTGGGTTTGCATTGAAGGAGGAGACTCAGGTCCGCCGATAGTGTAGATACAGATGCGCGGCCTGTTGCTTGACGCTGATCATTTGAAACCAGGGCGCGGAATCCGGCATAAACTGCACACCTTGCACGAGCGCCGGCCGAGTTACATCGCGCTCGCGGCCGGCTATCTGCGGCGACAGCGTCAGAAAGAGTTCGTCTACCGCATCCGCCGCCAGGAATTGCCCAAACAGTGTAGGCCCGCCCTCGTGGAGAAGCGTCTTTACTCCAAACTGCGACTGCAGCAACTGCAGGATATCTCCCGGAGCGATCCTGCCGCTACTCGAATTCAAAGCACGCACCTCAACGGAGTCCAGAGCCGCAGCGCCTCGGCGGGTGAGCTCATCTCTGCCAGCCGAGGTCGTGATAACTACGGTGCGCATAGCCGGTGTTCGGAAAATCGCTCTCTCCAACTCCAGTTGGCCACCGCTGCTAACGATCACGAGCAGGGGATATTCCGGTTTATGCAGCGTTTTGGCTCGGTATTCTGCGTAGAAACGCTTCGCATCGGGGTAGGTGTATTCAGGAGTCCAAAGGCCTTTCGCGCTCACGTCGTGTAGCGTTCCAGCGCCGACAATCACCGCATCTGCAGAAGCCCGTAACAGGCCCATGATGAACCGGTCCGCAGGATCCGAACCACTGATCGTTGAGCCACCAGAATTGTTCTTAATCTCGTAGCTGACGACTCCGTCAAGAGTGGAGACAAAATTCGCGATGACAAGCGGGCGCGCCGCACCTGATGCATGAAGTTGCAGATCGCCGTCGTACAACTCTCTCAATTCCTGCGGGAGAGCTGATTCGGCGTTCTGCTTGTCGCGATCAATCAGAGTCCGTACGAGCCACATTCGCTATCCTTTTTCGTAGTAATGAATGCAAAAGAGGCGAAGCTGCACCAGCCCCAACTTACCGACTCACTTCTTCCCGTTGAGTGCCGGTAGAAGAAGTTTCAGAAGCGCTTCGTCCGAGAACGGATTCTGACCTGAGATCAACTCGCGATCTTGGAGGACGTAGCTCTTCCATGGAGCGAGCACGCTTACGTCACCGCCCGCCGTACGCAAGGCGAAGTCCGGGTAGAAGAGAACCTTACCGCCAATCTCAAGCGGCTCCCGCTGCTGCTCCTCCGCCGTCGAGAAGATGGTCATTTTATATCCGGAATAGATCCATCCTTGAGCCTTTGCATGCGCTCCAGCGGCATCGCCCGCCGACAGCGCGGCGACAAACTCCTTCGATTCGGGAAGCGCGGAGAGCAGTGAAATCGGGCCATGGCAGAGTACCGCAGTAGGCTTCGATGTTTCATGGAAATGTCTCATCACGATGCCCGCGTTGGGATCATCGAGAAGATCGATCATCGGGCCATGGCCGCCGGGCACGAAAACAGCGTCATATTGATCGAGGCCAGACGCGATGACATCCGAGATGCGAGTTGGATTCTTGAGCCCGGTCAGGCTGTCGCGGAATTTGAAATAGTCCTGGAGCCTGGCCTCATCCCCGCCGAAGAAATCGGGTACAGCGGAATGGAGATCCAGTTGCGGCGTGTTGCCTTTGGGGTTGGCGAAAGTGATTTCGTAGCCTTCCTTCATCAGGGCGCGGGTCGGAACTGTCAGCTCGTTGAGATAATAGCCCGTGCCGCGATAACACCCGCCATTTTTCAACGGTAAGCCGTATCCGCTCGAAACTAGCACCAGGACTTTTCCTTTTGTTGTCATTTTGTTCTCCTCATTGAAATCGAGTCTGCTCCTGCTGCCTATACCCCCGGGAATCCAAACATCAACCACGACTGATTGGCTACCCAATCCGGGTAGAGAGCCGTCATCTGATCGAACAGGTCGTGGTCGGACGTCGCGGTTTTCTGCAGCCGATCGAAGTCCTCAAGGTAGCGCTTGGTTTCCTGAATCGCCGCGGGAGAGTCGGGCGCGCCAGGCTTCTTGTGGCCGGCGACAACAATCGCCGGGTTCAGCGCTGCTAACCGGTCCAGATCCGCGATCCAGTTTTTCCGGCTCTCGGGTGTAGTGTCGCCGACGTACATGTGGCACTGGTTGTACACAACGTCGCCAGCGACGATCAGGCCGATCGATGGAACGTAGAGGGATGTCGAATCAGGACTATCGGTGCGGCCCTGTTCGATGATGCGCAATTCGTGGCCTTCGAGAGTGAATGTGTCGTGCTCATAAGGCTCAGGCGCAACCAACTTGGTGGCCACTTGTCCAGGAAACATGCGGCGGGCTAGCCGCTCCACCAGGGGAGTGAAAGACGTCTGCATGGCGTTCAGCGCCTTGGGCGTTGTTATCGCCCGGGCACCGGGGAAACGGTCGAGCAGAATGCCCAGACCGTAGAAGTGGTCGAAGTGTGCATGCGATATATAGAGGGTCTCCAGGTTGCGGTTGTGCAGAGCAACCCAGTTCGCGAGAGCCTCGGCCTCAGCGACCGTCGTCATTGCGTCTACCAGCACCGCGTCGTACTCGCCAAAGATTAATGTCGACGTCATCGGGTCAAAGCCGAGCGCTTCGCCAAAGGGCTTTGGCCGTTCGCCGACCATAGCCTTTCCCGGCGCGGTAAAAACGTTCAGGCTCAGCTTGCTCGACGCGGCAGCCCCGGTCTCATTTAGTCCATTTGTGCCGTCCACTTGGTACTCCTTTCGGTGCTGGAGCGAGTGAATGCTCAAAGCAGAATTGGCAGAAGCGCGACGACGAGGCCATTCGACCAACGTATCGACCGGTACGAAAGCATCGGCTGAACGTTGCTGTCAGGAACCCTCATTCTTGCATCCGAGCCGAGCCCTAACCGTAGGTGAGATCGGTGCTCTGTCCGACTTCGATAATGTAACCGTCAGGATCGCGGATGTAGCAGCGGATTTCGCCGTACTTGGGGATCGGCTCGGTGATGAACTCCGCTCCTCGACTTTTCCATAATTCATAGCACGCTTGAATATCCGCGACGCGGAAATTCATAAAGCTGTTGATATGATTCGGGTCGGGGACGCTGAGCGTTACCGTCGGCTTGTCGGGGGTCGGCCCTCCCCCAACGTTCAGAATCATCCAGATATTCGCAAGCTGAAGGTAGCCCGGCGCATTGCCGTCACCCAGGCTCAGAATGCGAGCGTCGAAGACCTTTTCGTAATAGCGCGCCGATCGCTCGATGTCGGCGACGGTGAGAAAACACGCGATGCTGATTCCCTCACGCGGGGGCATCTCATAGGCCTTCTGTTCGATTTCTACGCTGCTCATTGAAGACTCCAATCTCGATACCGTGTCCGCCGGAAGTGAAGTGTGCCCGTTGCAGCGCTCACAATTGCTTCCATCGGCGGCACCTTCATCGAACCAGACGCCGGACACAGGGTCTATTGGACGAAGGTATCGACCAATACCAAAGTGCGGATTGGACACATCGCCCAAAAGTGGTGCTTACCCTATCCCACATGCCTTCAAAGCCGAGTTATCACCAATACCATCGTCCAATTGCAGAGCCCTGCTGTTGCTTGAGAGAATTCTGGGCAAAGCGTGTGAGGCGGGAATGCCCGGTGCTGAGTTCACAATCAACTGGCCAGTGAGTTGGGGGACGAAAGACATCACGTCAAGAGTGAGGATCAATCGAAATGAAGAAAGATCAGCGTGGAATCAACCCCTCTTCGAAGCCAAGCGGCAATGGTTGTATGGAATGCCTGGCGTCGCCGGAAGGTTGGTGGTTTCATCTTCGCCGGTGCGCGGAATGCGGGCACATCGGATGCTGCGACAGTTCTCCGAGCCTACACGCATCCAAGCATGCAGCGGCCACGGGGCATCCGATCATTGCCAGCTTCGAGCCGGGTGAGGATTGGTTCTACGATTACGAGAAGCAGGCGATGATCGAGGGTGTGAGGTTGCTTCCGCCGCATTCGCATCCCAAAAATCAGTCCGTACCTGGACCAGCGGGAAGAGTGCCGGCCAACTGGGAATCGCTGTTGAACTAGACACCGCCGTTGGCTGCGAACTCAATATCGGTGGATAGCTGCGCCTCAAGTGGATCCGTCCAGCATCCCCAAAGCCAGGAGGAATTGGCCGTGAAAGCAGCCAGAATTCATAGCTTCGGGCCGCCGGATGTCGTAGTGGTCGAGGATGTACCCATGCCGTCGCCGGGCCCCGGCGAAGTTCTGGTGCGCGTGATGGCCGCGGGCGTCGCGCCCTGGGACGCGATCATCCGTGAGGGCAAGAGCAAGGTCAGCCCGCAACCTCCGCTCACCCTCGGTTCGGACTTCTCCGGTGTCGTCGACAAGGTCGGCCCCGGCGTTACGGACTTCGCGCCGGCCGACGAGGTCTATGGCGTCACCAACCCGCAGTTCTGCGGCGCCCAGGCCGAGTTCGCCGTGGCCACGGCCAATATGGCCGCACGCAAACCGCAATCGCTGAATCACGCAGAAGCAGCGTCAGCTCCCGTCATTGCGGTGACCGCATGGCAAATGCTCTTCCAGTATGCACAAGCGATCCGAGGACAAACGGTAATGGTTGTCGGAGCCGCCGGGAACGTCGGGGCCTATGCGGTGCAAATGGCCGTAGACGCTGGCATCCACGTTGTTGCCATCACCCACCTCGACGACGAAGGACTGCTCCGTTCATTGGGTGTGAAATCCATCATCGACTCGAGTAAGACTGCATTCGAGAAGGACCTCCCGCAGGTGGATGCCATCCTCGACACAGTCGGGGGCAGTACTTTTCAACGCTGCCTGGCCGCGTTGAAGCCCAAAGGCAAACTCGTCACCTCGGTCGCCACACAGCCGCTGCCGGCCGGGGCCATCTTCTTCTATGCTGAGGTGACCACCGCGCGCCTGCAGACGCTCACAACAATATTTGACGCGGGCAGAATCACCGCGCGTGTGGGCTCAGTCCTGCCGCTTTCCGAGGCGCGCCAGGCGCAGTACATGCTTGCAGGCGCACCACACAAGCCCGGCAAGATCGTCCTCGAGATCGGGCACCAGCAGTAGACCGGATCTGCGCAGCGAAGATTGCAGTTCCCCTGGAAGACTGTCGCGAATAACGATTCGACTTGTGGCTTCATTTCTATCTCCTCGTCGAACCAGCAGTCGCCATTAAGGCAGAACAACCTTGGCCACGCCATTGGACGATGGTATCGCCCATACTTTCGTATACCTAAGGGATACGGCTTTTTCCCCAACCAGGCAGTCCTGAAAAGCGACCAAATGAAGCTACCCTCCTCCCGCACACTTGATACGAAGGTATGGGCGATACCATCGTCCAATTGCATTCGGTCGGTTTTGTTCGGTCTAATTGCAAGCAATCAGGGGATAGGTGCATCGCGATTCTGCGCGCCTTTGTCGAGGAGAACAAATCATGACCGAACCTGCTACAAAGTCTGCGGCGCAAGAAGAACCGGAAGAGAAGATAGAGGCACGCGGCGCAGCCAAGCGTCTCGCTGGCTTTACAACCTTTACAGCGGCCGTGGCAGTGCTCGTCGCGCTCGTCTCTGTGGCAGTTTACGCGCAGGACAAGTACTTGCTCGTATCGCCAGGCGGGATTGCTTTCTCCGACTTCAGGGGATACGGGGACTGGCCTGCCGTCTCTTCCGCTCGTCAAGACGAAATTCTCAAGGTGATCGTCGCCAATCCGAAAATGATCGGGGCGTACAAGGCAGGCGTTCCCGGCAACGGCCAGCCTTTCCCGGAGGGCTCCAAGATCGTGAAACTCCAGTGGAAGCAGAAGAAGAGCACGGAGGCCCAATTCGCCGTGGACGTGCCAGACGTCTTTACCCAGGCTTTCGTCATGGAAAAGGACAGCAAGAGATTTCCGAAGACCGGCGGGTGGGGATACGCGGTGTTCAACTACGATGCAGTGTCGGGCAAATTCACGGCAGATGACAAAAGCCTTTCAGACTGCGGCAACGCTTGCCATACGGCAGTGAAGGCGAAGGACTACATCTTTCACCCTTACGAGATGCGTTAAGCTGTGCCTGGCTCGAAGTATTGGCGAGAGGATTGTTAGATTAGTAGCGTCTTCCTCGCGTCGTCCGAGATACCGCGAGTCGTTGATTCTTCCAATTATGGTCGTTTGTCGTGTGAGGAAATAAGTTGGTGATGGCTATGCGACCGTGCCGGATACGGGCGTGGTTTCAGAGGTCCATCACATCTCTCTTTTCCGCATCGGCGAGATACTGCGCACCGGGCATTCGATAGGGGACTCTAACTTGGCTACAATCCGAAATTGCCCATCCTGCGGAAAGTCGAACCGAATTCCGGCGAAACACCTTGCTGACATGGGAAGATGCGGCGCATGCAAAGCAACGCTACCGGCAATGGCACAACCTATAGAGGTGAATCCCGGGGAGTTCGATGAGGTTATTCGTGACAGCAAGGTTCCCGTGCTCGTTGATTTCTGGGCGGCCTGGTGCGGCCCCTGCCGGACTGCGGCGCCGCATGTCGCACAGGTCGCGAGAGACCTCGCGGGCCGCGCCATAGTGCTAAAGGTCGACACGGAACGGTTCCCGGAACTTGCATCACGGTACAACGTCCAAGGAATCCCGAACTTTGCCGTATTCAGTCGCGGTAGCCTTCAGTTCCAGCAAGCAGGCCTGGTGGACGCGCCTAGTGTCCCTGCTGACCATTCCTCTCTACTTTCCCAATTGATTTCGAATGGATTGCAACTCGGCGCGGTGCTTGGCTGTCGTCTTGGGATATGCCATCTTCAGCTCTTTGAGCGCATCGAGAACAATTGCTGAAACAATCAGGCGGGCGTTCTCCTTGTCGTCTGCCGGGACCGCGTACCACGGCGCGTGAAGGGTGCTCGTGGCCTCCAGACACTCTTCGTAGGCTTTGATGTAGTCCCCCCAATATCTCCTCTCGTGAATGTCGGCGAGGCTGATTTTCCAATTCTTCTCTGGTTCATCGATGCGTTCGAGCAGCCGCTTTCGCTGTTCGCCACGAGATACGTGGAGGAATATCTTGATAGTCCGTGTTGCGTTCCGATAAAGATGGTCCTCCAAATCCCTGATCGAGCGATACCGCTCCTTCCAGATGTTTTTCTGGTGGAGGAATTCTTTTGAAAGGCCCTCACCGCTGAGGATCTCTGGATGCACTCGAACGATCAGCACTTCCTCATAGTAGGAACGATTGAATATCCCAATCCTGCCGCGTTCTGGAAGACGGCATGTGCAGCGCCAAAGAAAATCATGTTGGAGTTCCTCGGCGCTGGGTTGCTTGAAACTGTAAACCTCGCAACCTTCGGGGTTGACGCCGGACATGACATGGCGGATGGCGCCATCCTTTCCAGCGCCGTCCATCCCCTGAAAGATCACCAATAATGCGAATTGGTTGGATGCGTAGTGTAGCTGCTGCAGCGAGCTCAACTTCTCCATGTGTTCGAAAAGGAGCTCTTTGTACTGCTTGTTCGACTTGTAATAGCGATCGACAACCGTCGGCCACTTGTCGAGGTCAACCTCTTTTCCCGGGGGTATACGAAAGTCCTTTGAGTCGATTTTCATCTTCCTCGCTCTTGGCTCATTTGCAAATGCGTTTTCAGGAGATTCGGAGACGCGCGAAGGCAGGGATCTTGATCAAATCCATAACCACGCCGAATGCCATCGCGGCGCTAAACTCGCCAGCGACAATTGCAACAGACAACCACGCCATTGCGATCACCCAAATCGCTAACGTTGAGATAATAACAACGCCGACTGCCCAAACATGCGGCTCAAGATCATGTGTCCATCCGCTCGACCCATCGTGCGCGCCATGCGAGATGGTTGCCGCAGATGGCGGTGGCGGTAGCGGCAGTCACGAGACCCTCCCTCAGGTCTCGACTTCCGAAGTGTGAGAATCACTTCGACAATCTTGCATATGTCAGGCATCTGGGCACTATTCCTGACTTGGCTTGTCTGCATCCATCCGTTTCATCCGCAGGCTCTGACTCTTGATGAGAAGCTCACAGATACACTGTCGCAAAGTCTCCAAGTGCCCCTGCCAGTCTTCCTCGATTCTCCGCTCCCATTGTTCATTCCGAACTCTCTTGGTTGGCGCTCTTTTCGAGCGCTTCGTGGACGAGCAGATGACTCCCGCAAGTGTATGAGCGGCGGGTATTTGATGTTGTTGAGTAGCCATAACATCCTCCAATACGGCTGGTTCATCGTCCCTATAATCACGCATTGCGCAAGAAACCCTCAGGGTTCTGCTACACGGATTCGATTAAGCCAGAACACGGGAGGCGAATCAATTGAACCAGGCTATTGATCGATCCCTTGGTATCGAGCGGTTACCCCTTCGGTTTGATAAGAGTTAAGTTACACTTTGCCCACGCATTGGGCGTGTCGGGGCGCGTTCCACCCTTACGATTGAGTCAGATCTAAAGAGGAGAGTCTATTGGACGATGGTATTGGCAAATACTTTGGTATCGGTCAAACAAACTCTCGCGACTCGATTTGTGATGATGGGTTTGCGGCGGGCAAGTGCAAGTGAAAAGTTGCGCCTCGCCCAGGGGAACCGACCGCCCACAAACGCCCACCGTGAGACTCAATGATTGACCGGCTGATGCGAAGCCCCATGCCGGTGCCGTGGGGTTTAGTTGTAAAGAATGGATCGAATATCTGCTCCGCGAACTGCGGCGGAAACCCTGGACCAGTATCACTGACAGAAACAAGGAATCGCTCATTCTCATCTCGCTGCGACTGGATGACCAACTCTCGTAGTCCATCAACGTCCTTCATCGCTTCGATGCTGTTGACGATTAGATTCATCGCGACCTGTTGCAATTGCACCCGATCTCCGACAATCGGAGGAAGATCGGCAGCCAGTTCCGTTCGGGCCGATATGTTGTATCGCACTGTCTCGTCGCGCAGCAGGGCGACGGTTTCCCGAAGGATCTCATTTACATCAATCGTCTCTCGATTCGAGGCGCCCTTCTCGAATTGTGAGCGGATCCTTTTGATGATCTCAGCAGCTCGTTGGGCGTCTCTTCCGATTCTGGTGACAGCCGCACGCACTTCCTCGAGATCGGGTTGATCGCGCCCTAGCTTTCTCAGGCAGACGTTGGCATTAGTAATGGCACCACTTATCGGTTGACTGAGTTCATGTGCCAGAGACGCAGTTAATTCTCCCATGGTTGTCACCCGATTGATGCGTGCAAGATCGCCCTGCGCCTGGCGTAAAGCCTCTTCGGTACGCATGCGTTCGGTGACGTCGCGTACCGCGCCGGAGACGAGCGTGCCATCCTCCGTCTCCAGCGGACTGAGGCTGATTTCCACGGGAAATTCGGATCCGTCTTTCCGCCGTCCGTACAGTCCCAGACCTTCACCCATCGGCCGCACCCGTGGTTGGGCGAAGAACCCATCGCGGTGTTGGGGGTGTCGTCCACGAAATCGTTCTGGCACCAATATCTCAACTTCTTGCCCCAAGAGGTCCTGCCGCTGGTAGCCAAACAGTTTCTCCACTTGAGCATTGACCAACACGATCCTTCCTTGGCGATTCATCACGATCACGGCATCCGGAGCGGATTCCAGAAGCCCGCGGAATTTCCGCTCGGCCTGGCGCAAGGCCTCTTCGGTGCGCTTCTGGTCTTCAATGTCGGTTGTCGTACCGACGAATTTGAGAACTTTTCCTTCGGAGTCGCGCACGACCACAGCTTGCTGGAGGTGCCAGCGATAGACCCCATCCTGAGCGCGGAGAGACCGGGTTTCGAACGCGAAACCCTGTCCGGAATGCACGCCCTCCCAAAAGCTCTTGGCTGCTGCCTCCCGATCTTCAGGGTGCACAGCTGTCATCCAGGCCTCGGGATGCGACCGGACGAAATCGACCGTATGACCCGCGAATTCAAGCCAAACTTGATTCACGAAATCCGGTGTCCAATCAGGCTTGAGCGTCCAGGCGGATACAGGAAGGTGCTGCAGCAGACCGACCTGGAGTTGCAGATCGGTATAGAGGG
>JBEKOA010000066.1:0-22325 GCA_049522255.1 Occallatibacter sp.
CGCGAAAAGAGATTCGGCGCTAGCCTTCGCGCAAGAGTGGAGACTGCGAGTTGCCGGCAAGTGAATTGTACGGAGGAAAGATGAAGGTGATTCTCAAGTTCGGTCTTTTATCTGCGTTGCTGTTCGTACTTGTGCCAACGGCAAAGGCAGACTCAATCACCCTCGCTAGCGCCGCGGGCTCCTCCACCACCCACACAGACGGTGCCTTGGAGTACCTCGGATACAGCGCGCTGAATGCCAACTTCCTGGCAAACACCCCAGCACTGCCCAATTATGTAGCGTTGTCAGCCCCAACTGCCGCCTCTGCCAACAGCGCTTCAAAAACCTCGTATGGTATCGCCGCCGGAGGCTGGTCCACAGCTATCAGCGGGACAAGCTGGGTCTCAAATACCTCGTCGGCGGGCACCTCTTGTTCCGGCAGCTCATGCGATGCAAACGACTTCTACTACTACGTGACGACCTTTACCGCCGTTGGCGGACCAAAATCGTATTACGGCAGCATCAGTATCATGGCCGACGATACGGCTGAGGTGATCCTTGACGCGGGGACCGCCGATGAGTTGATTCTTGTGCCCTTTGCCATCGTTGGCGGCGACGGGCATTGCGCCTCTGGAAATGCGAATGGAACGGATGCGAATGGAACGGATGCTGTGCCCAGTTGCGGCGCTGTGGACACGGTCTCATTCGCCTATGTCCCGTTGCTTACCGGAACAAACACACTGACCGTCATCGACGCGCAAACCGACCTTAATGGCGCGGGAGTTGACTTCACGGCCAATTTCACCGCAGCCCCGGAACCCTCATCTCTCATTTTGCTGGGAACAGGGCTTATCGGCTTTGCGTTGGTGGTGTTTCTAAGGAACAAGCCCTCCGGCATGATCGTAAAATCTTAATCTATTGATTCCATCTGAGCCTGTAAGCGAGAGGGTGTGCAGGCGCACCCTCTTTCCATTGCTGATGACTCAGTAGACCTGATTCGGCATCGCTCTCTCCCGATCTCAGTTCTCCCGCAGATACGTCCTCGAAAGCCGGTCGTGCCAGCTCAAGTGGCCGTCGTCGAAAAGCGCCCAGGCGATGCCCAGACCCACCGGAACCAGAGAGAGCAGCAGCGCGCCCAGGCGGCTGCGCAACTGCGCGCGTGTCGGGATCTGACCGTCGAAGGTGCAAAGGGAGATGCCGGCGAACCTCATGCCCGGGCTCGTACCCGCGAGGGTGAGGAAGAGCGTGTGGTAAAGCAGACCGGCAAGCAGAATCGCCGAAACCGCACCGAGTTCCATGATCTTCGTCACCGGTGGATGACCGATCCTGGCAGAGACCATGAAAGCCGGACCGAGGACAACGCCGGCGATGAGCGCGCTGTCCGTCAGGGCCGCCACCACTCGGCGGTTGAGGGGTGCAACTTCAAGCTCCAGCGGCAAGGGTGAAGTCTGCTGGGACTCGACCTCGTCCTGAGGCTCCAGTTCGATCTCCGCCCAGGCTGGCTCTGGCCAGACGGCCGTCGCCGCGGCGCCGAAGGACTCGGGACGGTTGGAGATGGCGCCGGGGTCCACTTCAAAGATGCTCAATTGCATCTCCGATCGTGCCGCTGCGAAGGGTCCTTCCGCCCGCCGGGGGCGAATCTTGCGGGTAGCCACCAGCTCCCGCGGAAACTCGATGAGATTGGCATGAATGGGCAGATCGGGCTCGACAGGCCGGATCTCCTCGCTGTCGGAGGGATCCACGAGCGATTCTGGCCATTCCCACCTGGGATCGGCTGTGGATACGGGTTCAGGTGATAAGAGGGCCACGGAGGCACGCCCTGCCGTGGAGCGCAACGCGCCTTCTGCTGCGGAGATCGAAACCGCATGGGCAACCTGGATTGGAATTGGAGCTTGTGCCGGGACTGGGGCTGGGACCGGTGCGAGGGGACGCAAGCGAAGATCCGGCTCCCAGCAGCCATGGGCGCATTCGTTCTCCCAATCCTCAAGCGAGGAGGGTGCGGCAGGATGGAACGGCGCGATGGGTGGCACCAAATCCCGCGCAGTGGTGCGCGCATGCTCCACGACAGAGTGGACCTCGCCAGAGTTGACCGCAGGCTCCGAGAGTCGAGGGGCTGCGGATGTGACGGGCAACTCCGCGATAGCGGACTTCGCCGCGGCATCAGGAGCAGGAGTCGCAATCGCTGCGGCGCGCGGGGCAGGGGTAGCTTCGGCCAACTGCATCTGGCTATAGCTGGGGGCTTGGGCATAACGCGCGGCCACGCGGGCAGCGGCCTGGGCGGCGCGGCTGCTGGCCGCAGTCCATGCGGCAACTGGCTCGGCCGGCTTCGTCGTGGACTGGCATCTCCGGCTCTTGTGCGCGGCGATGCGCAGGCTCACTTCCTGTTTCCAGGAACATGTGGTATCGGGCTGGCCTACAAAAGTTGTGCTCAAGGCTCCAGATTCCCTTCTTACGCGCCATCCGGGCCGGCGA
This sequence comes from Occallatibacter sp., assembly GCA_049522255.1. Taxonomy (GTDB): domain Bacteria; phylum Acidobacteriota; class Terriglobia; order Terriglobales; family Acidobacteriaceae; genus Telmatobacter. Next base: position 2,452 of record JBEKOA010000066.1, read on the forward strand.
TTGAGCCCAGAACGGCTGTTTCGGTCCTTGATGCCCCGTCGATGCGGCACTCTCGGACGTTGCGATCAAGAAAGAAGGGAGGTTACGCGGAGGAAGACGAATGCACCCCTTTCGCGCAATCAGGTCGCGGGACCCGAGCGCGTTTTAGCACCATCCGACTTTTGGCTTCTGCCAGAGCAGCGCGGCGCGCTTCCCATCCAAGGCAGCCTGTTTTGCTATGCTGACCTTGGTCCCTGGGATGCGTCCTCGCACTATAGTGTTTATCACGATGCTGGCCCTCTGTCACCTGCAAATCAGGGGGCAGGCGTTGACCAATGCGGCACCTCCGCCGGCCGAGGAGCCGGCCAGCGCCGGGCTTCCTCCCAATTCACCGGCATCCGATCTGCCGGACGACCCTGGCCAGGAGACGCTGCCGGTGGCCCAGCCGGAGCCTGCGCCCCCGAGCGGCGTACCGGTCGAGTGGGAGGCCAAAAACCAGAGCCGCGTAGGCGACACCTGGACGCTCACCGGCGATGTGGTAGTCCACTACCGCGACTACATTCTGCGCGCCGACAAGGTGGTCTACCACCAATCCACCACAGAGCTGGAGGCGGAGGGCAACCTGCAGGTGGCGGGTGGTCCCAACGATGTTCTCATCTATGCCTCGCGCGGCGACATGCGGCTCAATATGCACACTGCGCGCTATTTCAATGTGCATGGCTCGCAGGGTGTCCGCACGCTCGGCCGCACGTCGGTATATTCCACGGCCAATCCTTTCCTCTTTACCGGCAGGGTTCTGCTGGAGACCGGCGAGGGCCACTACCGCATCGTGGATGGCACGATGACCAACTGCCGTCTGCCCCGCCCCGACTGGCAATTGATCTCTCGAAGCATCCGGCTGGAGGAGGGCAGCGCCTCCTCGGCTAATATGCTCTTCAAGTTTCTGGGCATGCCTGTCTTTTACCTGCCCTACCTTCGCCATCCGACCGACGAAACCGGCCGCGAGAGCGGATTTCTCTTCCCCATTCTGCCCAGCAATTACTCTTCGATCCGGGGCTATACCTTTGGCGAGCAGGTCTATTGGGCGATCAACCGCAGCACGGACATGATTGTTGGTTCGGAGTACTACAGCAAACGAGGCTGGGCCCCCAACGGCGACTTCCGCTACAAGGGCCCAGGACTCGACCATCTGACCTTGCGCGTGAATGCCTTGTTCGACCGCGGCTTTGTGCCGGCGCCCAGCGGCACCCCAACCGCCAATTGTCTTCCCACTCCGACCAGCACTGGGGCTGTCAACCAGGGGGGTGTGGACGTGAATGCTCTCGGCCGCAAAGATCTCACTTCCGAGACGCGTCTCTCCGGCAACGTGGAATACCTCTCGTGCTATGTCTACCGGCTGGTCTTCAACGACACCTACTCTCAGGCGGTCAACTCCGAGGTGCAGAGCAGCGTCGCGCTTACCCACGCGCACAACGGCTTTGTGCCCTCCGCCTCGCTGGAGCGCTTTGAGACCTATGCCAGCTCCAGCGATGGCGACGAGGCGCGGATACTTCATCTGCCTAATCTGCGCTTCGACGTGCTCGACCGGCCGCTGGGCTCGTCTTGGCTCTACTGGGGCCTGGGATCGTCGCTCGGCTACCTCACACGCTCAGAGCCCGCCAGCATCCCAACCGGCACCAGCTTCCACGCCCGCAACGCCGGCCGCATCGACTTCTACCCTCATCTCTCCTTGCCGCTCTCGGCCGGGGGCTGGAGCGTGCTGGCCGAGGCCGCGCTGCGCGAGACGGCCTACACCATCAGCCAGACCCCCGATCTGCAAGGGATCAACGGCGGCACACCGGCCATCAGCCACGACCCGCTCAACCGCAGCGATGTGGAAGTCTCGGTCGACCTCCGGCCGCCTGCCCTGGAGCGGGATTTCACCCTCACCCGCTGGAATCGCGAACTGCGCCACGTGATCGAGCCTGAGATCACCTACCGGTACGTGACCGGCATCGGAGCGCAGGCGCGGAACGTGCTGCTGATCGATACCACGGATATCGCCACTAACACCAACGAAGTGGGTTTCTCTCTCACCCAGCGCCTTTTTCTGCGCCGCGCCGGCAACCAGCCCTGTGCTGCCGCCGACGCTGACGCTGGTCCCGCAGGCTGCCCGCCGCAGCCCCGCGAGTGGGCCAGTTGGCAGATCGCGCAAGAGTACTTCATCGATCCCAAATTCGGTGGCGCGCTCATTCCCAACCGGCGCAACGTCTCCGACTCCACGCTGGACCTGAGCGCCATCGCCTTCCTTACCTCGCCGCGCAACCTCTCGCCTGTCATTTCGCGGCTGCGCTTCGAGGCCATCGACAATCTGCGCATCGAGTGGGATCTGGACTACGACCCCAAAGCCGGACGGCTGGGCGCCGACAATCTCTTTGCCGGCTACAGTTGGGGAAACACAACCGTGGGCGTGGGCCATGCCATGCTCAACGCCGTCGATGAAAACGGCAGCGGCGCTTCTACCATCCAGAGCCAGCAGGTGCAGCCATTCTTCTCCATCGGCAAAGTCGGCAACAACGGCCTGCCCACCGGCAGCGGATTCAGCTTTGCCGCCAACGGCGGTTACGACTTCGTCCTAGGCCAGTTGCAGTACGCCGGAGCGCAGGCTACCTACAACTGGGACTGCTGCGGCCTCACCTTCGGCTACCGGCGCCTCGATCTAGGCTCGGTCCGCGGCAACGATACTCAATATCTATGGGGCTTTACCCTGGCCAGCTTTGGCACCATCGGCGATGTCCGCCGCACCAACTCCGCCTTCCGCGACCCCACCCTTCCGCCGGCGTATTAGCAGTCTTTTCGGCACAATCTCATAGCGCCATCTGCAATAACGGTGCGGTTTCCAGTTTGCCTATTACAGGCCAGGTACGCCTAATTTGTTGTCGCGTGATCGGGCGAATCGCCTCCAAACTGAACTCCTCTGCCTGATGCACGCTGACGTTCACTTCTCAACGTGCGACCAATCCTTCTGGCCCACCTTGTATTGGAAGAGACTGCGCCTTGCAAAACCTTCCTTACTAAGGGACAATTGTGCTGATCCTCCTTAGCCCAATTCTTCGTACGCGACCGCAAGGTGACCGATGTACAGAACTCTTTCGGCAATTCTCATCGTCGTCATCTTCGGGCCTTTGGAAGCGCAACAGCCATCCCCTCCGTCGCAGCCCGCCCCCGTCAGCGTCCAGGTTTCTGAAGGCCCAGGCGCTGCGTTCCAATTCACAAAAGTCGATAACAACCTTCGTGCCGAGGCCGACGCCGTCGACGCCCAGTACGAAAAGAGAGGTCTGGTGCTCCATGATCCCGACCTGCAGGCATATATCGACTCAACGGGCAGCCGCATCCTCGGCAACCGTCCTATACCCGAAAAAGTCACCTATCGCTTCCTGGTCCTCCGCGACCCTATGGTCAACGCTTTCGCCCTGCCCAACGGCTCTGTCTATATCACCACAGGCCTCCTCGCTCTTCTGGAAGACGAGGCGCAACTCGCTGGAATTCTGGGCCACGAGACGGCGCACATCTACGAGAGGCACCCCTATCTCGAAAATCGAAGCATCCGCAAGAAAACCGTCGCTTCGGAGATTATTGCGGCAGCAGCCGCTTGCGTGCCCGGCGGTTATGGCGCCTGGTTGGCTACTGCCGCCGCCGCCAATGTCAGCACGCTCATCCTGGTAGAAAGTATCTACGGATATTCGCGCGAAATGGAAAGCCAGGCCGACCACGACGGGCTCGCAGCTATGACCGTTGCCGGTTACGATCCGCACGCCATGGCCGCCGATTTCGAATTGCTCGACCAGGACAGAACCCTCGAGTATGAGCCCCGCCCTACCTTCTACCACGATCACCCGAATCTGAGAAAAAGGCGAGAGGAAGCTCTCGCCTTCGCCGACACCCACACGCCCGCGAGCTTGCGAACCGTGCTTAAGAAGGACTACATCGCCGCCGTCGCGCCGGCCATCGTGTCCAACATCAACACCGACATCGAAAGCCGTCGTCCGCGCACCGCGGTGGCCCGCGCCACTCGACTCGTGGACGCATTTCCGGGCGTTCCACAGTATCAGGTGCTGCTCGGCGACTCCTATCGCGAGCTCGGGGCCAAAACGACTGTTCCGACGCCCGACGAGCTTACCCCCGAGGGCGAGGATAGGCAGCGCAAGAAAGTTCTGAAGATGAGCGAGCAGGAGGAACAAAAAGCCTTGCTGAACACTCCCGAGAGCCAGGCGACGCTCAAAGAAAACCGAGCGAAAGCGGAAAAGGCCTTCCTTGCAGCGATTGAAAGTGACCCTCAGTATGCGCTCGCCTACCGCGAACTCGGTTTCCTCTACCAGGATGAGTCCCGCTTTGCTGATGCAGCACTCAATTACAGGCATTATCTCCAACTGGTGGCTGACACCAGCCTCGACCGGCTCCGCATAGGGCGGCGCCTCGCCGAAGTCGAAAAACCTCAGGCCGCGCTGCCGCATTGATCTTGGCCCCGCTTGTTTTGGCGGCTCTTGCCGCAACTTTCTCTCGAAAGGGGATTCTGATGAAGTTTAGATGCCGAATCTTGTCGGCCTTCGCGGCCGCCATGTTTGTATGCCTTTCCGCTCAAACCGCCTCAGGCATATCACTTCGGATTGATTCGTCCTACGCGCAGCACAAGGTTAGTTCCGGCAAGTTCCAAATCCATTCTGCCTGTATGATGCCATCTCAGGCCTATCTCACCAGGATCGGGATGAAAGGCGCCGAAGGAATGACCAAGGAGTCCGAGGCCTGGGCCGAAGACCTTGAAGCTCTCGTCGAGTCTCACCTCAAGACCGATGGCATCGCGATCAATTCCGCCACCAATCCGTTATCGAGCGGCGCGTCTGACGCCGAAATCAGCGGGGTGATCTCCCAGGTCCAGGAGAAACTCCACTCCGTCGCGCCCTTGATGTACAAGAAGCCGGGGCGAATCGCCAAGTCGGCTTACACTCTCGGAGACCAGGTCGGAATGCTGCCATGCTCCGAGAAATCCGACATCCTGGTCTTCGTCCAGGGCATGGGCCAGGTTCTTACCGATGGCCGTGCTGGAATGAACTTGCTCATTGGTGGTCCCGCGGAAGCCGCCGATGTTTTCATCACGATGGCCGACGCTAAAACGGGCGAGATTATCGGCCTCATCCGGCTGTATCCCGGCAGCGGATTCCTCCATCCTACTGACGACACATTTGCCCAATCGCTTGACGACAATCTCGCGATCATCAATATCGGCTCCGCCCGAAAGAACGCCAAAGCGCACGGCCGCTAGACGCGAACAAAACCGGCGTATTGTACTAAGCCTGGATCAGTCTCTCAGCCCACCGCCGGCGAGCGTAAAGGAGAATCCGGCCGGTTGGTCGCCATTCGGAAACTGCGCCACCGCCCAAAGCGAAAATACCGTGCAGGCACCTCACCCTTGCGCCTTTTTTCTGGCGCAAGGATGGGAGGCCTCGAACCTCATGCGAGCGAAGAGCGAGCGTCTGGCCCCACCGCAGGTGGCGAAGGTGGCGTGCGGGGTGGAGTATCCTTTTCATAGAGGGTTTACTTTTGTCACGCATTCACTTGATCACCGGCCTGCTCGTTGTAGGCCTGGCCGTGGGCTGCAAGGCTCAAACCGCGCCGCAGGCCGCGCCGGACCTGGCGCAAAGCCGCCGCATCGAGACCACGGTTCGCTCCCAGTACAACGTGCCCCAGGACGTCGCAGTAACCATCGGCGCGCGCAAGCCAAGCCAGATCGCCGGCTTTGACGCGCTGCCCGTCACGCTTTCGCATGGGGCCAAGCAGCAGGTGATGGACTTTTTGATCTCGACCGACGGCAAGACGCTGGCCCGGCTGGAGAAGTTCGATCTGGTCAACGACCCGGACTTCTCGATCGACGTCGCCGGCCGGCCCATTCGCGGCAACCCCTCGGCCAAGGTCACGGTGATCAACTTTGACGATCTGGAATGCCCCTACTGCGCGCGGCTGCACGAGGAGCTCTTTCCGGCCACCCTGGAGCACTACAAAGACAAGGTGCGTTTTATCTACAAGGACAACCCGCTGCCTGCCGATATGCACCCCTGGGCCATGCACGCTGCCGTGGATGCCAACTGCCTGGCCGACCAGAGCGGAGATGTCTACTGGTCCTACGTGGATTACCTGCACTCCCACGGCCAGGAGGTGAACGGCGATAGCCGGGATCTGACCAAAAGCTTTGCCGCCCTGGATCGCATCGCCCGCCAGGAGGCCACGCTCAGCAAGCTCGACGCCCCCAAACTGGACGCATGCCTTGCCAAGCAGGATGAGACCCAGGTGCGCGCCTCGTCCAAGGAAGCTTCTTCGCTGGGAATAGAGGGGGCGCCCTACGTCTTCGTCAATGGCGAGCGATTTGATGGCGCCCTGCCACAGGAGCAGGTGTGGATGGTGATCGACCGCGCCTTGCGCGACGCCGGCGTGGAAGTGCCCGCGGCGCCGGCGCAGATTCCGGGGAGCGGCAAGTAAGCCTCCGGTTTTCGCTCTTCCGCCAGGCCCGCTCTGCTTTGGGCGGCAGCGGCAATTCGCGGTTGCACTTGTAAATTGCGTATCGCGATGCTGGCCTTGGGATTTATCCTTGATTGCCGGGGACTTTCGCGTCCCGATGGGGGATACCAGGTTGCAGATAAGAGCTCTTTGCCGCACGCCGTTTCGTTTGGCCGTCATTGTTCTTTGCTTTGGAGCTCCGTTGGCCGTAGTCAGCGGATGTCATCGCTCGCCCTCTCCCGACGTCATCGCGACCGTGAACGGCAAAGAGATTCTGCGTTCGGATCTGGAGAGGTATTACAAGGCCAGTCTCAACGACAGCGCCCCCAAGCCCTCCCCCGAACAGGCCGACATCGTGCGCCTCAATATCCTGCGCCAGATGATCGATGACGAGATCCTCTGGCAACGCGCAGTCAAGCTCAACCTGGCCGCCAGCGACGACGATGTCAACGCCAAAATCACCGAGATGAAGGTGCCCACCACCCCGGAGGAGTGGGAGAAGCAGCTCCAGGCACGCAACCTCACCATGGACGATCTGAAGCGGGAGATTCGCCGCTCTTTGACCAAGACCAAGCTGCTGAACAAGGAAATCGAGTCGAAGATCACCATCACCGACGCGGAGATCAATGGCTTTTATGCGGCGCACAAGTCGGAGTTCAACCTGATCGAGCCGCAGTATCATCTGGCGCAGATTGCGGTCACCAGCGTGCCCGCGCAGCAAACCGGTAACCTCGAGAACAACAAGGCATCCAGCGACGCCGACGCAAAGAAGAAGATCCAGGCACTGCGCGCTGAACTGATTGGCGGCGAAGACTTCAGCAATTTGGCCATGAAATACTCAGAGAACCCCAGTACGGCCTCGAACGGCGGCGACATGGGCTTTATCCCCGAATCGCAATTACGCGCCGAAGCGGACGTTTACGCCGTCGTGTCCAAGCTCAAGCCGGGAGAGATCACCGACATCCTTCCCGTCTACGATGCCCCCCCCGGCCACCGGGTAATGGGATACGCGATCTACAAACTGGTCGGGCGCGAGCCGGCCGGCCAGCGCGAATTGAATGACCCGCGCGTGCAGCAGGTCATCCGCCAGGGTCTCCGCGAGAACCACTCGCAATTGCTGACAAACGCCTATTTTGAGGTGCTCCACAACGAGGCCAAGGTACACAATTACTTTGCCGACCAGATTCTCAAGCAGGGCGCGCAATAAGCAGCGCCGGAGCGCGGTCCGATTGTGCAGCAGGCCCACCCATAGCGGTATCCTGAGCTTCACGGTATCTCGGATTTCACAGTATCTTGGACTGTGCCCGTTCATCGCGGCACTTGTCGCTATGAGCGGGTCATCTGACAAGCTCGCTGAGCATGCCCCATGGCCTGAAGCGGTTCCAAAGAACCGGTTTCTTCACTCTTACATTCAATTGTTTTCGGCGGCTTCCTCTACTCGAAGCCTGAGTCTCCTGCCTCCAATCGAAGGCGCACGCCATCATGCCGATCAACGTAAAACGGCCCCCGCACAGTGCGGAGGCCGTCTTTATTTTTCCGGAAACGCTGGAGCTTACTTGAGGTTGCCGCTGGAGTCCATGGTGATGCCGCCCGGCCCGGCGTTCTTCTTCTCTTCGTTGGCCTTGCGCGTACCCATCGCCTTGGTGCGCCATTCCTCGGCCTTGGCGACGTCGTCCTTGCGAGCCGCATCGTTGCCAAAATCCACATCGGCCTTGCGCCGGTAGATCAGGTTCAGATAGGCCATGGCATCGTCGTAGTTGGGCCGGTTTTCCACGGCCTGGTTGAGATACTGCAATGCCTCGTCGACCAGCGGGCCGTTCTTCGCCTTGAGCGGCTCCATGACATTCTTGGGCGCCTTGACGTTTCCTTCGCCGTCGTCGTTGACGCCCGCGGATGCCAGTGCAGTTAGGGTGTTCTGGTGCGCCTGCATCCAGTCGATGACGCCCACCGTATAAGCCGCCTCGGGATCTTTCGGATCCTCGGCCAGCACCTTCTTCTGCCAGTCCTTGGCCTCATCCAGCTTCTTGATGCTGAAGTCGATGCCCGCAATCTGCTTCATGCTATTGATATCGTGCGGGTCCTTGTCCAGAACCTCCTGGAAGATATCGATCGCCTGCTGCGCGCTCTTCAGATTGTCCGGCGTATCCAGTCCCGGAACCACGTTCTGGGCCAGTGCGGTGGCCAGGTAACTCTTCGCCATGGGCAAAGTCGGATCGAGCTGGGTAGCTTTCTGGAAGTGCCCGATCGCCTCCTCGTAGTGAGCGCCCTTGTATGCTTCCACTCCCTTGTTCAACTGGTCACGGGCTGCGAGGCGGTTGCACCCGCTCATGGAAAGCACCATGCCGGCCAAAGCAACTGCGAGCGCCGTAATTCGTGCGGGTCCATTCATCTTCGTATCCTTCTCCTTCAAGCGAGCGCCTATCGGCCGCGGGCCTGGAATCTTATCTCGTGCTGGCCTCGGGCGGGAGATGCCGAAACCAGTACAAAAAAATTGTACTCCCGTTTTCCACCCGGATTAACTGCCCCGGACGGAGCTGGCACCCTTGGATTTAACGGGGATCCAAACCCTCCCCATCCATCCATTTAGCCAGCCTGAACTTGAGTGCGCTCTCTTTTGCGCTGCCGTCATTCGACCGAATCCGGAGCCTGAAACCAGGAACCAGAGGTCTTTGCCGGCCGTGCGCGCACACATCCCCCTCAAGGGGAAGCAACCCCACAGCAACCCGTTACTCGCCGGCCATGATCTTCGGCGTCATCAAACCGATGTGGTCCACGTTCGCTGAGCGGCCGATGTCGATCACTTCGGCGATGTAGTGGAAGTCAAGATTGTCGTCGCCCTTGACGAACATGATGCGCTCGGCACGATTGGCGTAGATTTCGGTTAGGCGGGCTTGCAGTTCTTTCTGGGCCGCCGGACCGCCGACGCCATTATATACATCGGTCTCGTTGATCTTGTACGACGGAACCTTGCCCGGCTCATGCAAAACCTGCACCACGATCGTGCGATCGGTGGGGTTTGTTTGCTGCGGAGTCTTGGGCGGCTGAGGCACCAGCGCATCCAGGCCCTTGGGCGTCACCGGCACGATGACCATGAAGATGATCAGCAGCACCAGTAGAATGTCGATCATCGGGGTAACATTGATGTCGGACGAGTAACCTCCCCCGCCCCCTGTTGTCATTGACATCGCTTAATACTCCTTGTTTACTCAGATTCCCAATCGGTCAGCGCCAGAACTATTTTACTCGCCAACCATGATTTTCGGTGTCATCAACCCGATATGATCGACATTCGCGGCGCGGCCAATATCAATCACCTCGGCAACGTAGCGGAAGTCGATGTCGTCGTCACCCTTGACGAACATAACGCGTTCGGCTCGGTTGGCGTAGATCTGTGTCAGGCGAGTCTGCAACTCTTTCTCGGCCTGAATTCCACCGACACCGTTGTTCACATCGTCCTGGTTGATTTTGTAGTTCGGAGCCGCGCCAGGCCTATGCAGAACCTGCACGACGATCGTCCGCTCGGGGGGTGGATTAGGGTCAAGATGCTTGGGCGGCTGAGGTACCAGCGCTGCCAAGCCCTTGGGCGTGACTGGCACGATGACCATGAAGATGATCAGCAGCACCAGAAGAATATCGATCATCGGAGTCACATTGATATCCGACGAATAACCTCCCCCGCTCCCTGTTGTCATTGACATGGCTTCTATCCTCTGACTTACTCAAACTCGTTGAACAGCCCAAGCGCGAAAAAACTACTCTCCGCCCGCAAGATTGCCTTCACGCTTCTGCGTCAGCAAACCCACGTCTTCCACGCCGGCGCTGCGCACGGCGTCAATGGCGTCTTCCACTGCCCGGTACTGCGCGCGGGCATCGGCGCGAACGTAAATCGTCTTGCCCGGCTTGTCGGCCAGCTTTTCTTGAACCTGCACGCCAAGTTCACTGACAGACGTCTTGTTCTGTCCCAGGAACACCCCGCCGTCGCGCGTAATGGCCACGACAATGGCGTCTTCCTTGTCGGCGTCCGGCATGGCGGTTGGATTATCAACCTGGGCCATGTTGATCTGGACCTTGTTCTGCAGCATAGGGGTGATGACCATGAAGATGATCAGCAGCACCAGCATCACATCCACCATGGGGGTGACGTTGATATTCGAGTTGACCTTACTGCCTTCGTTGCGAACCGCGATTCCCATTGTGAGGGCTCCGTTGGTTAAAGAATTTTGATGGCTCCCGGCCTTGCCTGTGCGACCCGCCCGCCTGCGCTCGCTTGGAACCGCCGGGCGGGTGAGAACCTTCGCTCTCCCGCCCGACGCAGTCTCCCGCTCTCGCCGCGAGACGCCTCGCTTAGCGCCTGTGGCTCTGCTTGATGAAGTAGTCGACCAGCTCGCTGGACGAGTTATCCATCTCCACGTCGAAGCTCTCGACGCGGCCCGTGAAATAGTTGAAGGCCATAACGGCCGGAATGGCGACGAGCAAACCGAAGGCCGTGGTCACCAGGGCCTCAGAGATGCCGCCGGCAACAGCGCCGATGCCCGAAGTCTTCTGGGTGGCGATCTGCTGGAAGGCGTGCAAAATGCCGATAACGGTGCCCAGCAGGCCGACAAACGGAGCCGTGGCGCCGATGGTGGCCAGAACCGCAAGGCCCCTCTTCAGCTTGGCGTGAACGATCGCCTCGGCGCGCTCCAGGGCGCGGCCCGAGCTGGCGATCGACTCGTCTGTGGCAGCGCCGCCAGAGGAGCGGAACTCCTGCAGGCCAGCCGTCACAACCTCAGCCAGATGCGACTTCTTGTTGCGGTCGGCGATCTTGATCGCTTCTTCCAGCTTGCTGTCCTTCAGCGCGCCGGCAACCTTGGGCGCGAACTCGCGCGACTGCTTGCGGGCTGCCGAGAAGTACAGGTAACGGTCGATCATCACGGCCAGAGACCAGATGGACTCGACAAAAAGTGTGACGGCGATGCATTTCACCGGAATTCCCATGTGTTGCCACAGTTCCATGGGGCTGAAGCCGACCGCCTGCTCATCGTCAAAGATGAATGCCAGGTTGGCGGCCGTGTGCGAAGCGAAGTGTGTGAGCTGAGCGAGAATCACTGAATCGTTCCTCCTAAGGAGTTTTCTTGTGGACTGCGACTGCATTGCGGTTGCTGGGAATGCGCTCTTTCAGGATTCCCATTCAGGTCAAAAGCAAGGCCCTTTCCCCGCAAAGGCGGAAAGAGCCGAAGACGTTCGTTATCCGCCCAAAGTAAAGATCACGTTGACCGTGGTCTCCACTTCCACCGGCTCGTTGTTGAGCAGGTAGGGCCTGTAGCGCCAGGACTTCACGGCATCCAGTGCGGCCTGCTGCAGCATGGCCGGACCGCTGACCACGTGCAGATCTTCGATCGAGCCTGTCTTGGAGATCTTGGCCTGAAGCACGACTGTGCCCTGCACGCGAGCCGCCTTGGCGATGGGCGGGTAGACGGGCTGGACCTTCTGCAGCAACATGCCCGAAGCCACGCCGCTGGAAATGTTGATCTTCTTGGGAACTTCGGCCTTCACCTTGGGGCCGGTCTCGCCGCCGAAGATGCTGCCCATGACGCCGTTAGAGCTGCCACCAAAGTCCGACCCGGCCACGCCGAAAGAAGCTACCGGAGCTTCCTTCTCCGAAACCATCTTGATGTCATGCGGGATGCGGGTAGGCGCCGTGAGCTGATTGTTCATCATCTCCGACTGCACGTGAACCACATGCACGACCTCGGCCGGAGGGGGCGGAGGAGGCGGAGGGGGTGGAGGGGGCGGGGCTACCAGGGCCATCTGCATAGCAGCCTTGGGTAGCGCCTCGGGATAGATCAGCGGAAGGAGGATCATGAGGATCAGGATTGCGGCCTCACCGATAAACATCGGGATCATCCAGGGTCCACTCTTGCTTTTGATCCTGCCCGCGGATTCAAACGTGGAATCTTCAAACATGGCCAGCCTCGAATCGAGTGTGTGCTTACCTCTAGTTAGACACCGGAAGCTACAAAAATGTTCCCGGCATTGAAACGATAACACATGAAATGCGACCCCTTCGTGCCGGATTGCACTCCACCCAAAAACCAACCTAGGAACGGCAAATTCCCCGTCCCTAAACCCTGGCGCGTTTTGCCGCCGGAAGAACCGCGGCCTTGCCGCTCCGCGCGCGCCATTCCTGCCACGCCACTAACATGGGCGCGGCCACCGCGATCGAAGAGTAAGTGCCGATGAGAATGCCCACCACCAGCGCGAAGGAAAAGCCCCTCAGCACTTGTCCGCCAAAGATATACAGCGAGAGAACAGTCAGAAAAGTCAGCCCGGAGGTCAGCACGGTCCGGCTCAGCGTCTGGTTGATGCTGCGGTTGACCACGTCGGGCAGCGACTCGCGACGGCTCATGCGCAGGTTCTCGCGGATACGGTCGAAGACGACAATCGTGTCGTTCATCGAGTAGCCGACCAGGGTAAGAATGGCTGCAATTACCGTCAGGCTGATCTCCTGGTTCGTCAGCGCGAAGGCGCCGACGGTGATCAGCGTGTCATGGAAGCAGGCCACCACCGCCGCTACGCCATAGATCAACTGGAAGCGGAACCAGAGATAGACCAGCATGCCCGCCATCGAATAAAGCGTGGCCAGAAGAGCCTGCTTTTCCAATTGCTTGCCGACTGTTGGACCGACCACATCGGTCTTGATTACCGTTGCGGGGTTGTCGTAGTGGGCTTGAAGCGCATCGACGATTTGAAGGCGGCCGGCATCGAGCGAGCTCTCGTCGCGCTGCTCTGGCAGACTGATGAGCACCTGGTTGGCGCTGGCCTGATCGACAGACTTGATGGTCTGGATGCTTGCATCCTTGATTCCGGCCGCTGTCATCGCCGCGCGGATGCGATTGGTGTCCGGGCTTTGGGCAAACTGCACCAGCAACTGCGTGCCGCCCTTGAAGTCCACGCCGAGCGGTACCGGGCTGCCGATCTGCGCCCAGTGAATGCTCATCGAGATGATGCCGGCCACGCTGAAGATTAATGAAAAGCCGAGGAAGTACCACTTCAGCCTCAGCCAGTCCACATTTACGCCGCGAAACAATTCCACTGGTTCTCTCCGCTTCCTGGGAGGCTAAAGCCCGTCATGGGCTCCAGCGTTCTTATTCTCTTGTCTGCCGGTAGTATCTCTATCGGCAAGTCTCGTACATGGTTCTAGATGGAAACCAGTTCGCCTGGCTTCATCTTGTTCAAATGGGCATCGAAAATGACCCGCGAAACAAAGACCGCGGTAAAGAGGTTTGCTATCAAACCGACGGTGAGTGTAGTCGCAAATCCCTTCACCGGGCCGCTGCCAAAGACAAACAGAATGGCCGCGGAAACGACGGTAGTCACGTGGGTGTCGACGATGGTGATCCAGGCATGGGCAAAGCCCTGATCCACAGCCGCCGAGGGAGCTTTGCCTGCCCGCACCTCTTCACGAATGCGCTCGAAGATCAGCACGTTCGAGTCCACGCCCATACCGATGGTCAAGATCACTCCGGCAATGCCGGGCAAGGTCAATGTGGCCGAGAAAGCACCCATAAAGCCCAGCAAAATCACCAGATTCAGTATCAGCGCCAAGTCTGCATTGATGCCTGAGCCACGGTAGTAAACCAGCATGAAGGCCATGACGACGACGATCCCGAAGATAGCCGCCCTTACGCCCTGGCGAATCGAATCTCCGCCCAGCGACGCGCCTACAAACCGCTTCTCGAGTTGTTCGAGAGAGGCCGGCAAGGCGCCCGTGCGCAGCAGTTTTGATAGCGCGGCAACCTCATCCGGCGAGAAGCTGCCGGTGATCTCGCCCCGGTCGCGAATCGCGCTTTGAATGGTGGCCACTTCGCGGATATGGTCGTTCATCACCACGGCCATGCTCTTGCCCACATTCTTGCTGGTGTAATCGTAGAACTTGTCGCCCGCTTCGTTGGTCAGAGTGAACTGAACCTCCCGCTGGCCGGTATTCGAATTGACGCTGGGATCGGCGGTGCGGAAGTCATTGCCGGCCACCACCGAGGCGCGCTGCAACACATACACGCTCTCAGAAGAGGCCCCGCCCTCCATCACGCCGGAGAAGGTCTTCAGTTCATCGTCAGGAGGAACCGCCCCGCCGACACTGGCCAAGGCCTCCTGCTGGTCCTTGTAAGGACCGCCGATGACCGGGTGAATCTCAAGCCGGTTGGTGCCCTGGATAATGGACTCAATCTGACTTTCGTTCTCCACGCCTGGCAGGTCCACCAGGATCTGGTTCTCGCCCAGGCCGTACTCCTGGATCTGCGGCTCGCTGACGCCCAGCGCATCCACACGGTCGCGGATGGCCTCGATTGCCTGCTGGTCGGTCTTCTTTTCCAGAGTCGTCAGGATCATGGGCTTCATCGTCAGCGTGAAACTGCCCGCCGTGTCGCCGTTGGCCACATCGTATTCATTGCTGTACTTCGACTCAAGCAACGAATTCGCGTCGTTCGACTTGGCCGGCTGCACACCATCTAATTTGATCAGAGTTGGCTTGGCCGGATCGGGCTTGTAGACCTGCGAATAGCTCAGGCTGGCCGTCCCAAGATCCTGCTTGATGCGCGCCACGGTATTGTCGGTTTCGGCGCTGACCGCTTCCTCGACCTTGACCTGCAAGATCAGATGAGCGCCGCCCTTCAGATCGAGGCCGAGGTGAATACGCTTGGTCATGGCTTCCATCAGGGCCTTGCCGGTGACGCCCGAAGGCACCCCGAAGATGCCGTAAACGCAAACGAGCAGGACCACGACAATCAGTGCGATTTTGTTGTTGAGATTCTTCTTCATCGTCCCGTTTCTCTACTTCGATACAGTGAACGCTGTCCACTGCTCACTATTCACTGTCAGTCGTCACCGCGGCAATCGCATTCTTCGCCACTTCCATCTTGATGCCGTCGGGCGCGACCTTGATCACAATCGCGTCGTCCTTGATAGAAAGAATGATGCCGCGAATGCCGCCCGCTGTGGTGACCCGGTCGCCCGTCTTGATCGAGGCCAGCATCGCCTGCCATTGTTTCTGCTTCTTCTGCTGCGGACGGATCATCAAAAAGTACATGATCGGAATGATCAGCAGGATCGGAAGCATCGTGAGTCCGCCACCGCCTCCGGTCGCCTGCATGAACACCAAAAATCCTAGACTCGCTGCCACACTCATCCCCACACTCGTCTCTTGCCCACCCTCGCCGCTTTGAGCGGGGCACAGGCCTATCCGGCCATCTGCCGGGAGTCTGCTGATATTTTGTCTCCGGGAACATCCAGACTGATCTGGGCCGCCGATTGGTTCCGGTCCAGGCGCTGGGAGGAGGGTCCGGCGGACGCTAACAGGGAACTCAACTTCTCGTCCCGCGCCCACACCCAACTTGCGACCCAACTGCCGTCTGCTTCCTGTTCGACACAGCCTTCCTTTGGACGCCCAAATTACCAAGACGCACCGGTCTCGGCGCACACATTCCTGCCGGGCTCCAAAAGAGTGCCTCAATAGATAAGATACGCGCGGGCGGGGGTGTGTCAAGGCGAACCACGGGCTGGAGGCCCAAAGTTTGGCTGAATGGCAGCCTTCTCCAAGCTTTATAAACTCCTTACGGTTTGCTTTCCCCTCCCTTAGCACCGGTGGAGTCTCCTGAAGATGGATCGCTTTGCAGCGCCGAGAGCCTCACGAAGTCAGCTCCCGGCCCGGCAAAACGGGATTGGAGATCACTCAAATGATCGTCATTGATTCCAATTTCCTGCTGCTCGTTCCGGCGACTTTTTCCTTATCCTTCCTGCTCTGGGTCTTCTGGAACCTCTTGAAGGATGAGCGCCGGCAGCGGCACTAGATAGACTCCAATGCTTATTCAGCGTCGGCCGCCTCATTCGACTGGGCTGCAGCTTGCCCGCCCAGATCAGCCCTCCAGAATAACGTCAGCATCTGCACCTGGTTGTCGTTGCTCCACGCATCGAGGGTGCGCGCGATTACGCCGGGCTTTGCTCCCGTCGCGTCCGCCAGCAACTGCAGGTATTCCGGGTAGGAGTCGGTCGCCGCGCCATTGCCGGCTGAACCGGCGGTGGCCGGGGTTCTCCTGCTTTCAAATCGCGCACGGTTCGCCGGATCCCAACCCCAGGCCAGTTCGACTGCGCTCACCGGGAGCCCGGCATCGGCCATCTTGTCCGCCTTTCCCGGAAAACGCTGGATAAAGATCGCCTGATCCACCCAATCCATGATGGTAAAGAGCGGCGATCGGGTAAACAGCGCCAGGGTTACAAAGTCCGCCGTGGCCAGATGCTGCACGCTTTCAATGCCCTCTTCGAGCAGGCGCTGCTCCTTCCAGTAGTCCACACCCTGCACCAGCTGCAAACTCAGTTCGTTCCGCTTGGGCGCGGCCTCTGACTGCAGCAACTTGGCGCGGAGATTGCGAATCAGCTGATCGAAGACCGCAACGCTGGCCGGAGCAATGAGAAAGTAATAATGCGCGTCGAGCTTGTCGTTTGCCAATGTGAAATGGAGAACCCCCGCCAGTCCCAGCGAGAGAATGACGCGATAGGCCGCCCACCAGAACATCTGGCCGCTGATGTCCCACACGAAGATGCGCCGGACCATGATGCCGGTGTTGAAGACAAAGCCACCCAGAAACGTATAGATAAGATAGCTCGGAGGATTCAGTCCGCCCCCCGTGCAGGCCGTCCAAAGACTCGAGCAGGTCGACCCGATGCTTGCGAAAAGTGTCAGAAATTTCTGGAACCAATCAGCGACTCGCTGGTCCCATGGCGGTTTTTCGTAGCCCACAGGAGCCGCCGCAACCTGACCGCTTGCAGTTGGGAGGCTTGCGATCTGCGCCGGCGCGGTTGCCGGATTGCCAGCGGAGCTTGGAGCCGCATTTTGGGCCGCGCTCACCGTGGCTTGCGAGCCCTTCGGGTCTGGAGTATCCTGCCCCGGCTTCGCCGCATCGCGGGATGCCCGGCGGCGATTCGGGCCGGACGCTGGGGCGCTGCCCGCGACGGGCGGGGCATTCGCCGTCTGGACGACTGAAGCCTGCGCAGCAGCAGCCGGAGCGGGCTTAACGGCACTCGCGCGCACCTGGTACCACACCAGAACCATCAGGAACCCGAGCAGATAAATAATGCACAGAAACCCCGCCGGGAGATGATACCGCAAGTTGGCAAAGAGGCTGCGGCGCTGAAAGACCATCTCAGTGTTGCTGTCCTGGGAATCGGCAGATTTGCTGTGCTTGCCTTTGGCGGATTTGCCGTCGTTGCTCTCTCCAGAGTCCCCGTCCTTGCTATCGGCAGATTTGCTGTCCTTGCTTGGCCATGCGCTTCTTCCGTAGATCGCATCGAAGACTGCCAAATCGGTCTTCTTTCTCCGATGGATCACCGCCATCTCCTGGTATTTTTCCTTCGATGCGAATCCCCACACGAGGTAATACATCTCGGTAAGCTGGTTTTCGAGATTCGTCTTGATAGCGAGATTCCGGTCGTCGAGCGCGTTCAACTCGATGACCGTGTCCAGACGTCCCAACAATGAATTCGCCCGCCATTTCAGGCCAAAGAGCACATGCAGCAATGTGACCACAAGCGGAGACACCGACAGCAATACAAACGCCAAAGACAACAAAACCATGGAACCCCCAGGGGAATGAGGAGAATTGAAACAGGGTTCCATGTTAACCATGAACGAAGGAGTTTGAAAAGATTATTCTTACCTTTATTCTTTAGTATTCTGAGTCTGAACTTCGTTTACAAAATGGACTCTCATCCTGAGCGGAGTCGAGCGCGCTTTCTTGCGACCAACGCAGTCGAAGGACCCGCGGTTCCAACAGCCTCTTTCTTCATCGAACTTTTAACTTGGGATACTACCTCGTTACTTCGTCTTACCCTCAGCCGCAGGCGTCTCCGGTTCGTCGCCAGCGTCCTCCACCAGCACCGCCGAACCGGCAACGACATCGAAGCCGGCGGCATCCTTGCCGGTTGGATGGAAAGTAATTCGCAGTGGCTCGCGTTGCCACTCGGCCGGCCCGCAAACCGGTTCAGGATGGCTCTAGGAATCAAATGCCGCCAGCCCCCTTGCCAGCACAGCTTTGCGAGCCGCCACCTGCGCCACCACGGCATAGAGGCTCTTGCCGCTGGCCGTCACTCCGCAATAAGCGCCATAGTCGCGAAACCAGCTCACCTGGCTCACGCCGGGATCGTAGTCGGGCAGCTTGAGCGCGACAACGTGGCCCGTCACTCGATCGACCAGCAGCCACGGCCCGCGCTGCCAGACCCAACGGCTTGCCGCCGCCGGGGATGGTTTTCCGCCGAACCTATCGCCGATCACAAGCTTGTCGCCGGGCAACGCATCGTTGAGTTGAATCGCGCGCCGCACCACAAAGCTGCGATCGGTCACGTCGTGGGCATCGCCAGTGGTCCACTCCTTGCGAACGCCATCGACGATCAGGGCGCGAATCTTCAGATCAGTCTCGCCCTTACCCGCCCCAGCCGGATCGCCAGTCTTCGAATAAGCCACCTTCCGCGCCGCGCCTAGTACGACAACATGCGGCTTGCGCGGAGCGGCATTAGCAGCCGGAGCGACAGCAAGCATCGACGTCAAAGCTACAATCCATAGTCTCGTGTTCTTGCTCATGCAGCTTGCTCCTATTCACTTTCCAATTTCGACGACCGGGTGTAGGGTGCCCCATCCTTGCGACGTCTTTGTTCCTGTCGCAAGGGTGGGATACCACGAACCTCAACGAGCGCACTTGGGGCGCCCCATACACCTAAAGCCCTGCCGCCTCCACCGCCCGCGCCACGCGGAAGGCTGTGCCTTCATTCAAATGCGCAGCCAGCACCTGCATCCCCACAGGCAACCCAGCCGCAGTCGCGCCGCAAGGCACATTCACGCAGCAGATACCCGCCAAGCTCGCCGTCACCGTATAAATGTCAGCGAGATACATAGCCAGCGGATCGCCGGTCTTTTCGCCTAACTTGAATGCCGGCATCGGCGACGTAGGAGTTACAATCACGTCCACCTCAGCGAATGCGCGCAGATACTCCTCGGCCAGGATTCGCCGCACCTGCTGGGCCTTCAAGTAATAAGCATCGTAGTAACCCGCCGAGAGCGCATAAGTCCCCAGCAGAATGCGCCGCTTGACCTCTGCGCCGAAGCCCTCGTCCCGCGAATGCCGGTACATATCGGCCAAATTCTCGGAGTCCCTGGAGCGCGGCCCGTAACGCACGCCGTCAAAGCGGGCCAGATTGGCGCTGGCCTCGGCCGTGGCGATCAGGTAATAAGTCGGAACGGCGTAGCGCGTGTTCGGCATCGAGACCGGCTTGATGGTGCAGCCCGCATCCTTCAATGCCGCGATTCCAGCCTCGACGGCCGTTCGCACCTCGGGGTCCAA
>JBEKOA010000067.1:0-21769 GCA_049522255.1 Occallatibacter sp.
CTAATGCCCGGTTAATTATGCTGAGCTTGCGGCACGACCAAAGTCGTGCCCTGATACAAAGCTGATCGATTTGGTGTTCAGCAGACATTTCCTAATGCTCCCGATGTAGATCATTAAATCTCTAGGGGTTTGGCGAGAGTCCGGACCTGAAGGCCTTGCGGATATGCCCTCATTCAGAGGGCTGAAGCCCCCTGCTCCCTCCGGTTCCGTCCCGAATGACGGAAGGCGGTTGGCCCAGGTGCCTGGACCAACCGCCTGTTGATAGTTTTGGATCTGGCCGCCACGCCGGCGTCCTGACTCTGAGGTTCTTGGAAGAACCACCGCAGATTCTTCGACTCACCACCCCCGAACTGAAGTGCGTTCGGGGCCCGTTCGCTCAGAATGACAGCCAGTTTCGTGCGCATTTCAGACTCAGGGTCTAGACGCGGTCTGAATAGATGAGGCGAGCCAGGAGATTCTCGATCTGTTCCTGCTTGCCGGAGCGGGGTTGAGGGTTGATGCCGTTCTTGAGGGCCGACGCCTCGATCTGATCAAGCGAGACTTTGCCTTCGAGCATGGCGACCGCCTCCGGCGACTTCCAGCCGGCATAGCGATCCGCGAGGATGGCATCGTACCGGCCGTCTTCGATGATCTTGGCTGCGGTGAGGAATGCGCGAGCGCAGAGGTCGGCGCCGCCTACGTGGGCATGGATCATGTCTTCGGGAGTGAAGCTCTGGCGCCGCACCTTGGCGTCAAAGTTGCAGCCGCCCTTGGTGAGTCCGCCGGCCTTGATGACGTGGTACATGCTCATGGTCATCGCCCAAAGCTCGTTGGGGAACTGGTCGGTGTCCCAGCCGAGCAGCGCGTCGCCGCGGTTGATGTCGAGAGATCCGAAGATGCCGAGGGCGCCGGCGGTTGAAATCTCGTGCTCGAAGGTGTGTCCGGCGAGCATGGCGTGGTTGGCTTCGATATTGACCTTGACTTCCTTTTCCAGGCCGAAGCGCTTGAGGAACCCGAAGACGGTCGCGGTGTCGAAGTCGTATTGGTGGGTGGTCGGTTCCTTGGGCTTGGGTTCGATGAGGATCTGGCCGTCAAAGCCGATCTTGTGCTTGTATTCGACCACCAGGGTGAGGAAGCGGCCCATCTGATCGAGTTCCTGCTTCATGTTGGTGTTGAGCAGGGTTTCGTAGCCTTCGCGGCCGCCCCAGAGGACGTAATTGGAACCGCCGAGGCGCTTGGTGGCGTCCATACAATTCTTTACCGTGGCCGCGCACCAAGCGAAGACCTCGGGATCGGGATTGGTGGATGCGCCAGCCATGAAGCGCGGATGGGAGAAAAGATTGGCCGTTCCCCAGAGCAGCTTGGTTTTGGAGTTGCTCAACTTCGATTCGTGATAATCGACCATGGTGTGGAAGTTCTTGAGGGTCTCGGCGAGAGTGTCTCCGCCGGGCGCGATGTCGGCGTCATGGAAGCAATAGAAGGGAAGTCCGAGCACTCTGAAAAGCTCGAAGGCCGCATCGGCCTTGACCTTGGCTTGCGCGATTGGATCGCCGGCGGCAAACCAGGGGCGCTGGATCGTGGCGCCGCCGAAAGGATCGCCTCCCTGCATGGCGAGCGAATGCCAGTAGGCGACGGCCATGCGCAGATGTTGCTTGAGGGGCTTGCCAAGCACGACACGATCGGCGTCGTACCAGCGGTAGGCAAGGGGATTCTCACTTGAGGGACCTTCGTACTTCACCGTTTCGAAAGGGCTGAAGACTGTTTCGACCATTGTTTCGAGCATTCCAAATCTCCTATTCGTTATTGAAAGTCAAAATTGAGCCTGGGAAGCGAGCCTGTGCGTTGCCCGGTTGAACACAATCGATCCCAAAGGTGTTGGCGGCTTTTTGGTAATTTGCTTTTGAACAGGCGTTTTCCGCGATGTCTGCCGGACACTATATTGTGTCATAACGCAGGGCCAACTGCACAGATGTCTGCCGTCCAGCTTTGCTTGGAGGAGTGTCCTTTTGATGGTTTGGAGAGCGCGATTGGTAGAATTTGCTCGGGCGCATATGGCTGATAGAGCAACCATTAGTGGGTATGCCGGGAATCCGGTCGCGCAGCGGGCGACGCCGAGCCGCGCTGGCTGGCAGGTGGCATTGCTTTCCGCCCTGGCGTTTGCGGCCTGCTATCTGCGCCTGTTTGTGCTGCCGCATACCACGCTCCTCATCTGGAGCGACCAACTGGAGTATGCGACCAAGGGAGTGAGGATACTCGACGGAGAACTGCCGTACAGGGATTTCTTTGAGTTTCTGACGCCGGGTACGGATCTGGTTTACGC
Source organism: Occallatibacter sp. (assembly GCA_049522255.1). Classification (GTDB taxonomy): domain Bacteria; phylum Acidobacteriota; class Terriglobia; order Terriglobales; family Acidobacteriaceae; genus Telmatobacter. The sequence continues at coordinate 2,300 of JBEKOA010000067.1, forward strand.
GCTGCTGTTTCGCCTGCTGGGTGTAGGGCCATGGATGCCGAACCTGGCGATGTGCGTTCTATTGGCGATTACGGTCTTGGCGGTGACCTGGTGCGCCCAACAGCTGGTGCGCGGCTGGTATGCGGCGCTGCCAGCAGCGGTGGCCATCGCAACCGTGCTCTCCGGAGCAACCGATGCAAGCCATCACTGGTTCAGCACCGTAGCGGCGCTGGGAGCGGTGTGGGTGCTCTTCAGCGGTCTGTCGCCTGGCCGGGTGGTTGCCGCGGGGGCGTTTAGCGGGCTGGCAGCCAGCTTTACACAAACCAAAGGAACGTTCGTCACTGTGGCTCTGGTTGGGTATTTTCTCTGGATCGGGAAGCGGGAGAATGACCGGACGGGGTTATGGTGGCGCAGGGCATTGACGCTGTGCGCCTCGGCGATCGCCGCTTTTGCAGCCATCAATGGGCCACTGATCTGGCAGGCCGGGCTAGGGCGCTGGGCATTCGATGTGATCGAATTCCCGCTTCGCTATGCCAGTTCGGTTTCGGCGAACAACTGGACGGGCGTGCTGCCGGCGTTTGAAGAGAACCGGAGCGTGATGAAATGGATCAACACCCCGGTCCAATTCATCGGCGTGCCGCTGGTATATCTGTGGTTTTTTGTGCGCATGCGCAAGGCCCGGCAGGAACCGCGGGAGCCCTGGAATCAATTGCTGCTGCTGGCCCTGGTGGGGGTTGCATTGATGGCGGCGGTTGCGACCATGCCCTCAGTGAAAAGACTCACGGCAGCCAGCCCGCCGGCGCTGGTTCTGCTCGCCTGGCTGCTGAGCACGAGCCGAAGAGTCCGCACCGCGACGGTCGCCGGCGCTGCTTCCGTGGGAATCGCGATTGCGCAGATTGTTCTGATTCAGTTGCGGCCGGAGAAGCTGGTGGATCTGCCTTCGGGACGTGGAGCGATTCCGCCCAAGGCCAATTACTATGAGCTGTATCGCTGGATGGGGGAGAATACGCGGCCGGGACAGTTGTTCTATGGGATGCATACTCTGATGCTTCCCTTCGAACTGCGGAATCCTACACCGATTGAGCAACTGGGAGGGGCGGAGTTCAGCCGGCCGGAACAGGTTGCCGAGGTGGTTGATGGGTTGGAGAAGAAGAAGGTTCCGATGATGATTCTGTGGGCGAAGATCTATGCTCCGGGCGCAGGAGAGAAGACGCCTGAAGATCATCTGCAACCCTTCCGCGAATATCTATTCCAGCATTACCGCAAGACGAAGAGCTTTCCCGGCGGATATGAGGTTTGGGAGCGAGTGGATAAATAGGCGACGCCGAAGCTGTAAGATGATCCACAGAAACTCCACTCATCGAATTGGAAAGCTGAGGCGCTTCATGGATTTCGAATACGTCGTTGTGCCCGCATTCATTCTGCTCATTGGGGTTCTAGTGATCTGGCTGTCGCTCCGCCGGATTCTTTCGCTTTCTGCCAAGGTTTCGCGCAAGTGGCGGCGAGTGACCGAGCGCATCGTTCTCTCGGCGGTGATTGTTGTGGCAGCGGCTGTCGCGGGAAGCGCCAGCTACAACTCCGTCGATCTTCTCTGGTTTCGCGCTCACAATCCGCCTCCCGGAGACATATATCTCGTCAATGGCCACAAGATGCACATGGTGTGCACTGGGAGCGGCTCGCCTACCATCGTGCTCGAAGCGGGGCTGGGAAACGACGCTCTCGTTTGGGGAGGGGTCCAGCCCGTGCTCGCAAAGACGACCCGCGTCTGCGCCTATGACCGGGCTGGAATGGGCTGGAGCGACCCGCTACCCACGCTGCGCGACGCGGACCACATCGCGACGGAATTGCACGGGCTGCTGCTTGAGGCCAAGGTCACCGGCCCTATTGTTCTGATGGGTCATTCCATCGCCGGAATCTATATGCGCGACTACGCCGCGCGCTATCCGATGGAGCTTGCCGGGATTGTTTTTGTGGATGGCTCGACGCCCCTGCAGGAGGACAACCCCGCATTTAATCCCGATCACCAGACACCGCCTGTTTGGCTTGGAATCCTTATGAAATCTGCGTTTAGGGTTGGCGCCCCTCGTCTCGCTGGGTGGTGCACTCGCCCCTTGGCTGGTTTTGAAGCTCACGCCGCGAAGCTGGAGACGGAAGACGTATGTCATGCCCAGGTTGCTCCGATGATCGCAGAATTGGACAGCATCGACCAATCAGGCCATGAGACAGTGCACACAGGCCCATACGGCGCGCTTCCCATCCTGATCTTCTCGCATGACCCGGCGAAGTCTCTGCCCAAACAGAACCCAACCAAGTCGATGATCAGCAGTGAGAACGCATGGGGCCAGATGCAGGAAGATCTCAAGAAGCTATCCACGCGAAGCCGCAGAATCATCGCCAGGAACAGCGACCATTACATACACTTCGATCGCGCGGACCTGATCGAAAAGGAAGTGCCGATCTTCATCGAGCAGATTCGCGGCACAGCTCCGCAGCCCACGAACTACGGCTCAACCGTCACCGAATAGCAGTGTGGTTGAACGGTTCTGGAAGCCTTTCATCTACCAGGGCAGCGGTTTTCCGAGGTGGAAGAATCCGCCTGTGGGGCCGTCGTCTGCGAGCGTGGCCAGGGCGGCGCTGGTCTTGGCGCCTTCACTCAGCTCCATCGGAGCCTGCGGTCCGCCCATGTCGGTTTTGACCCAGCCGGGATGCGCCGAGTTGACCTTGATCCTGGTATTGCGCAGATCGTACGCGAGATGCACGGTGAAGGCATTGAGCGCGGACTTGGATGCGTCGTAGGCGAAGGACTTGGCGTCGTAGATCGGTGAACCGGGAGTGGTGTGCAGGGTAAGTGAGCCGAGGATGCTGGAGAGATTGACGATGCGGCCGGCCGGGCTCTTCTTCAGGAGCGGAAGCAGCGCGTCAGTGAGCGCGACCTGGGCGAAGAAGTTTGTCTCGAAGACCTTGTGCAGCAAGTCGGGCTGAATTTCTGTGGCGGAGTGCTCGGGCCCGTTACCGGGGAAGACACCGGCGGCTATGCCTGCGTTGTTGACCAGAATGTCGAGGCGGCCGTACCGGGAGTTGAAGTAGTCGTAAGCGACCTTGTAATCTGCTGGATTGGTGACGTCGAAGTGAAGCACGTCCGCGTCGACGCCCGCGGCTCGCAGCCTGGCGAGCGCCTTCTCTCCCTCGGCCTGATCCCGTGATCCGATCACGACTTTCACGCCTTCGTTCTTCAGTTCGATTGCGGTTTGGAAACCGATTCCGCGGTTTCCGCCGGTAATGAATGCGATTTTCTGCGCCATGGGTGAAGACAACTCCTCTCGAGCCTTGGATTCGCGCGGCATCGGCGAGGGTGCAGGAATTCAGGACTATTGGGACAAGTGCTTCAAGTTTTTTAGAGAAATACCTGGGACTCGGGTGCGTTTCTTGCTGATTTTCATTGAGAATGAAATGGTGCCCCTGAAATCCTGCATCGCGCTCTTTGCGCTTCTTTTTGCCTCCGGCGAGGCCTTGGGCCAGAGCCTGGCTCAGTCGCTCGCCGTGCATGGCGCTTTCGATCCGGCGGCCTACAAGCCACTCGACGCGCATGAGCGCTGGCAGCGCTGGGTGAGCGAAGATGGGCGCTCCCCCGCCATTCACGTCGAGTCTCTTGCGACCGCGGCCTATCTTCAAGTCATTCCCGATCCAGCAGCGTGGGGCAGGACGCCTGACGGCTTCATTCATCGGCTGGGGTCCAGTTACGGGAGCAACCTGATTCAGAACACCGTGCATGAGAGCCTGGCTGGGGCCGAGGGCACCGATCCGCGGTATTATGCCTGCGGTTGCTCCGGCTTCTTCCACCGCTCCGGTCATGCATTGAAGATGACCTTGCTCACCTACAATCGCAGCGGCCACCTGACGCCGGACATTCCCCAGCTTTCGGGCGCCTACGGCAGCTCGATGATTGAGGCCATGTGGTGGCCGCATCATTACACAGCGATGGTCCAGGGCGTACAGACCGGACACCTTGAGGTTGGCTTCATCGGCGCGGAACACCTGGCACAGGAGTTTGGGCCGGAGTTCAAGCGGCTCCTTCATTTGCGCTTCTGAAACTTCGCCACTCCACTCGATATAGCCCTACGCTACAATGCTCTCAATCAAGGAGGTTGTATGCGCAGGATTGTTTTGGCCGTTCTGGCTATGGCTTTTTCCGTTCCGCTGGCTCTACCGCTGATAGCGCAGGGCGCGCCGCCGAAGGGAGGCACCGACCAGCCCTATACCGTCGAGTACTACTACAAATGCCAGTGGGGGCATCAGGCCGAGTTCCTTCAGCTCTTCCTGAAGAACCATTACCCGCTGCTCAAAAAGATCGAGAGCACGGGGCGCATTCTCTCGATAAAGATCGAGCAACCTAGCATTCACACCTCGGAAGAGCTGCGCTGGGACTATCGCGTGACGATTCGATACAAGAATTCAACCGTAGGCACGACCTCCAATCCGGACGAGGAAGGCTTTATCAAGGAGCTTTGGCCCGACCAAGAGACCTACAAGCGGGAAGAGCAGCGGAGGTTTGAGATCCTGCTCGGTCATATCGATCTGCCGGTGACGGATATAACGCCGACGAAGTGAAGACGACAGTAAATCTGGGAAGAAAAAGCTGGCAACTACTCCCTGTTTCTCCACTGCTGCACGAGGTCTTCGGCGGCTTCGGGCCACTCGGGGAATTCGAATTTGAATCCGGCGGCGAGCAGGCGGCTGGGAACTGCGCGGCAGCTTTGCAGCACTAACTCCGGCTCAGTTCGCATGAAGATGGCGCCCAGACGGATTGCAAGCGCGGGGGTGAGTAGGCCGTTCGGAACGTCCCAGGCATAACGCAGCGCGGACATGAATTCTCGATTGGGCACGGGATTGGGCGCGGCGAGGTTGAAGGCCCCGTCCAGCTCTTCGTGGGCTTGAAGGAAGTCGACGGCGCGGGCGTAGTCGGATTCATGAATCCAGGAGACGAATTGGCGGCCGTTGCCCTGCGTGCCGCCGAGGCTGGCGCGGACGAGGTTGGAGAGCACGCCGAAGGCACTGCCGGGCGTGGGGCTCAAGACGACGGCGCTGCGCAGAGCGACCTTGCGGGTGCGCGGCGTATCGGCTGCGAAGAACGCGGCCTCCCAGTCGCGGACTACGCGCGCGGTGAAGCCGCGACGGCTGGCCCAGGGATCAGCGTGCGCGGCTTCAGCGGCGGTGACTGCATCCTGCTCGACGGCGCTGCTCTCGTTTAACGGCAGATCGATTCCTCTAGCGTCCACGGCGCGTTTGTAGAGGGTTGCGGCCGAGGCATTGATCCAGAGTTTGGGCGGGTCGGCGAGGCCGGCGATCACGCGGCCGATGAGCTGAGTGGATTGAATGCGCGACAAGTAAATGGCACGGCGGTTGGCTGAGGTGTAGCGGCAGTTGACACTGCGGCCGGCGAGATTGACGCAGAGGTCGGCGCCTTCGAGGTACTCGGTCCACGGACCAGTGGTCTCGCCATCCCAGTGAACCGTTTGCCAGGGGGCGGAGTAGGGGCTTCGCGTCAGTACTGTGACCTGATGACCTTGCTGCTGGAAGTGTTGCGCCAGGAACTCGCCGACCTGCCCGCTGCCTCCGGGCAGGACGATACGAAGGGAGCTTGATGCGCGCGGACTGATTTGGGCGATCGTGTCCATAGGTTCAGCTTACGTGGTAGGTCTCACCGATGCTCGATGAAAGAGCCAGGAAAGGTTCGATGTATCACACCCTAGCCGCCGCGGCGAGGATGGGGCACCCTGCACGGAGCGGATTAGCTGCCGCTTATTTCGCGAGGCAGAGGGCCGAGGTCCACTCGGCTGGCGAATCGACCAATATGTCCGGGGGATTGGTGACGAGGCTCTCAGGAGAGAGGCCGAAGGTGCAGCCGATCGACCATGTGCCCGCGTTGCGCGCCGTGGCTACGTCGACCTGGCTGTCGCCGATCATGACCGTCTCTTCTGGTTTGGCGCCGGCCTCGGTCATCAGCGACACGAGACCCTCCGGATCTGGCTTCTTGCTGGGGAAGCTATTGCCGCCGTAGACATGCAGGAAGAATGGCGATAGTTTGAGCGCCTCGCAGATGGCCTGCGCCGGGCGAACCGGCTTGTTGGTCAGCACAGCCATTGTCCTGCCCAAGCCGCTGGGCGCATCGTGCAAATCGCGCAAGGCGGCCAATGCCTCAAGAACTCCATTGTAAGCGTAGGTAAAGTCGAGCTTGTGTTCGCGGTAGTAATCGAGAAAGTATGCGTAGGCCCTGGCCAGGAACGGCTCGTCGACCTCAACCGCATTCACTCCAAAGATGGCGCGGCGCATGAGCATGATGGCGCCATCGCCGATGTAGCTGGCGACGATCGGGTCCGACAGCCGCTTGCAACCAAAATGAGCCAGGGTCGCGTTGACGCTGTTGCAGAGATCCTGCGCGGAGTCGATCAGCGTGCCATCGAGATCGAAGACCAGCAATTTCAATTGTTCGACAGGAATCGGGCGAAGAATGCGAACCATGAATCCAGTTTAAACGTGCAGCCATCAGTCAACAGCTGACAGCTAATAGTCGCCGGCCGACTACTGTCAGCTGTCTGTTGTCAGCAATTGGCTGTTATCGGACCCGGATGTCGCCTGAACCGGTTTCGATGCGCACCGTGGGGCCGCCGCCGTTGATTTTGCCGCTGACGTGGTGATGGTCGGTCGAGCCCTGCGTCAACATCTCCTGCTCGGTGTGAATGCTTCCTGAGCCGGTGGAGGCATCAAGGGTGAACGCTGCGCCGCCGGCTGAGTACTCGATATTTCCCGAGCCGGTCTCCAACTTCCAGTCCGTCGAGGGCGTTCCGGCGACTTTGATGTTGCCCGAACCGGTGCCGCCATGCAGGCCGCCGTGCAGATTGCGCAACTCGACGTTGCCCGAGCCGGTCTGTGCCTTCACGTCGCCCTGGCCCGTCTGCTCGGCGTAGATGTTGCCCGAGCCGGTGTCTACCTTGAAGCCGCCCCGGAGGCCGGTGGCATGAATGTTTCCCGAACCGGTCCAGATCTTGGCGTTCTCGCCGACGCCATCGACCGTGATGTCGCCCGAACCGGAGCCGGCATTGAGCAAGGCATCCTCTGGCGCTTGAATCTCATAGTCGATGCTGATGTTGTGCAGGTTTTCATTGTGACCGCCGATGCGGATGATATTGCCTGTCTGCTCAATGGGCGGGTTGGCCGCGATGGCTCGTATCCTCTCTTCGCTGGGCGCCGGAATCAAAATGAGCCCGAATCCGCTCTGCTTCACTTTGCCCCAGATGTGAACCTGGTTGCCCGCGCCGCGGGTGATGTGAATGTTGCCCGAGCCGGTCGAGACGGACAACTCAACGTGTCCGCTCACCGAAAGCGTCCGCTCAAAGGTGGCTTCCGATGCCAGCGCCGGAAGTGCCGCCAGCGTGAATGCTGCCGTTGCTGCGAGAAGAAGATGTTTCATCGTGTGCCTTTCGCTTCGTGGGTGATAGCCTCTAGCTACTAACTTCTAGCTACTAGCCGCTCCAACTTGCGGGCGCTATCTTGAAGCGCAAGAGGCTAGGAGCTAGCAGCTTTTTTTACTGCTGCAGAACCACCTGGTCGCCCTCTTTCAGGCCACTGAGAATTTCGGTGACCGAGCCGTTTGATAGGCCCACGGTGACAGCCACCTTGCTTTTGCCTTCCTTCTGCTTCTTATCCGGAATCTCGACTGTTGCCTTCTTCTGGTTGTCATAGATGACGGCGTTCTCGGGTACCGTCAGTACGCCTTTGTGTTCGTCGAGCAGGATCTCGGCGTTGGCCGTCATGTTTGCCTTGAGTTCGCCGCCGGGATTGTCGATGGAGACGCGCACCTCAAAGGTGGTGACGTTGTCTTTTTCAACGCCCATCGGGGAGATTTTGGTGACCTTGCCATTGAAGACGCGGTCGCGGAAGCTCTCGACCTTGATGCGCGCCGGCTGGTTCATGTAAACATGCGCAATGTCGGCCTCGTCCACCTTGCCCTGGACATAGACCTCTCTGATGTCGCCTTCGGTCATCACCAGCGTGGCCGTCGAGCCGAGCACGAGAATGGAGCTGACGGCATCGCCCATTTCGACATCGCGCGAGAGGATCACGCCATCCATCGGCGCCACAATTGTGGTGTAGCTCAACTGCTCCTCGAGTTGCTTGAGGCTGGCCTGGGCCTGCATGACCTGTGCCCGCGCCTGTTTCAGCTTGGCCGTGTCCACACCGATTTGAGCCTTGGAACTGTCGCGGCGGGTGAGCGCGGCGAGGTAGTCTTTGTTCGCGTCGTCCAGCGCCTGATGGCTGACGATGCCTTCCTTTTGCATCTCCATGTTCCGGTCAAGCGTGGCCTTGTACATAGGCAGATCGGGAGCCGCGGCGTTCACCTTGTCCTGGTCGACATTGGCCTGGTAGGTGCCGACGTTGGCCTCGGCCGACGCCAATTGAGCTCGCTGCGCGTCGACCTGGGCCATGATCTCCTGCTGATCGAGTTGCGCGAGTTCCTGGCCCTTGTGTACCTGGTAGTTGATGTCGACCAAGAGTTTTTCCACAATTCCGGAGGCCTTGGACTTCACCTCGACCTTGGTGATGGGCTGAATCTTTCCCGTGGCGACGACCGAGCGCGCCACATCGCCGCGCGTGACCTTGGCAAGCCTGTTTGGATCGATAGACGATCCGCGAGCCAGCCGCGCCAGGCCAATCCCCAGCACGAGCACCAGCAACAGCCCTCCGGCGCCCAGCCAGATCCAGAATCGTTTGCTCCTTTTGCGCGATGCAGTCACAGGAACCTCCCAAAACGGTGAAGAATTTGCAGATTTCCGTTGCCGGTATGAGTTGCGTGAACAAATGATGAAGACGAAGCGGTGAAGCGGACCCAGAGACTCAGACGGAGGCGACCTGCAACTCGTCAACCAACTTCAACCGGCGGCGCCCGATCTTGCCCTTCATTCCATACGCAGCGCGCGGCCGATTGGTTCCAGCGCATCAGCCTGGGGAGTTGACTGGCGATCCTTCGGCGCGATCCCTGATCTTTGTTCCCCGATCTCTGGCCGCTGCCGGATGCTATCCTCACAAGCGAGATGCACGGTCTTTCGCTGCTTGAGTTTGTCGCTGTGGCCATGCTGATTCTGGCCAACGGCTTTTTTGTGGCCGCCGAGTTCACGCTGGTCTCGATCCGCGATACGCGCATCGAGCAGATGATCGAGGCGGGCGTGCCCGGAGCGCGTGCGGTGCGGCGGCTGCAACAGGATCTGGACGATTTTCTTCCCGCTGTGCAACTGGGCGTGACGCTCTGCTCGCTGGCGTTGGGATGGATCGGCGAACCGCTGGCGGCGGGGGTCTTTGCGGCCTGGCTCGACGCGCTGCCCGTGACCCCGGCAACCGCCCACATTTATGGCCACGTAGCTGCTGTGGTGGCAGTCGCTCTCGGCTTTGCAGTCATCACCTATTTTCACGTGGTGGTGGGCGAACTGGTGCCCAAGTCGTTGGCGCTGCGCCGGGCCGATGCCCTTGCCGTGGCTGTGGCTCCGCCGATGCTTGTCTTCATTGCCGTGGCTCGTCCGGCCGTCAGGCTTCTCAGGAGTTCGGCGGCCATCGTTCTTCGCGGCTTCGACATTCCCATGACCGAGCGGGCCCAGGTCCACTCGCCGGAAGAGCTGAAGCTGATTGCGACAGCTGCCCGGCGCATGGGCGTTTTGCCGCGTTTTCAAGAGACGCTCATCCATCGGGCGCTGGAACTGGACGATGTGCCGATCCGCGAGATCATGACGCCGCGCCAGAAGATTTTCTCATTGCCGTCGAAGATGCCGATCGAAGCAGCCACCGCGCAGGTGATCGAACACATGCGCTCCAGGGTTCCCGTTTACGACGAGAGCCGCGGGCCGGAGCACATCGTCGGCGTGGTTTATTCAAAAGATCTTGCCCGGCTGATGTTCTTTCGCCCGGCCGCTCCGCTGGTGGAATTGAATCTCTCGCAGATCATGCGCAGCGTACTGGTTGTGCCGGAGACCAAGACCGTCCTGGATCTCATTCGCGAGTTCCAGCAGCGGCGGCGCCAGATCGCCATTGTTGTGGACGAATACGGCTCTACGGTGGGATTGGTCACCACCGAGGACGCGGTCGAGCAGTTGACCGGCGAGTTGGAGGACGAGTTCGACTCGCCAACGCTGCCTGTGCTGACGACGGCAAGCGGGGCGCTGTTCATGGATGGCGGCGTGAACCTGCGCGATCTTGAGACACAGATGCAGTGGGATCTGCCGCGCGATGGCGGTGTGGAGACGCTGGCCGGCTTCGTGCTGATGCGGCTGGGGCATATCCCTGAGGTTGGCGAGTCGGTTGTCTTTGAAGGGCGTCGGCTGACGGTGGTCGAGATGGAAGGGCGGCGGATTGCTAAGATTCGGGTGGAGGCGGTGGAGAATACGGTCCCGAAGCCGGGACTGATTTGACGGTTGTTGTCATATATGACTACACTTTCATTGCAGGGCCGGTGAAAGATCGATGATCAGACAAACGCGGCCCATCTCATGGATTAAGGCCGCACTCAAGGATTTCGAGCGATTTCCTAAGGAGGCGCAATCGGTCTGTTTGGTGGCTTTGACGATTGCCGCGGAGGGCGGTAAGGCAGATATCGCGAAGCCGTTCAGAGGGCTCGGCTCCGGCATCTTTGAGGTTGCGCTGCCGTGGCGTGGTGATGCCTTTCGAGTCGTATATGGAATTCAGATTGGTGAAGATATCTGGGTTCTTCATGCCTTTCAGAAGAAATCGACTCAGGGAATCAAGACCCCACAGCATGAGATTGAACTCATCGAGAACCGGCTGAAGAGATTGAAGGAGTTGCTGGGATGAAGAGTGAGGCCATTGAAGTGATGAGAGGCAGCGGAAATGTCTTCCGCGACCTGGGCCATGCGAGTCCCGACGTGGAGCAATTGAAGGCAATCCTGGCTGCGGAGATTATCAAAATGCTCGACCGTCAAGGGCTCAGCGTTCGCGGAGCGCATGCACGGACGGGAATCGCTGCTGCTGACTTTTCCCGCATTCGCAACGCCGACCTGGACCGCTTTTCTCTTGATCGATTGATGTCGATCATCAACCGGCTAGGATCGCGAGTCGAGGTGCGCGTGAAGGTTCGCGCGGTGGTGCCGACGGAGCGCGTAGCCTGACTTTCAGCGCCGTCTCCGCCTCCTTGGTTTATCGTTGAATCCAGCCCATGAAGCAGATCCTTACACGGCTTGCGCTCACTCTTCCGGTCGTCTGGCTGGTGGTTTCGCTGGTCTTTTTGCTCATACATCTGGTTCCGGGTGACCCCATCGTTCAGATGCTGGGCGAGGGCGCGACGCCGGCGGATATGGCCACCTTGCGCCATCAATACTTCCTCGACCTGCCGCTGCATCAGCAATATTTTCGTTATTGGGCGGGCGTGTTGCATGGTGATCTGGGCAGCTCCATCCGGCTTCATGACACGGTGGCGAATCTGATCGCCGCTCGCTACCCTTACACACTGGCTTTGACGCTGACCGCCTTGGGATTTGGCCTGATGCTGGCCTTGCCGGCCGGAATTCTGGCTGCCGTGCGGCGCGGCCGATGGCTGGATCAGGTGCTCTCGGTCGTCAGCCTCTTTGGGCTTTCGGTTCCAGGGCTGGCACTGGGGCCGGTGCTGATTCTGATTTTTTCCATCGAGTTCGGCTGGTTGCCTGTCTCGGGCGCGAATTCGGGCGGGGGCAGCGCTATCGACTGGCGTTATCTGGTGCTGCCGTCGGTGGCCATGGGGGCTTCGCTGGCGGCGATTCTGACGCGCATGGTGCGCACGGCGATGCTTGAGGAACTGGGCCAGGATTACATCCGGACAGCCAGGGCCAAGGGGCTGAGTGAGCGCGCCGTCGTCTGCCGCCATGCACTGCCCAATGCACTGGTGCCGATCATTACGGTGGTGGGCCTGCAGTTTGGCGCGTTGCTGGCCGGGGCGATTGTGACGGAGACGATCTTCAGTTGGCCGGGGTTGGGACGGCTGACCGTCAGCGCGATCTCCAATCGCGACTATGCGCTGGTGCAGGGCTGTCTGCTGTCGATTGGATTGACTTACGTGCTGGTCAACCTGCTGACCGACGTGGTGTACCGCTGGGTGAATCCGCGCATGAAGGGTTAGGCAGGGTCGGCCTCACCAACTGTATGTGTATCCGATACCAGTGGTGGTGTACCACGGAACCGTGGGGATCTTGTTGTAGCTCTCCTGAATCCAGATCGAGTTGTGATCGTTGAAGTGGATCACAGCGCCCAGCGACTCGCCGTCGTAGAAGCGGTTCTCGACATGAGGGTAGCCGGTGAAACTGGTCAGGCCGGCCTGGACCCACGTGTAGCCGGTCAGGACTTTAGTCTTGGGCAGCCCGAAGTTCTTCATCACGCCCAGCGCTTCGGTATGCGACCCAAAGTCGGTGTGAAAAAAACCGTGAGTCCCGGCGTTCTCGTAGGTATAGGCAACGGTCAGCTCGTCGCCTATGGGGTCTTTCTTGAGAGAGCCGAAGGTGTGGCCGATGCCGATGTTGAGGTTGACTCGAGGAACCAGTCCCGGCCGGTCAAAGTCCGACCCCGGCATGACAAAAAGATCGGTCGATGTGCCCGACATTGCCATCTCCTGGTGGGGATCAGAGGCCGGCGTCTGTGCGGCCAGTCCAGAAGTGGAAGACAGCAGAAGGGAAAACGCAAACAGGGTGCTCGACAGTGTCGTTCTCAAAGTCATGCTGGGCGCCTCAAGGCTGAGAATCGACTCCGACGCAAACAACGATCGGAGAACCTGTAATGCTTTCAATTTAAACATTGTACAAATGATGATTGCCTAAATGGCGATTGTGAAAGTACCGCCATGCGGAACCGCTTTTCCCAATGAGCGCCTCGATGTCGGGTTGGGGAAGCGCTGGGCGCAGGCTTATTCGAGCTCGACCGAGATGCCAAGTTCCAGCGGATGCAGGCGGTCAGAGAGCCCTGCCGCGGCAAATGCCGCAATGAGATCCTGCTGGCTTTCCGTGAAGTGCTCCCAGCCCTGGTGATGCACCGGATAAATCCGCGCCTGCGGGAAGGCTTGAGCCGTGGCAATGGAGTCTTTGATATTCATGGTGAGGTGGAAGGGACCGCGAAGCTTCACACAGGCCGCGCCGGCAAAGAGAACTATGGAGCGGACGGGAAAACGACGCGCAACTTCAGCGACGCCTTCGTACCAGACCGTGTCTCCTGTGATATAGACGGCATTGCCGGGCTTGCCGGCGGGCACGACGATGAATCCGGTCACATTCCCGGTGACAGGCTCGATGCCGGGAGGGCCGTGACGGGCAGGCGTAGCTGTGAGCTCGATGGAGTTACCGTTCGCAGCAGTAAAGATGACCGGCTCCCACGGCTTGAGGCCGGTGGCGTTGCCGCAGAGACGTTTGGCCGCGGCTTGCGTGGTGAATACCGTTTGCGCATGGGAGAGAAAGGTCCGGCCGCTGGCGTCGAGATTGTCCGCGTGCTGGTCGTGGCTGAGGAGAATGGCGTCAATGGGCTGCAAATCCTCTGGGGCACAGGCGGGGCCAGCGGTCTTTCGCAGCACGACAGGCCATCGGCCGTATTCGCCGCCGGCAGTATCGAAGGTAGGGTCGGTGAGCAGGCGCAGACCGTTCACTTCCAGTAAGGCGGTGGGCCCGCCGATCAGCGTGATGCGCATCTGTCTCCTTTACAGGCGAATCAAAGAGGCCGCGTGGGCGGGGTTGCGATTGGGTTCGAGGTATCCCACCCTAGCCGCGAAAACAAGAACGCGGCGAGGGTGGGGCACCCTGGGGTGCGAGGCATTCAATCAACGAGGTCAGAGGAGCTTGACGATGCGTGGGATGAGTTCTTCGCCCTCGAATTCAATCAAGCCGACCGTGACCGGCAACTCAAAGCGGCGCGGGCCACAGGAGCCGGGATTGAAGTAGAGGACACCCTTGCGCCGGTAGAAGTTTGGCGCGTGCGTGTGGCCGAAGAGCACGGCGGCGAACTTGCCGGCGGCGGGGTCGAGGTGGAGGGTTTCGAGATTGTGCAGCATGTAGACATAGCGATCGGCGACGAGCGTGACTTCGGTCTCGGGAAGCTCGCTGCATGGGCCTTCGCGGTCCACGTTGCCTCGGATGGCGGTGACGGGGGCGATCCTGGCCAGCTCTTTGAGGACGGACGGCTTGCCGACATCGCCGAGATGCAGGATGCGCTCGACACCGGCGAGGGCGGTGGCGAGTTCAGGGCGGAAGAGGCCGTGGGTGTCGCTGACTACGCCGATCTTCATCTATAGCCCCAGTTCCAGGCGCGTGCGAGGGTCCAACTGGTCGCGCAGGGCGTCGCCGATGAAGTTGAAGCCGAGTACTGCGCCGGCCACGGCCAGGGCAGGGAAGAGAACCATGTGGGGCGAGTCGAAGAGGTGCAGGCGCGCATCGTTGAGCATCGCTCCCCAACTCGGCGCGGGGGCTGGAATCCCCAGGCCGAGGAAGGAGAGCGTGGCCTCGGCGAGGATGACTCCCGCCATGCCGATGGCGGCTTGCACAAGAATGGGCTGGACGATGTTGGGCAGAATGTGGCGGAAGAAGATGCGCAGGCCGCTTGCGCCCAGGGCACGGGCCGCGTCGACGTATTCGCGGTCGCGGACGGACATGACCTGCGCGCGAACGAGACGGGCGTATCCGGCCCAGCCGCCGATGGCCAGGGCCAAAACGAGATTTGTAAAGCCCGGCCCGAGGAAGGCTGCGAATGCGATGGCCAGCAGGATGCCGGGGAGGGCCAGAAAGGTGTTCATGGCGAATGTGGTGAGGGCGATGTCGATCCAGCCGCCGAGATAGCCGGCCAGACCGCCGACGGTGAGACCCAGAGCCAATGAGATTGCAACGACGGTGACAGAGACGGCCAGCGAGAGGCGTGCTCCGAAGAGTAGACGGGAGAGCGTGTCGCGGCCCAGTTCGTCGGTTCCGGCCCAGTGGGCTGCGGAGGGGCTTTCCAGGCGGTGCAAGAGGTCGATGGCAGAGGGATTCGCAGGCGCGAGCCAGGGCGCGGCAAGCCCGCCAATCACGAATGCCGCGAGCAGCAGCACCCCCGCCGCGGCCAACGGCTGGCGGCGAACGCGGTTGCGCAGGGCGGGGATCGTGCTGGCAGAGAAAAAAGACATCGTCCTAGCCAGAATACCGCGACAGTGTCGGCAGAAGAGGGTTCAAGTTGTTATGGGTACCTTCAGGCGGGGCTGCGCGATCTGTCTGGTGTTGAGTGCGTTTGTGGTTCTGGCGCAGGCGCAGCAGCCGCGAGTTTCGCAGACGGAGGACTCAACTGCGATTCAGGCAGAGGCCTGGCGGATCGTTGCGCTGGCCAATCAGGCCCGCGCCGCCGCCGGTGCCTCGCCGCTCAAATGGGACGCTGCATTGGCTGCCGCCGCGCGGCAACATTGCATGCGCATGGTTGCGGAGGGACCGATCTCGCACCAATATCGAGGAGAGCCGGGCGTCTCGGCGCGGGCCGCGCAGGCCGGAGCGCAATTCAGCCTGATCGAAGAGAACGTGGCAATGGGCCCCGATCCGACGACGATTCACCAACAGTGGATGCACTCGCCGGGTCACCGAAGCAACCTGCTCAACCCAGCAGTGGACCGCGTTGGAGTGGCGGTGGTAGCCGGACGACGGGGGCTCTATGCCGTGGCCGACTACGAGCGCGGCGTGCCAATGTTGACGCAGGCGCAGGTGGAGGCCAAGGTTGCGGGAATGATTCAAAGCAGCGGATTCGCTGTCGAGCGCGATGCCGGCGCAGCGCGCGAGGCTTGCGTGACGGATCAAGGGGTGCCGGATTCTGAGTCTGGCGGGCATTCCAGATTTGTCATGCGCTGGCAAGATGCCGAACTGAGCCGGCTGCCTCGGGAGTTGACAGACGAGATGGCTTCGGGGATGTTTCGCAGGGCGGAGGTGGCCAGTTGCCCTCCGCAGGGCGAGCAGGGCTGGTTTACGGCCTATCGGGTCGCGGTGCTGCTCTTTTGATTCTGTTTCAAACCGTCATCCAAAGTCGTGATGCTCTTTCCAGAGCTGGGGCCAAGGCTTGCGTGGAGGGCCGCAGAGGAAGATGTCGGGATGGTACTTGCTCTCTTCGTTCGTGACGCCTTCGGAGTTGCCATTGTGGCCGGCAAGACGGCAGTTCGTGAAAATCTGATTGGCCTCTTTTGCCTGAAGGCCAAGAGCAATGATGGTAGTCGGCGTTGGTGTGGGGTAGCCGCGCAGCCATTCTGAGTTGGTGGTGCCGATGGGGCTGGGGAGTCCATAGGCAGGGCCGAGAACGTCAATAGCGCCGTACTCGCCGTAGTTGCCGGTGGTGATGCCGAGATGGGCCCGCTGGTCAGGCGGCAGGGAGTCGCGAATCTGCGCCACGTTGCGGACGAGCTCGTCCCATCCAATCTCTTCGCGCAGGGCTTCATTTTGGTCAAGCGCGAAATGCATGAGCGGGCCTGAGGTTGTCAGAGGCACGACAATCGCAAGCGCGTAAGCGCCGGCAACGACGATCCCCTGGAAGAGAATAATCTTCATCACAATTCGCCAGGCCTTCGATAGCTTTGCCAGCCAGAGCTCACCCTCTGCCGCGCCCATTGCGATGAGCATCATGTACGCGGGCGCGAGGTAGTAGTAGACTCCCTTGACTGTCAGGAAATAGCTCAAGGGGAGCAAGTACATCCAGGCCAATGGGCGGTAGCGCGCCGATCGCAGATAGCAAAGCAGGCCCGCGACCCAGAGCGGCGCCGCCCAGAGATTGGCGCAAACAAAGAATTGCTTTAATAGGAACTGATCGCCTCGCCCCCAGCGCACATCGCGAATGTGAATGAAGTGAAGGAAATGAAGAGTGATGAAATCGTGGCTGATTTGCCAAAGAAGATTGGGCAGGAAGATCAGCGATGCGATTGCAACTCCGCCTGGCAGCCACCAGTTCGCGAGAAGGCGCCGCGCTGGACTGAGGAGAAAACCCACGAGCATGGCCAGCGCGAGAAACGCGATCGTGTATTTGGTGAGCAGCCCGAGGCCGATCGCGACGCCAATCGCCAGCCACCAGCGCGGGTTTTCAGATTTCAACAGGCGAATCGTGAAGTACGCAACCAGTGCCCACCACAGGAAATCGAACGTGCCGTACTGAAACTCAGTGCCTTCAAATAGCGGCATCGGCGAGAGCGCAACGGCAAGGGCGGCCGTGCCCTGAGCCAGGCGCCCACCGCCAAGCTCCCGCGCCATCAGGCCCGTGAAGACGATCACCGCCGCCTGCGAGAGGACCGAAAAAGAGCGCAGCCCCACCATCGAGAGCCCGAAGATCTCAAGGCCAACACGCTCTACGAACGGCGTCAAGGGCGGATAGGCCACAAAGCCCCAATCGAGATGGCGGGCATCGCTGAGAAACTGGAGTTCGTCGCGATGGAAGCCATAACGGCCGTTGGTGGCGAGATGGAGCAACGTTACGGCGGCCGCGATGCAGAGCAAAATGGCCCATTCGGCCTTGCGCGAGGCATAGAACGTCCCTGATGTCGATTTGCTCTCGATAGCCCTGCTTTGAAACGCAGACAATCCTGTTCGCCCCTTGAGGGTTCTACGCACGGCTCTACGCTTTGGTTCCCATGCCGGCGGCCTCGCGTTCGGCCCGTTCCTGCGGCGAAGCTATTTTGACCGTGGCCATGCCTGCTGCGGCAGCGGCGGCGATGCCCATATCCGTGTCTTCAAAGGCCAGGCAATGCTCGGGCGCGACGCCGAGCCGCTGGGCAGCCAGCAGGAAGGCATCCGGGGCCGGCTTGCTGTTGACGTAGTCCTCGGAGCCGACGATGGTTTCGAATTTGCCCAGAAGATGGAGCGCGCCGAGGGCCTTGGTGACAGAGATTCGCCTGCCGCCCGAGACTACGGCGAAGGGAATTCGGCCATGCTCGGTCTCGATCAGTTCGAGGACTTCGGGAATTGCCTTGAGCTGAGGAAGCAACTGGAAGTAGAGTTCTTCCTTGTGTTCGGCAAGTGCCTCGACCGGCATGGCGAGCCCGTTCATCTCATTCAGCGTTGCAATGATCTCGCGAGTGGGCTTGCCGCCCCAGGAGTAGAAGAGATCCTCTGGAAAAGGGCAATTCCATTCCGAGAAAGCGGTCTTCCAGGCAAAGTAATGCAGCGGCATGGAATCGACGATGGTGCCGTCGCAGTCGAAGAGATAGGCGCGGAAGTCGCCGGCAGGCAGTTCAAGTTTCATGCGGAAAGAAAGCTCCTTCTGGGATTGAATGAAATCTTTTTGCGGATCATTGATGACTGATGGTGCAAACTTGCAGCATGGTGATGAGCGGAGAAGAGTCGGAAGGCATGGAGAAATCCCTTCCGGCCGTAGGAGAGCTAGCCCCTACCCCCTCTTTATATTTCCAAAACCTTGCAGCTAATTAATCCGCCAACAGATGCGGGACCATCACGCATGATTCATCCTCCAATACTCGCCGCACTCGATGCCGGGCCGCCTTCGCCCGGTAGCGTCGGCTCCATCCGGAGGGCGTTGTTGAAGCGGTTGAAGTAATTGAAGAGGCCGATGGCGCAGAGCAGTTCGACAATCTCGCCTTCGGAGTAGAAGGAACGCAGCTCTGCATACTGCGCCTCTGAAACTGACTTCGCGTCCCGAGTGACGGTCTCGGCCAGTTTCAGGGCAGCTTTTTCCCCTGGAGTGAAGTCGTCGCGCTCGGGCCAGTCGGCAAGGTGGGCCAGTTGCTCGCCGGTCCAGCCCAGGTTCCTGGCGAGAATGGTGTGGCTGGCCAGGCAGTAAGGGGTCTCGTTGATCTGGCTGGTGCGGACGATGATCAGCTCCTTCAACTTGGTTGAGACCGTTCCAGTGTTGAGTACCGCGGCGAAGTGAGCCATCATGGTGGTGAAGATCTCGGGCCGGTGGGCCATCACCCGGAACATGTTGGGCACGTTGCCGCGCTGGGCAAAGGCCTTGTCGTAGAGCGTGGCCATCTCCGGGGTCACTTCGCTGCGTTCCAGGCGCGAGATTCGGGACATTCGTCCTCCTGTTTGCTCCTTCTATGGTATCGCTGACGCCGGCTCCAGGCGGGTTGCAAGGGCAGCAGGATCACAGTCCGGTGATTCAAGGAGCTTAGAGAGAGAGTAACGGCGCGGCCATTCGGCCAAAGAATACAAGATTTTTGACGTGTTCTGCGCTCTCTGCTACCTTTGTTAAGGACAACAAACGCGCAAGATTCCGCAGTAGCTCAATGGCAGAGCATTCGGCTGTTAACCGAAGGGTTGTAGGTTCGAGTCCTACCTGCGGAGCCAGATAAACTAAAGAAAACAGATGCCTTATACCGGAGCGGAAATTGGCGGCTCCGGTTTTTTAGTGCCAAATGTGCATCGAATGTCCGGGTTTTGGAGGCGACGGTCAATTTTTGCTCCATGCCGCGATGTCACTGCAGGTTGGATAATCCGAAGTTCATCCGCGGCCCGGCGATAATTCAGATTGTCCGCA
>JBEKOA010000068.1:0-35335 GCA_049522255.1 Occallatibacter sp.
GCTCCACGCTTCCTTCAGACCCCACCTCGCAATGACGCCCTTGCGCTTCGCTATCACTTCTCCCCATCTGGATGTGAAGAGGACTTTCACCTCCAAGCTGTCATTCATGCACGGCGTACAACAAAGAGGGCGTCCGGCTGCGCCGGACGCCCTGGGGAGCTGTTTGAATCCTTCTTAGTGAGTCACCTGGCGGAAAGCCCAGAAGAGGCAGCCGGAGAGCAGCGCCGCAGCGGGGAGAGTTAGAACCCAGGCCATCGCGATATTGCGAATGGTAGAGATCTGCAGGCCACTGCCGTTGGCGGCCATGGTGCCGGCCACACCGGAGCTGAGGACGTGAGTGGTCGAGACCGGCAGGCCGAAATTGTCGGCAGCCGAGATGGTGCACATGGCGACCAACTCGGCGCAGGCGCCCTGGGCATAGGTGAGGTGCTCTTTGCCGATCTTTTCGCCGACGGTGACCACGATGCGCTTCCAGCCGACCATGGTGCCCATTCCTAATGCGAGCGCGACGGCTACCTTGACCCAGACGGGGATGAACTTGGTCGCCTTGTCCACGGAGCTCTTGTAGGTAGCGAGAGTTTTAGATTCGGCGGCAGTGAAGGCCGGATTGTGGTTCTTCTGCATCAGGCGGATGGCCTCGCTGGCAACATACATATCGTTGCGCACGTTGGCTTGCTGATTGGCCGGAACCGCTTTGTATTCCTTGTAGACGTTCACATCGCCTTCGAGGTCCTTGACCAGTTCCCTCAGAGCGAGAACCGTATCCGGCTTGATCTGCTTGGTGCGGATGTAGTCGGTGACCTCGGCGCGGGCATCTTCGCCCAGAACGCCGCTCTTATCCACGTGCTGGTTGAGGACGGCTCCCGCCTGCTCGGAGGCAGCGATGAAGGCCTGTGTCTCGCGCCCGGTAACCGCATGGTTGAGTGCATAGGCAGTGGGCACGGTGCCGATGAGGATGAGCATGATCAGTCCCATGCCCTTTTGCCCGTCATTGGATCCGTGGGCAAAGCTGACGCCGGAGCAGGTAAAGACCAGCAGGGCGCGAATGGGCCACGGTGGAGGAGTATTACCTTTGGGCGCGGTGAAGAGCACATCTGCATTTTCGATTACGATTCTGGCGAATAATGAAATCACAAAGAGACCGACGAGACCCACAAGGAACATGACAGCGATCAGGCCGGTGGGTGAACTCCAGGACTCAATGTACGCAACAGGCTGCCAGATGGGAGCGCCCAGGGGACCGAAGAGCCCGAGGACCAGGGGCGCGATGAAGTTCATCACGTAGGTTCCGGCGACTCCGGTGACCACGATGGTGGGAAGCGCCCACAGGAGCTTTTTGTGATTCGCGTCGAAGTTGACGGCGAAGGCCTTGGCCCATTTCGTCAGGATAAACAGCTTTGAAAGCAGCAGGAGCAGGGCGGCGGCGCCGAATCCAATCAGGGGCGAGATGAGCAACACCTTGAAGACCTTGGTGGCCTGTTCCCAGTCCACGCCGGAGGTACCGGTGTGAACGCTCATCAGCTGGTTGGCGATACCCACGCCGATGATGGAGCCGACCATGGTGTGGGAACTGGAGGCTGGAAGGCCAAACCACCAAGTGCTCAAGTTCCATATGATGGCGGCGATGAGCAAGGCAAAGACCATGGCGAAGCCGGCGCCGGAGCTGACCTGAAGAATCAGCTCGACGGGAAGCAGCGTGATGATCGAAAAGGCCACGGCCCCGGACGAGAGCAGTACGCCGGTCAGGTTGCAGAGCCCGGACCAGACGACGGCGATGTTGGGGTCGAGCGAGTGGGTGTAGATGACCGTAGCGACGGCGTTGGCGGTGTCGTGGAAGCCATTGACGAACTCGAATCCGAGAGCGATCAACAAGGCGAAGATCAACAGGAGATAGGGCCAGATGCTGCCAATGGCCACGCCGTTGAAGTCGTTAAATATGTTGACTCCGATGAAGCCGAGGCCGATGACCAATGCGGCGAGTACGATGCCGCCGCTGACCATGGCGTGCGATTTCTTCATCTTTTTGTCAAGAATCGCCGCAGCGGCGGGACGGGCTGGTAGGGCTGTCGCCAAATCTGACATTTAAAGGCTCCAGAGTGCGGGATGGATTCGAGTCAAGTTACGCTGGGGGAAGCAAAACTCAGACACATAATGGATAAACGATCCATGTGAAAGGGAGATGAATTCTGACCGGAAGGCTTGTGGATTGTAGTAAAGTGGCCGCATGAATTCACACAGGTTTCGCATTGGTTTCGCCGTCTGGGTGGTGTGCGCAGCTGGTTGCCTTACGCTTGGGATTCTGGCCGTCGCGCTGCGGGCCCAGCATTCACCGCCGCTAAAGAAGGCTGACTCGATTCTGATTTTGAAGAAGGATCATGTGTTGGAGTTGCTCGCTGGGGGCAGAGTGATCCGCACATACAAGGTGGCGCTGGGACAGGGCGGCCTTGCGCCGAAGGAACGCCAAGGCGACGGGCGAACGCCAGAAGGCCAATACACTATTGACGGGAAAAATGCTGCGAGTCACTATCACAAGGCTCTGCATGTTTCGTATCCGAACGCCGCGGATCGCAAGCGTGCGGCCAAGCTGGGCGTCTCGCCCGGCGGCGACATCATGATTCATGGCCTGCCCGACGGCAAGGGATGGGTGGGCGCGCGGCACCGGCTCTACGATTGGACGCTGGGGTGCATCGCCGTGACCGACGAGGAGATCGACGAGGTCTTTGAACTGGTTCCAGTGGGGACGCCGGTGGAGATTCGACCGTAATGCGACTTTAATCGGCCGAATAGTGAGTTGCTTTAAAAACGCTTGCTAGCAAATAGCGAGCGGCTGGCCCCACCGCAGGTGGTGCGAAAATAGAATGAATGCTCTCCCTGCAAAATGCCGGAAAGCGGTTTGGGCCGCGAGTTCTCTTCCTTGAGGCCAACTGGCTGATCCGGGCGCGGGAGAAAACTGCGCTCGTTGGCGCTAACGGTACTGGTAAATCCACCATCATGAAGGTACTGGCCGGGCTGGAGACGCTGGACTACGGCCAGGTGCAGCAGACGCGCGGCATGAGCATCGGCTACCTGCCTCAGGAAGGTCTGGCGCTGGCCGGGCGCAGCGTCTTCGAGGAGTGCCTGACTGTTTTTGATGAATTGCGCGACATGGAGCGCGAGGTGGAGCGGCTCGGAGGGCAACTGGCTGTGCTGGATCACGAGGGGCCGGAGTACGAAGCCGCGGCGGAGCGCTACTCGATGCTGCAGGAGCGCTTTCACTCGCTGGACGGCTATGCGCTGGACGCGCAGGTGGGCGGCGTGCTCACGGGCCTCGGTTTCGGCAAGGAAGACTGGACGCGGCAGACCGACGAGTTCTCGGGCGGCTGGCAGATGAGGATTGCGCTGGCCAAACTGCTGCTGGCAAAACCGAATCTGCTGCTGCTGGACGAGCCAACCAATCACTTGGACCTGGAGACGCGTAACTGGCTCGAGGACTATCTGAAGAGTTATCCATTCGGCTACATTCTGATCTCGCACGACCGTTATTTTTTGGATGTGACCATTGATCGCACGGTCGAAATCTGGAATAAGAGGCTGAATATCTACCAGGGAAATTACACAAAGTATCTAAGTCAAAAAGATGAGCGTCGGACGCAGTTGCAATCGACTTATCGTAATCAGCGACTGCAGATCGAGCATCTGGAGGCCTTTATCAACCGCTTCCGCGCGCAGGCCACCAAGGCCAAGCAGGTGCAGTCGCGCATCAAAGAACTGGAGAAGATCGAGCGCATTGAAATACCCGAGGAAGAGGCGGCGATTCATTTCCGGTTTCCTCAGCCGCCGCCCTCGGGACGCATGGTTGTGGAGGCCGAAGGGCTCTCGAAAAGTTATGGCGCGAAGCAGGTGCTCAATGATGTGCGCTTTGGAATTGAGCGCGGCGACCGAGTGGCGCTGGTGGGTGTGAATGGCGCGGGCAAGTCCACACTCATCAAGCTGCTCATTGGGGACGAAGCGCCCACGGCCGGACAGATCAAGCTGGGGCACAACGTGGTGAGCGAGTATTTCGCGCAGGACCAATACAAAGTGCTGGACGGAGACTCACGCATGTTGGACGACATCAGCGGCGCGGCGCTTAAGGTGCCGGAGGGCGAGTTGCGTTCGCTGCTGGGCTGTTTTCTCTTTCGCGGGGACGATGTCTTCAAGCCGCTGGGCGTGCTGTCGGGCGGCGAGCGTAATCGCTATGCGTTGGCGCGGATTCTGGTTTCGCCGTCGAATTTTCTGCTGCTTGACGAACCAACGAATCACCTGGATATGCGGGCGAAAGACGTGCTGCTCGATGCGCTGGCGGCCTTCAGCGGGACAGTCGTGTTTGTTTCGCACGACCGCTATTTCATTGATAGGCTGGCTACGCGCGTACTTGAGGTGGAAGGCGGCAATGTTACCAGCCACGAGGGGAATTACGAAGATTACTTGCGCTGGAAGGAGGCGCAGAAGATTGCATCGAACGGCACTTCGGTTGAAGTATCGCCGAAGGGAAAGCAGCCGGAGACAATCGCGCCTGCGAACGGTAACGCTGCTGACGATGGAAAGGATGGCGAGGACGAGCCGGCCAAGGAACGCACGCGCCGCTTGAATCCCATCAAGCAGAAACAGATGGAAGAGCGTTGCGCGTTTTTGGAAGAGGAAGTCCCGCGCATCGAGGCGGCCATCGCGCACACCGAGGAGCAGTTGAGCGTTTATGTTTCCGCCACAGAGACGCAGCGGCTGAGTGACCTTGCGGCGGAGTTGCGCTCGCAGCTCGCCGACTTTACCGCTGAGTGGGAAGAGCTGATGGGGCAGTTGGAAGGGGCTTGAAAAGGTTCGAAATCGCGGTGTGTTAGGCCAAAAATGGGGCAGAATCGGCCGTTTGGAGTGTACAAATAGTTAATAGGTAGAAATTACAAGCTATTTATTTACTTGCGCATACGACCAGACAAAGACTGGAAAAACGAACCTCCAAGGTGGGAGGGGGTGGGGTCAGGCTGTTTTTCGCGGTTTTGGCTCATGATGGAGGGCGGCTAAAGCGACCTGGGCCGCGTAGAGGAGCTGATTGGCCCGGTTCTGGGGTATCGCTTCGATGAGGATGCCGTGGGCTACGCAGGCGATGAAGTCGCGGATGCTTTCATAGCCAGCGAGTGTGGGCAGCGCTTGGCAATAAGCCGGGCCGGCCTTGTGGGCTGCGAAGACCTCGGCCATGCTGTTACCGCGTTTAGCAGTTTCCATGTAGGCGTCGTAGGCGCGCTGCCAGGCGGCGATGCAACGCTTGACGGCGGTGCGGGCTTGTTTGGGGTTGGGGTCGATGACCGGCAGTGGAATGGCCTCGACCAAGGCGAGTTCGGATGTGGGGTTTGGTGTCACGGTGGATTCTCCCTGTCAGTGGACGGTGGTCAATGAACAGTGGTCAGTTTGGCCACGCTCTTCTGACTGCTTTCATTCTGCGCCGGGGATTGATAATTAACTGCAAGGCAGCGGGGAAAGAATCATAGTATCCCACCCTTGAATCAAAAGGCGATTCAAGGATGGGGCACCCGGCTCCGCTGGATTTTGGAGGTTTGAGCGATGAGGAAAAAGATCAGAGTGGAGCAACTTCCCGAGTTCGATGCGGCGCCTTACCTTGAGAGTGAGGAGTCGATTGCCGCATACCTGACCGATATTCTGGAGGCGAACGATGCGGCCTTGCTGGCCTCGGCGCTGGGCGATATTGCCCGCGCGCGCGGAATGACGGAGATCGCCAAAGCTGCCGGGATCACTCGCGAAGCCCTCTATAAGGCACTGCGCCCAGACAGCGCGCCGCGCTTTGACACGGTGAATCGAGTCTGTGCGGCGCTCGGCGTGCGTCTGGTGGCGCAGCCGATGCACACCTAGCGGTCGAAGTGGGTTCGTGGTTTCCCAGGTCCGAAAATCCGGACCTGGGGCTCCCGGCAGTGGACAGTTTAGCCATGCTCTCCTCACTGCTTCCATTCTGCGCCGGGGAATAATAATTAACTGCACTAACCCCAAGGCGGCGGGGAGACATTCTCGTATCCCACCCTTGAATCAAAAAGCGATTCAAGGATGGGGCACCCGGCACCCGGCGATAAAAACAACCGCAGGTCCTTCGACTTCGCTACGCTGCGCTCAGGATGACAGGTTTGTGGCTTGTTCGAGATGACAGGTTGGTTGGCGGGTTTCGCTGCGCCCCTACGGGGCTTTGGGCTGTTTTGTGATTCTGGTCCCAGGGTTGCGCTGCGCTTCACCCTGGGCTATTATCCTTCTCTCCCTACGGGAGAGAGAGCGCATGAGACGTCAGAGCGCATCCTATGGGAGAGAGAGAGGGGAGAGAGAACGCGGGGAGAGGGCGAAAGCGGACGCGGACGTCCGCGCGACAGCCGGCCAGGAGGTCAGCGCACGAAATCATTCGCGCGTGAACAATGAAGCCTTCATGGGCCGTCGTGCATAATTTAGAGACGATGGGTCTATTGTGGAATCCCGAGAGTTGGTCTTTGCGGCTTGCGGAGTTGGAGGCGCAGACGGGGGAGCTTAAAGAGGCTCCGCTCAGGCGCGATGTGCGTTCGCTGGGCATGCTGCTGGGCGAGGTGCTGCGCGAGCAGGCGGGCGTGGATCTCTTCGCGCATGTGGAAGCGCTGCGGCAGGGCACGATCCGGCGGCGCGACGAAGAGGCGCGGGGACAGCACGCGGAGGCTGCGCGGCACGCGGCTACGGCGCTGGAGCTGGTGCATTCGCTGCCGGTGGAGCGGGCGATTCTGCTGACGCGGGCCTTTGCGTTTTACTTCGAACTGATCAATCTGGCGGAGACGAACCACCGCAAGCGGCGGCGCACGGCTCTGCATATGAGCGGACAAGCGGGCCGGCAGCGCGGGAGCTTGCTCGGAACTTTGTGCGAGATGAAGCGCGTGGGGATCACCGCCGACAAGGCGCTGGAGTGGCTGCGGCGCATTCTGATTGTGCCGGTGTTTACGGCGCATCCGACGGAAGTTGCTCGGCGGTCGGTGATGTTCAAGAGGAGGCGGATCGGGGAGTTTCTGGCTGCGCTCGACCGCATTCCGGTGCCGGAGCAGGAGATGGCGCGGCTGGAAGAGGCGATCCGCGCGGAGATTACGAGCCTGTGGCAGACCGACGAGGTAAGGTCGCGACGGCCAACAGTTTATGACGAAGTGAAGATGGGGCTGGACTACTATGACGTCTCGATCTTTGCGACGCTGCCCAGCCTCTATCGCGAGATTGCCGAGGCGCTCAAAGGCGCGTATGGCGTAGAGATGGAGACACTGGCGCTGCCGCAGGTATTGATGTTTGGATCGTGGATCGGTGGTGATCGGGATGGGAACCCGTTCGTAACGCCGGCGGTGACGCGTGATTCGATCCGGCTGGCGCGAGGGCATCTGCTGCTGCATTATCAACGGCGCCTCGATGAGATTATCGAGCTGCTGACAACGAGCGCGCAGCAGATCGGGGTGACGGATGCGCTGCGGCAGAGACTTGATGCGTACGTCGCGCTGGTGCACACGCCGGAGGCGCAGGCCTTTGAGCAGCAGTACGAGTTTGAGTACTACCGGCGATTTGCGATCTGCCTGAAGGCGCGGCTGCGGCGCACGCTCGATAAGGCGGCGGAACAGCAGGGCGCGGCAGTTGCGGCGCTGCCGGTGATGCCGTATACATTAGCGCGGGTCGACGACGGTTCGGGCAAGCTGGCGAACGCGCTGCCGGCGTATTGTTCGGTGCTGGATTTCATCGACGATCTTGAAGTGCTGCGGGAATCTCTGGAGGCCAATCGCGGGATACGGATTGCGCGAACGCTGGTCGATCCGCTGATCTTGCAGGTGCGGACGTTTGGGCTTCATCTGCATACGCTGGATATCCGGCAACATGCGCGGGTTCATGCGGCGGCGTTGCAGGAGGCGGTTGCCGACACGGCCGCAGAGTCGCTTCCGAGGGAGTTGTCGGATGAGACGGCGAGCGTGCTGGAGACCTTTCGCGTGGTGGCCGAGATCAAGAACGGATGTTCGCCGGAGGTGATTCGACAGTATGTGATCAGCGGGGCTTCTTCAGTGGAAGACGTGCTGGCTGTGGTGCGATTGGCGCGGCTGGGCGGCGTAAGGGTAGAAGGGGCGGGACGGGATCCCGGTTTGATGCCGGTGCCGCTGTTTGAGTCCATTGAGGATTTAAGAAAGGCGCCAGAGGTCTGCCGCGAGCTGTGGAGCAGGCCTGACTATCGCAAGCTGATAGCGACCTGGCACAACTGGCAGGAGGTCATGCTGGGCTATTCGGATTCGAATAAGGACGGCGGCATGCTGACCTCGACGTGGGAGATCTTTCGCGCGCATCGCGATCTGCATGTGGTGGCGCGGGAATGCGGGGTGAAGCTGAGGCTCTTTCATGGGCGCGGAGGGACGGTGGGGCGCGGCGGAGGGCCGACGCATCGCGCGATCTTTGCGCAGCCGATGAATTCTTTTGACGGGCAGTTGCGGATTACCGAGCAGGGCGAGGTGCTGAACTTCAAGTATGCCGACGAGGTTCTGGCGGAGCGGAATCTGGAGCTGATGATTGCGGCATCTCTCGATGCATTGGCGCGGCCGAATGCGCGTGATCCCGAGGGACACTTTTCGGGGGTCTTGAGGCCGGAGTGGGAGGGTGCACTCGATGAGTTATCGGGGATTGCGTTTGAGTATTATCGCAAGCACATTCTCGACGATCCGGGGGTGGTGACTTACTTTGAGCAGTCGACGCCGGTGGGTGAGCTGGAGCAAGCGAAGATTGGCTCGCGGCCTTCGCGACGGAACGCATCCCCTAAGCTGGCGGATCTGCGGGCGATTCCGTGGGTCTTTGGGTGGACGCAGTCGCGGCTGCTGGTGCCGGCATGGTTTGGCGTGGGCTTTGCGTTGGAGGAGTTTCTCACGCGGCCGGGGGCGCTGGAGCTGTTGCGGACAATGACGCATGAGCTGCCGCTGTTTATCGACCTGCTGCGCAATGTGGAGTTGGCGCTGGGCAAGGTGGACCTGGGGACGGCGCGGCTCTATTCCGAACTGGTGGAGGATCGAGAGCTGAGGGAGCGCATCTACGACTTATTTGACGGCGAGTTTCATCGAACTGTGCGAGCTTTGCTGGCGGTGACCGGGCAGAAGGAATTGCTGGAATCGAATCCGGTGCTGGCGCGGTCGATCAAGCTGCGCAATCCATATGTCGATCCGATGCACTTAATCCAGGTCGACATGCTGCGGCGGAAACGGGCTGGGGAGGACACACCGGAAGTCAATCGGGCTATTGCCGCAACGATCAGCGGAATCTCGGCGGGGCTGCGGAATACGGGATGAAGAATTGCTGATGACTCCCGATTGGCTCCCTGTTTCTTCGATTGCGGCGAGTTAGTCTCGCTACGCGGGGTTAGCGGGGTTAGCGAGTTAGCGACACGCAAACGGAATGCATGGTTGAGCACATGCAGATATTGTTGGTCGGCAACCTCAAATTGCTTTACGGCAAGGAGATGGCGGAGAATTCATCCGTGATTCGCTTGCCATTGCGAGCGAATCGTACTATGCTCTTGACATGCGTCGATGTCGCTAACACCGCCCTGGTGCCAGTTGCGACGGTGACGTGCGCCCCGAATTCGCGCACACGCTTCCCCGCCCGACAGCTCGACCATTACCCCAAAAGAAATTGAAGCGAATGCCCCGGGTGCGAATCCCGGAAAGAGGAGATCATCATGGCGCACATTGCTGCGAATGTAACTGAATTGATTGGCCGCACACCCCTGGTGCGGCTGAACAAAGTGGCGGCCGGGCTGCCCGCGACCGTCGTTGCCAAGCTTGAAAGCCAGAACCCGGTTTCGAGCGTGAAGGACCGCATCGGCCTGGCGATGATTGAGTCCGCCGAGAAGGCCGGCAAGATCACGCCGGGCAAGACAGTACTGATTGAGCCTACCAGCGGCAATACTGGCATCGCGCTGGCTTTTGTGGCGGCTGTGAAGGGCTATCGCCTGATTCTGACCCTGCCGGAGACGATGAGCCTGGAGCGCCGCGTGCTTCTGCTGGCCTTTGGCGCCGAGATTGTGCTCACGCCAGGACCTCTGGGCATGAAGGGCGCTATCGCCAGAGCAAACGAACTGCTGAAGGAGACTCCCAACGGATTCATCCCGCAACAGTTTGACAACCCCGCGAACCCGGCGATCCACTATGCCACCACCGGTCCTGAGATCTGGAACGATACGGACGGCAAGGTCGATATCCTCATCTCCGGCGTTGGCACGGGAGGGACGATTACGGGAGTCAGCAAGTATATCAAGGAGCGCAAGCCGAGTTTCAAGGCCATTGCCGTCGAACCTGCCGACAGCCCGGTGCTCTCCGGCGGCAAGCCAGGACCGCACAAGATTCAGGGGCTAGGCGCGGGGTTTGTGCCGTCCATTTTGGATACGAAAAACGTGGATGAGATCATCCAGGTAACCAATGACGAGTCCGTCGCCATGGCTCGCCGGTTGCCGCTTGAGGAGGGCATCTTTGTGGGCATCAGCTCGGGAGCGGCTGTTGCAGCGGCGCTCAAGGTGGCCGCGCGGCCAGAGAATGCCGGGAAGCTGATCGTGGTGGTGCTGCCCGACTTTGGCGAGCGCTATCTGACGAGCGTGCTCTTTGACTCTCTGCGCCAGCAGGCGTTGGCTCTACCGGTTGAGGCGCTTGCGGTCTAGGCCCGTCGGCGTGAGGCACTTTGCTTGGAAGGGGACGGGCGTCGGCCCGTCCGTTTCAAGCATATTGGATATGGATTGAAACCGAGAAGTTAGTTCGACTGGCCATGGCGTTTTTAGCACGTATCCGCGAAGACATTGACTCTGTGCTGGAGCGCGACCCGGCTGCACGCTCGCGGCTGGAGGTGTTTCTCTGCTATCCGGGGCTTTGGGCGGTGTGGATACACCGGGTCTCGCATGTTTTGTGGGGCGCGCGGATGCGGCTGCCGGCGCGGCTTCTCTCGCAGGTGGGCCGATTCTATACGGGCGTAGACATTCATCCCGGAGCATTGCTGGGACGGCGGCTTTTCATCGACCACGCGACCGGTGTGGTGATCGGCGAGACGGCGATTGTGGGCAGCGACGTAACGATGTACCAGGGTGTGACGCTGGGCGGCACGGGCAAGGGCCACGGCAAGCGCCACCCGACAGTCTGCGACGGCGTCTTCATCGGCAACAACGCCAACCTGCTGGGCAACATCACCATCGGCGAAAACTCGCGGGTGGGAGCGGGGTCGGTGGTCCTTTCCGACGTTCCGCCCAACTCGACCGTCGTTGGCGTTCCGGCGCATATCGTCTATCGCAACGGCGAGCGCGTGCTGATTACCGATCCGCACGACATCAAGGATCCACTTTCGGATTCGCTGATCGCGTTGTCGGCGCGCGTGGATGAACTGGAGGAGCGACTGGGCGGCGAGCGCAGGCCGGCTGAGCAATTCACAGCCGAAGAGGCCGAGCGCGAAGCTTACCGTGCGGAGTTGGAGCAGCGGCAGTATGTCTCGATGGGTGAGGGGATCTGAAGCCGGAGACCGGCCGGTGCTAGAGTGGTTTCATCTCCACTTTTTTGCCGGAGCCGGTTTTCTTGCTGGGTTTTCGTCTGTTGCTCGTTGCCTTTCTCGCGCTGCCTGTTGCCGCCCACGCCGCCAATCGCGTGCAGGCTGCGCCGGTGCCGCCGGAGATGCGTTCGACGGCCTTTTCCGTCACGGTGAACGGCAAGCCTGTGGACGTGGCTCACGCGGCGGCGAGCTATGAATATGTCAGCTTTGATATCACCGGGCCGGTAATAGTGGAGATCACGGCCGCGGAGCCGGGGTTCTGGGAAAAGGGCGTGGATATTCAGCCGTGGCGGCTGGGCTTGCGCCCCGTTCGCCAAGGGCAGGCCATTCGATTCCGGCTTGCGGGGCCGGCCAAGCTTTCGATCTCAAGGCCGGGCGATTTCCTTAACCATGCCAAGATTCTCTTTCTCTTTGCGGGCGCGCCACCGCCGCCGATGCCGCGCAAGCAGGAGATTCACGTTTATCTGCCGGGCGTCTATCACGGCAGCCTCAATCCCAAGAGCGGCGAGACCTTTTATCTCTCGCCCGGATCGTACTTCTACGGCAGCCTCAATCTTTGGCAGGTGCATGACGTGAAGGTGCTGGGCCGCGGGACCATCGTCTATGAAGGCTCTCAGGACCCCAACAGCGACGAGGGCTGGATGCAAAAGCCCGACTGGCACTGCATCGGCGCCCTTGAAGCCAAAAACGTGGAGATCGACGGGCTGACCTGCATCGTGCGGGCGCGGACCTGGTCGATCCAGATGAAGGATAGCTTTGGATTCCGTTATAACGATCTGCGGCTGATCGGCGGCAACACGGCCAACGCCAACCAGGACGGCATGGACTGGCTGGGCGGGGGCGACACGGTTGTGAATGATTCATTTCTGCGCGCGTCCGATGACGTGTTTGCGATGGAGGGTAACTGGGACGGTTACAAGGACGAAGATATGGTGCGGCCGGGACACGATGTCAACAACATCACGATCCAGCACAGTGTACTGTCGACCAGCATCTCGAATGTCGTGCGCGCGGGATGGCCGCAAAAGATCTTCAACTCAAATGGCTTTACGCTGCGCGACTCGGACATTTTGCATGGCGGCATCGGGGCGTGTGGGCAGACGTTTGGCCTGCTCGGTTTCTGGGGAGCAAAGGGCGCGAGGGGCGACCATTCGGAGTTCAATTTTGAAAACCTGTTTGTGGACAACTGGTATTCGCTGCTGCAACTGGAGCAGGAAGAGCCGGTTGTTCATGGAGTTACTCTCCGCAATATCTGGGCGCTCGATCAGCCGCCGCTGGCCGAATCGACGATCACCGGCAAGGTCACGGATGTGAGCCTTGACAACGTGAAGTACGGGCAAAGCCGCGTGGCAGGCAACGCCGAGGTTCCGCTGACGGTCTCGGGTGGCGCACCGGCGGCGGAGTTTGTTGCGCAGCACGGGTTGGCGGCGGAGTTCGCCGTGGACCCGCCGGTCTTTGCGCCGTACCAGCAGGTCACGTTCACTGCGCAACCGGTGCGGGGCGCGCGCTACACATGGCTCTTTGGCGATGGAAGCCAGGCGATGGGCCGCATTGTGCGGCACCGCTTTCTGGATGCCGATGGAACCGAGTTGGATGGGGCAGACTTTGGAGTTGGACGCTTCAGGGTTCTGCTGCATGTCGAGCAGATCGGGGGCGACCCCGACTCCACCAACCAGGACTGGGCCGCGCATGATGTCGTGGCGGTGGCCCGCTGGCACGATGCGGCAAGCATCGCCGGAGTTACGTTGCCGGGACTCGGCTGGCAGATCTTTCCTGGGGAATGGACTGAGCTGCCGAACCTGGTCAATGAGCATGCGGTGTTTACCGGCGATGGGCCGAACATTCATGCGGACCCGCAAGGGTTTACGCGCTACGCCGCGGCCTGGGACGGCTTCATCGACATTCCCGCCGACGGCGGATACACTTTTCATCTGCTGGCACGCGACGGCGCGCGGCTGGTGATCGACGGCGTGGAACTGGCAAGGACCGGGCCGCCCTTTGCGCAGGTTTGCGGCTCGCCGGGCAACGCGATGCGGTATGATCGCGGCTCGCTGGGGCTGCGCGCCGGAAGGCACATTTTTCACTTGGAAGGCTTGCATTCGGTGAGTCAGGGGGCGCCGCGGCTGCTGTGGGAGGGGCCTGGGCTGCCGCTGACCGACGTACCCGCGGCGGCTTATAGCCATTTTAGGGAACCGCCGGATGCCGCTAAGACCTGCGAACGGCTGCTGTCATCGACCGACGCTGGTCCAACTTGATCCAACTCAAAACTCCCAGATCAACTCAGAAGAGATCACGGATAGTCGTTATCATGGCAATATGATGCTCGACACAAAAGCACTTGATGCCTACTACAGGACTCTCGCCGATCTGGAGCTTTTGAAGCTTAGCGCGGAGGGAGGGCTTACAGAAGAAGCTGAGCGTGCGGTTCGCAGCGAACTGGCGCGCCGCAACATGACGCCGGATGATGCAAAGCGGCACTTTGCCCCAGAATGGCTTGAGAATTTGGAAGCAGGCACTGTCGGTGTTCTCACGCTTGAGGGCGGCGAGCGCGTTACGGCAGAAGTTGCCGGGCTAAATGAAGATAGTGACTATCTGAATGTGAAGGTACTTTCTCCCGGGGGCCTTTCTAGGGCCGGTTCTCTGAACGATCTCTCCATATCGCTGGATCAAATCGTTTCACTTGAAGTGCAACCGCACCTCAAGGAGCAGTGGCCATTTTCTGATCCATGCCAAGATAGATCCTTTTCATCTTCACGCTTCATACTGATGACTGCGATTTTGCTGTGCATGATGGGCAGTTCACTGATCTTTTTCCTTTTTCTGAAGAACAAGCCATACGGAATTCAAGAGGCGTCGATCATCTTTTATACCCTTGGCGCAGCCATCTCTACGTTTGCAAGTTCGAGCAATAGATTTGGCCGTGATTATCCGCCCTTCAAGTTCACGTGCCCCGCTGTCGAGCCTCAGATTCCGCGCCTGCTTGGGCGCCACCTCGGTTTCCTCGTTGCCCTTCTCGCCCTTCAAACAGCACTGCTAGCGGTTCGTCTACGCCTGCCCGACTGGTGGAATGTGGAGAATAAAAAAGGGGACACGCCTTTCGATGCAGCCTTCATTCTGCTCTGTTTCGGTCTCTTGTCCGTTCAGGTCTGGACCAATCGTCGTCTTCTCGACCGCGCACACCGGGAGTTCTCTGCGTAAGCTATCCGGTGGTCTGGCGAACAAAGACTCTGCTCTGCTATTGCGGAAGCTGCGTAGTGTCCCAGCCGCCGCCCAGGGCGCGGACTAATCCTACGCTGGCTACGAATTGGCGGGTTTGGAGGTCGATGGCGGTGCGCTGGTTCTGGAGTAGCGTGGACTCGGCGGTGAGCACCTCTAGATAGCTGGTGACGCCGCCTTTGTAGCGCTGGTTGGATAGATCGAATGAATGCTGGGCTGAATCGACGACCCTCCGCTCGACGCCCGATTCCTGTTCCAGAATTCGCAGGCCGGAGAGTTGATCTTCGACGTCGTTGAAGGCCGCGAAGACTGCGCTCCTGTAAGCAGCGGCTTGTGCTTCGTAGGTGTGGCGGGCCGCGTCGGTGAGTGCGTGGCGCTGGCCTGCGTCGAAAAGTAACTCGGCCGCTTGCGCGCCGAGGCTCCACAGAGCACTCGGGCCCTGAATCCACGTGCCGCCGTGCTCGCTTTCAAAGCCGCCCGTGCCGTTGAGGGTAATGGTGGGATAGAAGGCGGCGACAGCGATACCGATCTGGGCATTGGCCTGGGCGGCGCGGCGCTCGGCTGCGGCAATGTCGGGGCGGCGCTCAAGCAGTTGCGACGGGACGCCCAGCGGAACTTTGGGCAGCTCTAAATCGAGCGGCGAAGGCGGAATACTGAAGCTGGAAAGTTGCTGGTTGGCGATGGTGCCGATGGCGTGCTCAAACTGAGCCCGGGCTACGCCGAGATCGACGAGTTGCGCGCGCACGGTTTCAAGCTGGGTGCGGGCCTGGGCCACGTCGACTTCGGTGGCGATGCCCCCGTCGAGGCGGCGCTGGGTAAGATCGAGTTGGCCTTCAAGATCGGTGATGGTGGCCGTGAGAAGCTTGATGTCTGAGTCAAGTCCGCGCAGTTGTAGGTAATCAACAGCCATCTCGGCGTGCAGGCTGAGGTCGATGTTTGCCTGGTCGGCGGCGCTGGCCTGGGCATTCTCTCGGGCGGCTTCGACGGTGCGGCGAATGCGGCCCCAGAGGTCCGGTTCCCAACTGGCCTGGCCGCTCAGCATGAAGTCGTTGTAGGTGGGTGCCTTGGTGGCTGCGTAATCAGGTCCGTTCTTTGAGACTTGCTCACGGGCGATGGAAGGCCCGGCAGAGAGCGTGGGAAAGAGCGCGGAGCGTGCGGCGGTGACCTGATCGCGCGCGGCGAGGTAAGTCTCAAGCGCCTGGCGCAGGGTCTGATTGTTGGGGCCGATGCGCTCTTCTAGTTGGTTGAGCTGCGGGTCCTGATAGATCTCCCACCACTTGCCGCGCAACATGCCGTCAGAGGGGTTTGCGGGCTGCCATGCGCCTCCGGCGGGGTTGGGTGGAGGGACCACTGCAGATGCTCCGGTTTCCTTGTAGGCCGGTGGGGGCTGGTAGCCGGGACGGTTGTAGTTGGGGCCTACGGGCTTGCAGGCGGTGAGGGTGAGTAGGGCTAGAAGTGCAACGAAGGTTGGGATTCGTGGTGTCCCACCCTTCGCAAAGAGCGCGAAGGGTGGGGCACCCGGCGCTGCGAGGGCCGTGAGGGTTGAGGTTCGTAGTTTCCCACCCATTCGCTCGACCACCCCACGGACGAAGACCTGTCCGCGGGGAACCCGGCAGGGCGAATGGATGGGGCACAGGGGGTCAATTTGTCGGCCACGCAGATGACAAACACAGGTCCTTCGACTACGCTGCGCTCCGCTCAGGATGACAGACTGTGGTGATTCAAACTTTGGGAGGTGACGCGCAGGCATGGTCACTTGCCTCCGGCATTGGATTGGCTGGCAGAGCTCACTACCTGGACCTTTTCGCCTTCGATAAGAGAGTCGGGCGGGTCCTGGATGACCTGATCGCCGAATTCGAGGCCAGTCACGATCTGCACGCTGGCGCCGTCGTCTTCACCGATGATGACCGGCACGAGATGAGCGACCGTGCCGTTAGTCCCCTGACCCTGGACCACAGTGCCTATGCGCAGGCCCTCTCTGCGGAAGATGAGCGCGGCGGCGGGGACAATGAAGGTCGGCCCGGCGGGCGGCGTTTTGAAATGAACCTGGGCGAGCGAGCCAGGCAAAAGTTCTCCGGCGCGGTTGTCGACGTCGATCTCTACCAACAGGGTACGGCTGACCGGATCGATCGAGTCGGCCGTGCGTGCCAGCGTGCCGTAATAGACCTTGCCCGCATGCTCGGCAAAGGTGAGGCCGATCTTCTCGCCGTGCTTTACGTTGCTTGAATAGATCTGCGGCAGGTTGGCATAGACGCGCAGGGTTTGGATGGCCTGGAGATGAAAGAGTTCTTTGGCGGCGCCGGAGTCGATCAACTGCCCGGTGTCGATGTTGCGGGCGGTGACGACGCCGTCGAAGGGCGCATAGACCTTTTCAAAGGACTGCAATTCGCGCAGCCGCTGCACGTTGGCCTGGGCGGAGCGGACCTGCGCGGCGGTGGATGTGGCCTGGTTTAGAAACGTGTCGGTATCCTGGCGGGAGACGGCGTTCGATTGAACGAGTCCGGAGTAGCGATCGGCCTGGATGTGAGCATTGTTGGCGGTGGCCTGGGCGGTATTCAAGTCGGCCTCGGCCTGGGCGAGTTGCTGGTCGATCTCGGGTGTGGCGATCTCGGCCAACAGGGCGCCCTTTTTGACGCGCGCGCCGATGTCGAAGTACCACTTGGTCAGGTAGCCGTTTGTCCGCGCGTAGATGGGCGAATCCGTCCAGGCGGTCACATTGCCGGGCAGGACGAAATTGTCTACCGGCGCACCGGTCTTTGGAGTCGCAACGATCACCGTGGGGGCAGCCAGATCGTTTGTGGTGTTGGCGAGGACCTTATCTGCGTTCATTCGGCGCAGAATGCCGAAGCCTGCCAGCGCCGCCAAGACAATGAGGATCAGCGCGACGCCCAGCAGAGCCGTGCGCGGCGCGATGGGCTTCTGCTCGGGAGCGGTCTCGTGATGGCTGGTCCCGGCTGCTGGTTGGTTCGGATTGGGTTCGTTGGACATAATGGTTACTCCGAAATCTCGTCAAACTCGTCTGCTATACCTGCGGGTTGAAGAGCGTGAGCCGTCTTGCTGCGGGCCTCAAGCCATCCATGGACGGTGGCAAAGAAGGCGGGCACAAAGAAGAGCGTGGCCACTGTGGCTAACAGCAGGCCCCCGATGACAGCGCGGCCCAGCGGCGCGTTTTGTTCTCCTCCATCACCCAGGCCGAGAGCCATGGGCACCATGCCGATGATCATGGCCAGGGCGGTCATCACGACCGGGCGCAGGCGGACGAAACCGGCATTGAGCGCGGCCCGGCGCGAGTCGCCTACCAGGATCTCAAGCTGCTCGCGGGCGAAGGTAACCACAAGGATCGAGTTGGAGGTTGCCACGCCCATGCACATGATGGCGCCGGTGAGCGCCGGAACGCTGAGCCGGGTATTGGTGAGAAAGAGAAACCAGACGATGCCGGCAAGCGCGGCGGGCAGCGCCGAGATGATAAGAAACGGATCGAGCCAGGATTGGAAGTTGACCACGATCAGCAGGTAGACGAGCAGGATGGAAAAGGCCAGGCCGCCGAGAAGGCCAATGTAGGACTTCTTCATGGTCTCGCTCTGGCCGCGCAAGATGAAATGTGATCCGCGCGGCAGATCGGCTGTATGGCGGGCAATGATCTGTTCCATCGAACGAGTTACACTGCCCAGATCGGTTCCATCCACATTGGTGTAGATATCAAGGACCGGCTGGACGTCATAGTGGCTCACCGTTCCCAGTTCGGTTCCAGGCACGATGGTTGCAAGGTTGCCTAGAATCTGCATTGGCGGCGGGGCGCCAGGAGCGCCGGGGGAATTTGTGCCGGTGGGCTGCTGGACGGTCGATGAGGAGCCGGTGACGGGCAGGCTCTGAAGGCCTGCCACAGAGTCCAGTTCGTATTGCGGAGCCTGGATGGCAACGTTGTAGCTGACTCCGTTTTTGGGGTCGAGATAGAAGCTCGGCGTGGTCTGGAAGCTGCCGCTGAGAGCCACCAGCACGCTTTGCGCGACATTCTGCTGCGTCAGGCCAACGTCGCGGGCGCGGGTTCGGTCCACGTTCACCGTCATATTGGGATAGTCGAAGGGTTGCTGGATGCGCGCGTCGGCGGCACCGGGAACATAGCGGACCTCGTCGAGCATGCGTTCGGCTAGAGCGCGGTTGGCGTAGAGATTTGGACCGACGATCTGGATGTCGATCGGCGCCGAGAGGCCGAAGTTGAGAATCTGTGTGACGATGTCGACGGGCAGCGCATAAAAGGTCACGCCGGGATACTGGCGTTCCAGCAGCGCGCGCAGACGCTCGACGTAAAGCTCGGTGGGATGGTGATCCTTGGTCAATTGCACCTGAATATCGGCGTCGGCGGGACCGATCGGGGCCGAAGTGGAATAAGACAGGTTCAAGCCCGAGTAGGGCAGACCGATGTTATCGACGATGCTGACGACTTCACTGGCCGGGAGCTGTTGACGGATGGTCGAGTCGATGTGATCGCAGAGTGCGGCGGTCTCTTCGATGCGCGTGCCGGTGCGGGCACGCACGTGAATCTTGAACTGGCCGGAATCCACCGAGGGAAAGAAATCCTGGCCGAGCCAGGGCAACAACAGCCCGAGTGAGCCAAGCGCAAGCACGGTAAAGAGGATAAGAAAGACCGTCGCGTGATCAAGGCACAGGGTAAGAAGGCGCAGATAGCCGTGGCGGAAGCTCTCAAAACCGGACTCGAATCCGAGTTGAAAGCGGGTGAAGGGGTTCCGGCTGGATAGCTTGCGCTGGACCTCCTCGTCGTCGTGCTCTTTGAGCAGATATTTGGCCATGGTGGGCACGACCGTTCGGGATAAAAGATAGCTGGCGAGCATGGCAAAGACGACCGCCTCGGCCATGGGAACGAAGAGATATTTTGCAACGCCGCTCAGGAAGAACATGGGCACGAAGACGATGCAGATCGACAACGTGGAGACAAGAGCCGGCGTGGCAATCTGCGCGGCGCCGTCGAGGATGGCCTGCTCGATTTCCTTGCCCGACTCCAGGTTGCGATTGATGTTTTCAATTTCAACAGTCGCGTCGTCGACCAGGATGCCGACGGCCAACGCCAGTCCGCCCAGGGTCATGATGTTGATGGTCTCGTGCAGCGCTGAGAGAGCGGCGAGCGAACAGAGAATGGAGAGCGGAATGGAGACCGCAATGATCAAGGTCGAGCGCCAACTGCCGAGAAAAATCAGAACCATGATGGCGGTAAGGCAGGCCGCGATGATGGCCTCGCGGACCACGCCGCTGATGGCGCCGCGCACGAAGATCGACTGATCGGAGAGCGCGTTGATGTGCAATTGCGGCGGCAACTGGTCTCGGATGTAAGCGATTTTCTCCTGTACGCCCTTGATGATGTCCAGGGTCGAGGCCGAGCCGGTCTTGAGCACGTTCATCAAAATCGCGCGCTTGCCATCGACGCGAACGATGTTTGTCTGCGGCGGATAGCCGTCGCGCACGTGGGCCACGTCGCGGATGTAGATGACCGCGCCGTTAACGCTGCGAATCGGAAGGTTGTTCAGGTCGTTAACGGCATCGGGCGCGGAGTTGGTTTCGATCGCGTACTCGAAGCGGTCGATCTTCATGGTTCCGGAGGGTGCGATGAGATTCTGCGCCGAGACGGCGTTGACTACATCGACCGGCGATAGCCCCTTGGCCTGGAGTGCGTGCAGATCGAGATCGACCTGAATTTGGCGTTGTTTGCCGCCGTAGGGATAGGGCGTTTGCGCCCCCTCGATGGTGGCCAGCTGCGTGCGAATATTGTTGGTGCCGAGGTCGGAGAGTTGCTGCTCGTTCAGGCCCTGACCGGAGAGTCCCAGTTGCAGCACAGGCACGCTGGAGGCGTTGTATTGAATGATGAAAGGTGGCGTGGTGCCCGGCGGCAGGGCGCGCAACTGCACCTGGCAGATAGCCGTCACCTGGGCCACGGCGTTGCCGATGTTCACGTGCGGCTGGAAGAAGATCTTAATAAGGCCAATCCCGTTGAGCGACTGCGACTCGATGTGTTCGATGTCGTTGACCGTGGTGGTCAAGCCGCGCTCGTTGTTGAAGACGATGCGGGTGGACATCTCCTGCGCCGACAGTCCGGTAAAGTTCCAGACCACGGTCACGACAGGAATGTCGATGTTGGGAAAGATGTCCGTGGGCATCGATTCGATGCTGTAGACGCCGAGGATGAGAATCAAGAGCGCAAAGACGGCAAAGGTGTAGGGTCGCCGTAGTGCAAGCCGGACAATCCACATCATAGGGCAGGTACTCGCTCCTGGGCCGGGTGCTGATCTTCGGGGTTGCGCGGCCAGGGTGTGCTTGCGGAAAGCCTCAACTGCCCTGGTTCGGTCTCGACCGGCTCAATGGGTTCCGGGACCGGACTTGTTTTCCGCCCTGGCCCATTCAACAATCTGGTGATCAATCAATGGTAAACGACGACGACAAGTCAAAAAGGAGCACAGTGACGGGCTTTTCCGCTCTGCCTCTAAGACGTGCGAGCGGGCGCAAAGGATTCAGTTCGGACGGGCCCGGGAATTCCAAGCGTGCGCCCTACAACGCGAAGATGGCCACGGCCAGGACGAAGGCTCCCACGACCAGGCTAAGCCGGTCGCGGAGGGCGAAGATGACCGGATCGCAATCCATCTCGCCGCGCGAGCCCAGGAGCCAGACCCGGTAAAGCCAGTAGAGCATCAGCGGGACGATCAGCCACAGGCGGCCGGCGTGCTTATAGAGGGCTTCGACGTCGGGGCGCGTTATATACAGCGAGAAGACCACCACGGCGGCCGTAGCGCTGGCCGTGCCAAAGCTGCGAATCTGTTCAAGGTCGGCGGCAAGGTAGCCCCGCCCATGGCTTGCGGTGAGGCCTCGCGCGCGCAGGTTTTCGAGTTCGCTAAAGCGCTTGACCATGGCCAGAGACAGGAACAGGAAGATAGAGAATCCGGCCAGCCAGTGAGAGATCGGGGTTCCAGTGGCCGCGCCGCCGGCCAGCAGCCGCAAGGTGTAGAGGCCTGAGAGCATCAGCACGTCAACCAGGGCAACCTGTTTGAGATAGAAGGAGTAGGCCGTCGTGGCCACGATATAAACCGCCAGCCATAGCGCGAATTGACGGGGAAGCCATGGCAGAATCGCTACCGAAGCGGTGATGAGCCCAACGGCGAGTGCAATTCCTCCCGTGACCGGCAGATCGCCCGCGGCAAAGGGCCGGAAACGCTTGGCCGGGTGACGGCGGTCGCTGTCGATGTCCAGCAGATCATTGAAGAGATAGCTGGCCGAGGCCATGAAGCTGAAACAGAAAAACGCGGCGACGACAGCGACGATAGCCGCGGGGTTGAGCTTGTGCGACATCAGGAGCGGAGCAACCAGGAGAACATTTTTCGCCCACTGGTGAATGCGGATTGCTTTGAGCAGCGTTCGCGGCAATGGCCGCCGGTCGATAAACTCCCGCACCACGGGGATACGCCGCACGCGGAGTGCTACGCACAGGCCGAGGGTTGGATTGGCCACCATCCTCTGTTGCGCGTCGACCAGCAGCGGCAGATCGGCGCGGGAGTTGCCGATGTAGTCGAAGCCGCCGAAGCGGGCCTTGAGCAGCGCGAGCTTTTTTCCGCTCGTGAGGTTGGTCGTGCCGTCGGAGGCGAGCACGCCGGCAAAGATGCCCAGGTGCGCCGCCACGCGCTCGGCCAGGGCACCGTCGGCGCCGGTGGCCAGATAGAGTTGGCGGCCTTCGCGGCGCTCCGCTCGCAGATAGCTGAGAAGTTCGGTGTTGTAGGGAAGGCGGGCGGGGTCAAGCGGAGCGCGGCGAGCCACCTCGGCTTTCAGGCGGGCGCGCCCTCCGGCCAGCCACAGCGGCAGTTGCCAGAAGCGGGCAGGATTGCGATGCAGAAACTTGCAGATCGCATCGAAAAGCGAGTCGGACTTGATCAGCGTGCCGTCCAGATCGACACACAGCGGGCGCGAGAGATGTTCCTGCTCGACGGGCTCGGCAATCTCTGGATTCTGGAGCAAAGCGTCCTCATGAAACTAGTGATACCAAACCGGCCGCGCAGGCGCACGCCGAGAAAGCTTGCACTGCGGCTCAAGGTCAAAGACGGCTGTGAGTTAACTCACTGTCAAGTATATCGTCAAACAGTAGGCGGCTGAGGCGTGAATCGATTGCCCCTGGAGGCGATCGATTCGCTTACAATAGTTCCGGCTCTCATTCGCGGACGATCTGTTTCCCAAGTTGAATTCGGCATTCAGGATCGCGCTGGACGCCGCCTCAGGGGACGAAACCTTTCAGGAAACTCAATCGTCCGTAGAAATGAATGCGGGGAGTCTGTTCCCTGCCCGGAATGGCCATGTCGATGCCCGTTGCGAGGGCATTCATCCACGAGAAGACGACGGGAATCAAACACCATGTCCTACGAAGGCACTTCAGTGTCGTATCTGACCGAAAAAGGCTTGCAGCAGCAACCACCTGCACAGAAGGGCTCCTGGGTGCGCATTGTAGTGTACCTTGTGCTGGCCGCCGCATTGGCGTTGATTGTCTGGAAGATTTACCAGAACCAGAAGCTGAACGCGGCCAACAGCGCTAGCCAGGCAGCGGCGCTGATGAGCCGGCCGATTCCGGTGCAGGTGACAGCCACCGAGCAGAGGCCGATGCCCGTCTACCTGACGGCGCTGGGCACGGTAACGCCGTACATGAGCGTGACGGTGAAGGCGCGCGTGAGCGGCCAGCTCGAACCGGTCAAGTTCACCGAGGGCCAGCAGGTGAGGCAGGGCGAGACAATCATGGTGATCGATCCTAGCCCATACAAGGCTGCGCTGGACCAGGCCAAGGGCACATTGGCGCACGATGAAGCTCTACTGAAGAACGCGCAGGCGGAGTATGCGCGCTACAAGGCGCTCTTCGCGGCGGGCGTGGTTTCAAAGGAGACGCTGGATGCCGACGAGGCAGCCCAGGGGCAGTATGAGGGCGCCATCGCTTCAGACAAGGCGGCCATCGAGACTGCCCAGTTGCAGCTCAGTTGGTGCAGCATCCAGTCGCCGATCGACGGCAAGATCGGGCTGCGGCTGGTGGACCCTGGGAACATCATCGCGGCCAATACTACAAATCTGGTCGTCATCAATCAACTCGAACCCATCGCCGTTGACTTTACGCTGCCCGAAGACCAGCTTCCGCCCGTCTTGCAAAAGCTGCGCGCGGAGAAGCGTCTGCCGGTGGAGGCCTACAACCAGGGCGACACGGTGAAGCTGGCCAGCGGCTATCTGCTCACCGCCGATAACCAGATCGATACCACCACCGGAACTGACAAGCTGAAGGCGGTCTTCGACAACAAGGATCAGGCGCTGTTTCCCAACCAGTTCGTCAACATTCACCTGGTGATGGAAAACCGGCCCAATGCGCTGGTGGTGCCGTCGGCGGCCATTCAGAGCGGCAATCAGGGAGCGTATGTGTGGGTGGTGGATGGCGATCCCGCGAAGAAGTCCTCGACAGCCAGAATTCAGCCCGTGAAGATCGCTCTGGCCGAGGGACAGGTGACCATCCTGGACAGCGGCCTCGAAGCTGGCCAGCCGGTGGTGGTGGATGGCGCAGACCGGCTGCGCGCCGGACAGATTGTGACGATCAATACGGCTCGCCAGCACGGAAGCGGACAGGGTGCGACAGGTCAGGGCACGGGCGGCGGCAAATCCGGGCAGAGGATTAAGCAGTGAGCCCTTCCCGGCCATTCATTCTGCGCCCGGTCGCGACCTCGTTGCTGATGGCGGCGATCTTGCTGGCGGGCTTTGTCGGCTATCAGCAATTGCCGGTCTCGGCCCTGCCCGAGGTGGACTACCCGATCATCCAGGTGCTCACCTTCTATCCCGGCGGCGGCCCGGAGGTGATGGCATCGTCGGTGACCGCGCCGCTGGAGCGGCAGTTTGGCCAGATGCCGGGACTAAAGCAGATGACCTCGGTCAGTTCGGGCGGCGGCTCGGTCATTACCCTCGAATTCAATCTGGATGAGAATATCGACGTGGCCGAGCAGGAGGTGCAGGCGGCCATCAACGCGGCCAACAGCTTCCTGCCCAGCGATCTTCCCAATCCGCCTATTTACTCTAAAGTCAACCCCGCCGATGCGCCCATCATGACCTTGGCGCTGACTTCGGACTCCCTTCCCCTGGACAAGATTGAAGACGCGGCCGACACCAACCTCGCGCAGAAGATCTCCCAGGTGACCGGCGTGGGACTGGTTTCGATCGCCGGCGGACAGAAGCCTTCGGTGCGAATCCAGGCCAACCCCGCTCAGCTTGCCGCCTACAACCTGAGCCTCGAAGATCTGCGCACAGCGCTGGCCGCTGCCAACGTGGATCAGGCCAAAGGCACGCTGAACGGCAACCGGCAATCGTTCACCATCGGCGCCAACGATCAACTGGTCTCAAGCGGCGATTACAAGCCGGTAATCATCGCCTATCGCAACGGAGCAGCCGTCCGCGCGTCTGATGTAGCAACGATCGTCGACGCCGCGGAGAACTCGCAGCAAGCGGCGTGGATGGACCGCCAGCCCGCCGTGATCGTGAACATTCAGCGCCAGCCTGGCGCCAATATCATCGCCGTGGTGGATCGCATCAAGACGCTGCTGCCGCAGTTGCAAACCAGCCTGCCGGCCTCGGTGCAGGTGAAGGTGCTTACGGATCGCACGATCACCATTCGCGCATCCGTTCGAGATGTTGAATACGAATTGATGCTCACCGTCG
Source organism: Occallatibacter sp. (assembly GCA_049522255.1). Classification (GTDB taxonomy): domain Bacteria; phylum Acidobacteriota; class Terriglobia; order Terriglobales; family Acidobacteriaceae; genus Telmatobacter. The sequence continues at coordinate 25,498 of JBEKOA010000068.1, forward strand.
CCCTGGTGGTGATGGTGATCTTTCTCTTTTTGCGCAACCTGGCGGCGACGATCATTCCCTCAGTCGCGGTGCCGCTCTCCATCGTCGGAACCTTCGGCGTGATGTACCTGCTGGGCTACTCGCTGAACAATCTGACGCTGATGGCGCTCACCATTTCCACAGGCTTCGTGGTGGACGACGCCATCGTGATGATCGAGAACATCTCGCGCTTCATCGAGGAGGGCGACAGCCCGATGCGCGCAGCGCTCAAGGGAAGCGAGCAGATCGGCTTCACCATCATGTCGCTGACCGTTTCGCTGATCGCGGTGCTGATACCGTTGCTTTTCATGAGCGATGTGGTGGGGCGGCTCTTCCGCGAGTTCGCCATCACGCTGGCTGTCACCATTCTGGTCTCCGCTTTTGTGTCGCTGACGCTGACGCCGATGATGTGTTCGCGGATCCTGAAAGACAAAAAGGTTGCCAAGCAGACACGCTTTTACCACTGGTCTGAAGATGTATTCAACCGGGTGATTGCATTTTACGGACGGACCTTGCAGGTGGTTCTGCGGTACCGCTTTATTACGCTGCTGGTGACGATTTCGACGTTTGTGGCTACCATTTTGTTGTTCATCGTGGTTCCCAAGGGCTTCTTCCCGGTGCAGGATACAGGCGTGATTCTCGGCATCAGCGAAGCGCCGCAGACGGTCAGCTTTACCTCGATGGCCGAGCGCCAACAGAAGCTCGTTGACATTCTGCTTCAGGACCCCGCCGTCGATAATGTCTCTTCTTTCATCGGTGTAGATGGAACGAATACCACTCTCAATTCGGGACGCATTCAGATCACCCTCAAGCCGCTCGAGCAGCGCAAGATTTCTGCGACTGAAGTGATCCGCAGGTTGCAGTCCAGTCTTGGGAGCGTTGAAGGCGCCGAAGGGATTCAGCTCTTTCTTCAACCGCTCCAGGACCTCACAGTTGAAGACCGCGTGAGCAGGACTGAATTTCAGTATTCGCTGGAAGATCCCAATAAAGACGAACTGGCTACCTACACGCGGCAGATGGTCGCAGAGTTGGGCAAGGAAGCGGTGGTGACCGATGTAGCCAGCGACTTGCAAGACCAAGGGCTGGGCGCACAACTGGTGATCGATCGCGACACGGCGGCGCGGCTGGGCATCGCGATGGCCGACGTGGACAATACGCTCTACGACGCCTTCGGCCAGCGCCAGGTCTCGACCATCTTCACCCAGCTAAACCAGTACCACGTGGTGATGGAGGTAGGGCAGAACTTCCAGACCGACCCGTCGACGTTGAACAATCTCTACGTGAAGTCAGGCAATGGCACGCAGGTTCCGCTGGGCATGCTGGCCCACTGGGAGCAGTCGAATGCGCAACTGGCAATCGGCCACCAAGGGCAGTTCCCCTCGACGGTGGTCAGCTTTAACCTGGCGCCGGGAAAGTCGCTGGGAGATGCCGTCAACGCCGTGAATCGCATCGAGAAGCGCATCCAGATGCCGGCCTCGATCAGTGCCAGCTTCCAGGGAACGGCCGCAGCGTTTCAGACTTCACTGGCCAACGAGCCGCTGCTGATCCTGGCCGCGCTGATTACCGTCTACATTGTGCTGGGCGTGCTCTACGAGAGCTATATTCACCCGATCACGATTATCTCTTCGCTGCCCTCGGCGGGCGTGGGAGCGCTGCTTGCACTGCTGATTACGCGCACGGATTTCAGCGTGATTGCGCTGATCGGCATCATCCTGCTCATTGGTATCGTGCAGAAGAACGCCATCATGATGATCGACTTTGCTCTACAGGCCGAGCGCAACGAGGGCAAATCAGCCGAGGCCGCCATCTTCCAGGCCTGCCAGTTGCGCTTCAGACCCATCCTGATGACGACGATGGCCGCCATGCTGGGCGGATTGCCGCTGGCTCTCGGCGGCGGCGTGGGCGCGGAACTGCGCATGCCGCTCGGCGTGACCATCGTCGGAGGATTGATCCTGTCGCAATTGCTCACGCTCTACACGGTTCCGGTGACCTATCTCTACTTTGACAAGCTGGCCGAGCGCATGAAGCCGCAGAGCAACAGGGAACAGGGATCAGAGATCAGGGAACAGGTTGCGGCTTCTAGCCTCTAGCTACTAGCCCCTAGCCCTTAAACGAGAGGTTGCTCAACGGCATCGGAGATTCGGAACCACCCGCAGGCATAGGAACCCGATGGAACACGGGTTGTTAGCTAGCAGCTAGAAGCTAGGAGCTAGAGGCTAAACAATGCATCTTTCCGCACCATTCATCAAGCGCCCGGTAGCGACTTCGCTGCTCAGCCTGGCTTTGCTGCTGGCCGGCTCGGTGGCTTACTCGGTGTTGCCGGTAGCTTCACTGCCGGATGTGGACTATCCGGTGATCGGCGTGAGCGCGGGACTGCCCGGCGGCAGCCCGGAGACGATGGCCTCATCGGTCGCCACACCGCTCGAAAGGCAATTTGGGCGCATTGCCGGCGTCAATCAGATGACCTCGTCCAGCTCGCTGGGTGCGGCCAACGTCATTTTGCAGTTCGACATCAATCGCAATATCGATGCCGCTGCTCGAGACGTGCAAGCCTCAATCAACGCCGCGCGCAGCCAGTTGCCGTCCTACCTGCCGCAGAATCCGGGCTATCGCAAGGCTAATCCCGCCGACGCTCCAATCCTCATCCTCACTCTGACTTCGGACGTAGTTCCCAAGCCCCAGATCTACGACCTGGCCGACTCTATCCTGGCGCAGAAGATCTCGCAGATCCAGGGCGTTGGCCAGGTATTCGTTGGCGGCAGCTCGAGTCCGGCGGTGCGTGCCGAGTTGAACCCCATGGAACTGGGCGCGAACGGCGTGGGCCTGGAGGCGGTGCGCACGGCGCTTGCGGGCGCCAATGCAAACAGGCCCAAAGGTGCCTTTCAGGACGCCGATCATCGCTGGCAGATCAGCGACAACGACCAGATCTTCACTGCCAAGGACTATGCGCCGATCATCGCCGGCTATAACAAGCAAACCGGTGCGCCGGTGCGCATCACCGATATCGGCAAGGTCGCCGATAGCATCGCCGACATCCACACGGCAGGTGTGTCGGCTATCAATCCAGACAAAGGGCCGCCCGCGGAACTGAAGACCGCGGTGCTGATTATTATCTTTAAAATCCCCGGCGCCAACGTGATCTCGACCGTGGACAATGTGATGGCCGAAATGCCCCGCCTGCAGGCGGCCATCCCGCCCACCATCAAGATCGATGTTGTTGTGGATCGCACCACCACCATCCGCTCGAGCGTGCGCGACGTCGAGATTTCTCTCATGATCAGCGTTTGTTTGGTGGTTCTGGTGGTCTTCCTCTTTTTGCGCGAGGTGTGGGCGACCATCATTCCGTCAATCGCAGTGCCTCTCTCGCTCGTAGGCACCTTTGGCGTGATGTATCTGGTTGGCTATACGATTGACAATCTCTCGCTGATGGCGCTGACGATTGCCACCGGCTTCGTGGTCGACGACGCGATCGTAGTCATAGAAAACATTACCCGTTATCTCGAGATGGGAGATACGCCCTTCGAAGCGGCGATGAAGGGATCGAAAGAGATCGGCTTCACCGTGCTCTCGATGAGTTTGTCGTTGATCGCCGTCTTCATTCCGATTTTGCTGATGGGCGGCATTGTCGGAAAGCTTTTTCGTGAATTTGCAGTGACGCTATCGGTGGCTGTTGCCGTCTCGTTGCTGGTCTCGCTGACGACTACTCCCATGCTTTGCGCCCGTTTCCTTAAGTCGCGGGACGAGAGCCGCCATGGTCCCATCTATCAAGCCAGCGAGCGTGCATTTCAGTGGCTTCACAACGAATATGCCGGCGGTCTTCGCTGGGTGTTGCTTCACCAGTGGCTGATTTTAGGGGTAACCATCGGCACCGCGCTGCTGAATGTCTATCTCTTCTCCATTGCGCACTTCGACTTTTTCCCGCAGCAGGACACCGGCCGGTTGACCGGCCAGACGGTTGCCGCGCAAGACATCAGCTTTGACGCCATGCGCGTCAAGCAGCGCACTCTGGCGCAGATGACTCTTGACGATCCGGCAGTGCGCGCGGTGGTGGCCTTTGCCGGAGGCGGCCGTAACAGCAACAATACGGGCTTCATGTTTATCGCCCTGAAGCCGCTCTCCGAGCGCCCAGACCGTGCATCAGCCGCCCAGGTGGTCAACCGGCTGCGTGGCAAGTTAAGCAGCGTTCCCGGCGCAATTCTTTATCTGCAGGCACAACAGGAACTGCAAAGCGGGGGACGTGGCAGCGCCGCCCAATACCAGTACACGCTCTCTGACGAGAATCTCGACGAGCTCAACACCTGGGCTCCGCAACTGCTGGCCCGTGCCCGAGCCATGCCCGAGTTGCGCGATGTTTCGACCGACCAGCAGAATCAAGGCCTGGCCGCTAACCTGGTGATTGACCGCGATGCCGCCTCGCGGCTGGGAATCTCGGCCGCCGCCATCGACAACGTGCTCTACGACGCCTTCGGTCAGCGCGAGGTTTCGACCATGTACACCGGCCTGAACCAGTACTTTGTGGTGATGGAAGTTGACCCCATTTATCAACAGAGCCCGGATGCGTTGAATGGGATTTTCATTAAGTCCTCAACCGGGACAATGGTGCCGCTGTCGACCATCGCCCGCTTTGAGCAGCAGAGGACACCGCTGCAGGTAAACCACCAGGGACAGTATCCGGCTGTTACGCTGACCTTCAATCTCGCGCCTAATGTGGCCTTGGGCGATGCCGTTACGTCTCTGGAAAAAGTGCAGCTCGAAATGGGCATGCCCCCCGGCATCCATGCCACTTTCCAGGGAACCACACAGGACTACCAAACCATGAAGAAGACGATGCCGTGGCTGATTGTCGCCGCATTGGTGGCGGTCTACATTGTTCTCGGCATCCTCTATGAAAGCCTGATCCACCCATTGACTATTCTCTCTACGATTCCTCCGGCGGGGGTGGGAGCGATTCTGGCTTTGATGTTGACCGGAACCAGCCTCACAATCATTGCGCTGATCGGCATCATTCTGTTGATCGGCATCGTGAAAAAGAACGCCATCATGATGATCGACTTTGCGCTGCAAGCCGAGCGCGACCAGGGATTGCCGCCGGTGGAGGCGATCTATCAGGCCTGCCTGCTACGCTTCCGCCCGATCATGATGACTACGATGGCCGCGCTTTTTGGCGGATTGCCGCTGGCCATCGGGATGGGCGTGGGCTCGGAGCTGCGCAAGCCGCTGGGCATCGCCATCGTCGGTGGACTGATCGTCTCGCAGATGCTGACATTGTTCACGACGCCGGTGGTTTACCTCTTCTTTGACCGCCTGCAATGGCGCGTGATGAAGCTGCGCCGCATCGGCGCGGAGCTGGAAGAGGCGCCGGGGGACTAAGTACGGGGGCTAGGGATTAGGGCTGAGGGATTAGGCTTTTTCATGGCGTCACGGCGATAGCGCCGGTATTCGAGTTATACTTCCGTCGGCGAATCGTCGCACGGAGACGTCGCAATGAATAAGCTCGATCTGAAGAAACAATGGAAGCAACTTTACGGGACGAAGGCGGGCGACCTCGTAGCTGTTGATGTTCCGAAACTCACCTATCTTATGGTGGATGGCGAGGGCGACCCCAACACTTCAAAGGCATTTCAAGAGGCTGTCGAGGCTCTCTACTCACTCTCGTATACGCTCAAATTCACACTCAAGAAAAGTCCCCGCGCGATCGACTACGGCGTAATGCCGCTGGAGGGGTTGTGGTGGGCTGACGATCCGGGGGTCTTCTACTCGTCAGAGAAATCCAAGTGGAAGTGGACGGCAATGATCTTGCAGCCGGATGTGATCGGCCAGGCCGAGATCGACGCGGCATTCGACGAGGTTCGCAAGAAGAAGAATCCGGCGGCGCTGGAGCGTGTGCGATTTGAGGCGCTCACCGAAGGCCCGTCGGCGCAGGTGCTTTATCTTGGGCCGTTCGCGGAAGAGGGTCCAACGATCGAGCGGATGCATGGCTTTATTCTCGCTGCCGGAAAGGAGCTGCGCGGCAAGCATCACGAGATCTACCTAAGCGACCCGCGGCGCACTGCCCCGGAGAGGCTGAAGACGATTTTGCGCCAGCCGATGGGGTAAAGACCCCGTTCGTTTCCGGCTCGTCAAATTGATTTGGATCAAATGGAAAGAGAGCGGATTGATGTATAGCAAAGCCAGGTGCATTTGTGCCTGGAGAATTGATCTTTGATTGACAGCGGATTAATGATATTGTCAAATTCATCCCGGTTCGGCGCAAGCGGGATTCTTCCTCTCAATCAACCACCACGCTTCTGGCCGTTTTAAGCTCCAGCAGTTGGACCGGATGCACCACTGCACTCTTACTGCACTCTTGCGGAGGCATCGCGCAAGTGTCGGTGAGGAACCTCTGAAATGGACCGAAAGGCGAGCGCATACGATGACCCAGTCCTATGAAGCAACTGACGAAAGGCTCGTACTGACACTGGAAGAGATCACCAGCCTGACCGAGGAAGGCGGCAAGCCTGCCGATACGCTGCTGAACGTAGTGGCGCTGATTGCCACGCGTTTCAGGACCGATGTCTGCTCGGCCTATCTGCTCGAGCCGGACCGGTCGAATCTGGTTCTGGCTGCAACCCTTGGCCTGCATCCGCAGGCGATCGGCACGCTGCGCATGCCGCTTAATGAGGGCCTGACCGGCCTGGTCGCTGAGCGTGTGCTTCCGGTGGCCGTCGAAGATGTGCGGAATCATCCTCGCTTCAAATACTTCAAGGAGTCGGGCGAGGATGAGTACCACTCATTCCTCGGCGTGCCTCTGATCGATCGTGGAGTTTTGCAGGGCGTGCTGGTCGTTCAAACAAGAGAGCCGCGAAGCTTCAGGGAAAACGAAATTCGTATGCTGGTGGAGGCGGCGAACCAGGTGGCGCCGGTGGTGAGCGAGGCGCGCACTCTCGACCGGTTCATTGCTCCGGCGCAGGAGCGTCTTTGGGCGCTGGCCCGCAATGTCTGGTGGAGCTGGGATCCGGACTGCGTCAGTTTATTTCGCGATCTGAATCCGACACGCTGGCGGCAGCTCAATCAAAATCCCATCGCCCTATTGAACGAAATGCCGCTGGGCGAGATCGAACGGCGCGCGACTGAACTCGTGCTGCACAGCCGCATCAACTATGTCTATCGCCGGCAGCAGGAGTATCTGCTGGCGGACCGCACCTGGGGCGCTGCCAACGCCGGCGTTCTGCGGCCTCGCCCGGTGGCCTATTTCTCGGCCGAGTTTGGAATGCATGAGTCTTTGCCGATTTACTCCGGCGGTCTCGGCGTGCTCTCGGGAGACCACATCAAGAGCGCATCCGACCTGGATATTCCACTAATTGGAATTGGCTTGTTTTATGGGCAAGGCTACTTTCTGCAGCGCCTGGACAAGAGCGGATGGCAGCAGGAGGAGTATCTCGAAACCGACGTCAACCAACTACCCATGCAACCGGCTATTGGCGCAAACGGCAAGCCGGTCATTGTAGAGATAAGAACGCGCGGCGGCTCGATTCGCGCAAAGGTGTGGCGGGTGAAGGTGGGCCGCGTCGACCTGCTGCTGCTCGACTCGAACGTTGCGGGCAATGCGCCCGAAGACCTGGAGACGACCTCACGTCTTTATGGCGGAGATTCGAGGACGCGCATTCGGCAAGAGTTGCTGTTGGGTGTGGGCGGCTTTCGCGCCCTGAAGGCGATGGGCGTCACGCCTGGAGCATTGCATCTGAACGAAGGACACAGCGGCTTTGCGGTCTTCGAGGCGATTCGCAATCGCATGGAGGAAGAGGGCATCGACTTCGACACCGCAGCCAGCCAGATCGCGCGGGAGGTGGTCTTTACCACTCACACTCCCGTGCCTGCGGGCCACGACCGTTTCCATGCCGAACTAATTGAAGAGCACCTTGGTCCTCTGCGTGAGCAACTGGGGCTCTCGCAAGAGAACTTCATGGGCTTTGGCCGCGAACACTCCACCGACCAGCAGGAGCCATTCTGCATGACCGTTCTGGGGCTCAAGCTCTCGCGTCATGCCAATGCGGTTTCATCGCTGCATGGCGAGGTTTCGCGATCGATGTGGTGGGGCCTTTATCCGGGCAAGCCACAGGATGCCGTACCCATTGGGCACATCACGAATGGGGTGCATGTGCCGTCGTGGCTTGCGCCGCAGATGTGCCGTCTCTACGATCGCCATCTCGGGGTCGGCTGGCAAGCCAACAGCGGGTCAGCGCGCACCTGGGAAGAGATTGAAAACGTCGACGACGGCGAACTGTGGGAGACGCACCTCAATCTGAAATCGCAACTGGTCGACTTTGCGCGCCGCCGGGCAAAAGAACAGGCTGAACGGCGAGGCGAGCCGCAAACGACTCTGCAAAAACTGGGCAAGGTGCTTTCGCCCGATGCGCTGACGATTGGCTTCGCGCGCCGCTTTGCCACTTACAAGCGAGCCAATCTGGTGCTCGCCGATATTCAAAGACTCGCCTCGATGGTCAACGATCCCAAGCGGCCGGTGCAGTTCCTCTTTGCCGGCAAGGCCCACCCGCACGACGAACCGGGGAAGAGGGTGTTGCAGCAGATCGCCGAGATGATGCGCGACTCCGATTTCGCCGACCGATTCGTATTCATCGAGGACTACGACATCAATGTCGGCCGGTATCTCGTCCAGGGTGTCGATGTGTGGCTCAATAATCCACGGCGACCGCTGGAGGCCTCTGGCACCAGCGGGCAAAAAGTCGTTCTCAACGGCGGGCTGAATCTATCCGTTCTTGACGGCTGGTGGGCCGAGGCATACGACGGCCTCAACGGCTTTGCCATTGGATCGGGCAGAACGCATTCAAATATGGATGTGCACGACAGCCGTGACGGCGAAGATCTCTACCGCGTGCTGCATGAGGAGTTGATTCCGCTCTTCTATCAGCGCGACCGCGACGGGCTGCCGCGGGGATGGATCAAGCGGATGAAGCGGACGATTCGGACATTGGGCTGGCGCTTCAACGCCGATCGCATGGTCATGGATTACACGCTGAAGTGTTACATTCCCGCAGCCGGAGGTACGTCGAGCGAAATCAAGCTGCTGACATAGTCCAATGAATTGGGGTTAGACGTTTCCCACCTTAGAGCATTTTTCGGAAACAGTGTGAACTTTATTACTTCATCCTGGGTTGTCGCTCCCTGCTGGTCGCGCCAACTTAAGATCATGGCTTCGGTCTACAGCATTTCCGAGAATGCTATAGCCGCAAAAACAAAAGCGCGGCGAGGGTGGGGCACCCGGCCTGCGAGATCACTCTATGACCACCGTTCAAACCGTTCGAATTTCCGGAGGAGTCGTACATAACCTCCCGGTTGATCTCAGAAAAGCGCTCGTCTCCGACGCTGAGGCACTGGCGGCCTGGGAAGACATCACGCCGCTCGCACGCAACGAGTGGATCTGCTGGACCATCTCCGTCAAGAAAGATGAGACAAGGCGCCAGCATGTCGAGAGGGTGTGCTCGGAGCTCAAAGAAGGGATGCGGCGGCCATGCTGCTGGCCGGGCTGTCCGCATCGTGAGCGTTCCGGGGTGTGATTCGCGCTGGAGCGGCTGCCTGATGGAACGGAGTCTGTGCCACGAACCGGCACTTCGGGCGAGTCAACGCCCGCCCTGGCATTCTTCTTCCGTAACTGACCGGCTGGCGACCATCCGCCCACAGCCTTGTCAATGAGCGCATCGGCCTGTTAACCGGCCAATCTCTGCTCATTTTCATTCAGGTGGTGTGGAGTTTTCGTAACTCGGCGAGGATCTTGGTGAGGCGGTTGGCGAGCCGGTCAAGGCATTGGCGCTTATCGCCGTTT
>JBEKOA010000069.1:0-22298 GCA_049522255.1 Occallatibacter sp.
ATTGCCCAGCGCATGGCGCGGGAGATTCACGCTATCACTACGCGCCCGTGGAAGATCATGGAGGTCTGCGGCGGGCAGACGCACTCCATTATCAAAAACGGAATAGACCAGATGCTGCCGGCAGGAATCGAAATGATTCACGGCCCCGGCTGCCCGGTCTGCGTAACTCCACTTGAGCTTATCGACAAGGCGCTGGCGATCGCGGCGCAGCCGGGAGTGATCTTCTGCTCTTTTGGCGACATGCTGCGCGTGCCGGGAAGCGAGGGCGATCTCTTCCAGGTTAAAGGCGCGGGCGGGGATGTTCGGGTGGTCTATTCGCCTCTCGACGCTGTTGAATTCGCGCAGAGAAATCCACACAAAGAGGTTGTCTTCTTTGGCGTGGGCTTTGAGACCACGGCTCCGGCCAACGCGATGAGTGTGCATGTGGCCAAGCGGCGCGGGTTAAAGAACTTTTCGCTGCTGGTTTCGCATGTTTTGGTCCCGCCGGCAATCTCGGCAATTTTGGAGTCGCCGGGAAACCTGGTGCAGGCCTTTCTGCTGGCGGGGCACGTTTGCAGTGTCATGGGCTATTGGGAGTATCCGCCGCTGGCAGAGAAATACAAAGTTCCGCTGGTAGTTACTGGCTTTGAGCCGCTCGATCTGCTGGATGGGATTCGCCGGGCCGTGATTCAGCTCGAATCCGGGCGGCACGAGGTCGAGAACGCCTACGAGAGGATCGTGAAGTTTGAGGGGAACCAGGCCGCGCAGAAACTGCTTGCCGAGGTCTTCGAGGTGACGGACCGGGCGTGGCGGGGGATTGGCGTGATTCCCAAAAGCGGCTGGCGGTTGAGCGAGGCGTACTGCACCTTCGATTCGGAAGAGCGCTTCCATATCACCGGCATTCACACCCAGGAGTCGCCGCTTTGTAGATCCGGAGATGTCCTGCGCGGGGCGATCAAGCCGGCAGAATGCGCGGCCTTTGGCAAGGAGTGCACGCCGCGCCATCCGCTGGGAGCGACGATGGTTTCGAGCGAAGGTGCCTGCGCGGCCTACTATAACTATGGGCGGTTCTTGTCGGCGGAAGAGCTGGCTGGAGCCGGTGCGGGGATGACGAGGGTTGCAAATGTCTGAGAACGGAAAGACCGCAGCTCCGGATTTCTCGAGCCCCGATTTTTCAGGCTGGTCCTGCCCTTTACCTCTGGCCGATTACCCTGCCATCGTGATGGGCCATGGCGGCGGCGGCAAGCTGGGCAACGAACTGGTGGAACATCTCTTTCTGCCTGCCTTCCGCAATCCCGAGCTGGAGAATCTGGGCGATGCGGCCGTCCTTGATTTGGGCGGCGGCAAGCTGGCCATGAGCACCGATTCCTTTGTCGTGCAGCCACTCTTCTTTCCCGGCGGGTCAATTGGTGAACTAGCTGTGAACGGCACGGTGAACGATCTGGCCGTCTCGGGAGCCGAGCCGAAGTTTCTTGAGCGCGAGCTTCATTCTTGAAGAAGGATTTCCGCTGAGCCAGTTGGCGGCGATTGTCGAGGCAATGGCAAAGTCCGCGGCAACGGCTGGAGTGAAGATTGTCACCGGCGACACCAAGGTGGTCGAGCGCGGCCACGGCGATGGCTGCTACATCAATACGGCGGGCGTGGGGTTGCTGCGTGCGGGAATTCAAGTCGGGCCGCAACAAGCGCAGGCGGGGGATGTAATTCTCGTCTCGGGTACCATCGGCGACCACGGCATGGCGATCATGAGTGTGCGCGAGGGGCTGGAATTCGAGAGCCAGATTCGATCCGACTGTGCCGCGCTGAATGGACTGATCGCCGAGGTTCTGGCTGCGGCGGGCGCGGGGATTCACACGATGCGCGACCCGACGCGCGGAGGCCTGGCTTCTACACTCAACGAGATTGCCCAGGCTTCCGGCGTGGGCGTTGAGATCGACGAGCCCAGCCTGCCGGTGCGGCCCGAGGTGCAATCGGCATGCGAACTGCTGGGGCTTGATCCGGTCTATGTCGCCAACGAGGGCAAGGCGGTATTCTTTGTTGCCCCCGAGGCTGCCGATCGTGTTCTAGCCGTGCTGCGCGCGCATCCGCTTGGCAAAGACGCCGCGCGCATCGGCCGGGTAACGGCAGAACATAAAGGGATGCTGGTTGCGCGCACCGCAATGGGCTCCAATCGCGTGATCCCGACTCAGATTGGGGAACAGTTGCCGCGGATTTGCTGAGCTACTGCACCGTCACCGTGACTTGCTTGGTCGAGCGCCCGTATTGATTGGTCGCGTTCAGGGTGTAGGTCGTGGTCGCGGTGGGCGTGATGGTCACGGTGCCGCCGTGCACTCCGCCCAGCACATCGATAAAGTCATACGAATCGTTGCTGGTATCCCACTTCAGCGTCACCGGCGTGCCGGCGGCTGCCGTTGCGGGCGTCGCCGTGAAGCTGCTAATCGTTGGAGGCGCTCCAGTAGGGGCGGTGGCGTCATCCCAGCCGGGAAACTCCGGCGTCATCTGCACAACTTCAAAGTCGGACGAAAAAACGGAGTCAAGGTCTGCGAGGTCGTCGTCATCCCATCGCGTATCGGGCGCGCCTTGAAAGAAAAAGTAACTGCCATTGTCGGCCAGGATCATGCCGTATTTCTTCATCGCGGTGAGGATCACCTGATTGACTGCGGAGTAACCGGAGATATCGAAGCTCGCCTTGAGCCGGATGCGCATTCCCATCACGTTGCTCACTCCCCAGTCGGTTCCCGCGGCGTGGCTTGCCGGTTCGACAAAGTAGCCGTCGTTGGCGTCGTTTTTTGTGTGCGGCAGCGTGAACCGGATGGCGTGGTTGATCGCGCCGGCAGCAACCTCGTCGTAGCGCACCAGGCCGGGGAAGATCGCCAGGCCGGCGGCATCGGCCGAAGTCCATCCCCAGGGGCGCTGCTCGCCAGTGTTCATGTCCCAAAGCGTCTCAGACGACGAAGCCCACTTGCCATTGCACCGGTGAGTGTTAAAGGTCTCATATAACATGCAGGACTTGCGATCCAGCACAAGTACGTGCGAGTCACCAATATAAGTGTCGGGCCATCCGTCGCAATCGGCTGGCGCTCCTTCAATGGGAGCAGTGATCGGGAACGGCGCCACGGCGACATCGCTCTGGGTGGCATAGTCCTGAACATCGATCGAGACCAGCGGCGTAGATCCCGAATCAACCACAACGTAGGGAATGCCATAGTTGCCACCGGCGACCGAAGAGAAGTCGGGATGCAGATGGTTTCCTTCAAAGCCGGACGCGGAGGTGATTGCATCGTTGTCCGGATCGAGAGGCGCCGCGGAGATGTCGGTGTTCCAGGCGAAGCTGGAGGGGAAGGGAACGAAGCCATTGAGGCTGGCGTTGTCTCCCGTGCTCATACCGTCGCAGGAAGGGCCGGCCGTTCCGGTGGTTGGACCTACTGTGACGCTCAGATCGGCTGTCGCGGACTGTGCTGTGGGCTTGGTCGAGTCAGTCACGGTAACTTTGACCGGGTCGGTACCCACGGCGCTTTGCGCGGGCGTGCCGGTAATCGAGCCTGTCGAAGTGTTCATCGAAAGATTGCTGGGCAAGCCGGTCGCGCTGAAAATGTACGGCGTTGTGCCGCCGGAGGCTGTTATCGGTGTGCTGTATGCAACGCCGACGGTGCCATTTGGAAGGGACGTTGTAGTGATTGTCAACTTGCTGCTCACCGCAGCGATCACCGGGAGGTTCAGAGTGGCGGTTGCCGTCTGCGCCGCAGGCTGAGTCGAATCCGTGACCGTGATCGTCACTGACGACGTCCCCACCGCACTTGCAGCCGGCGTGCCGGTGATTGCGCCTGTTGCGCTGTTCATTGAAAGGCCACTGGGCAAGCCGGTCGCGCGGTAAGTATACGGCGCCGTGCCGCCGGAGGCCGAGATCGCAGCGATGTATGCGACGCCGACCGTTCCACTGGGAAGGGAAGTTGTAGAAATGGTCAGTTTGCTGGGCTCGACCGGCGGGGTCGTCGAGAGATTGGCGGCCGAACCACAACCTGCAAGAAATGCCGCCGCTCCTAAAAGCAAATATGAGCCTAAGCTCCTCATGCCCAACCTCTCCCACTTGCCTGACCCAACTTTGCCGGAGTTGCCTCGCAAAGCTTTCCCGTCATTCGGCTTTGAGCGTTTCAAGCTCAAAGGCATCGCAAAAGAGCGCAAAGAATTCCTGATCGATGGTACAGCCGAATCACGACGGAGTATTGTTACCTAAGTTTCATGCAGACCCAAAGAACGAGTTGCTTACTACAGAGCCTTCAACGCTTGAGCGATGCTTTCGGCCCAGGCATCGATCTCGGCCCAGTTGCGAAAGTCGCCCTGGGGAAAGAGCGCGCCGTCACGGTTGGCCGGCAGCATGTAAAGGAGCCGGTGCCAGAAGCCCAGTTTGGCTGCTTCCAGCGCGCCGAAGAAGACGCGGTGCCCACGGAGCGCGACCGTCCCTTTGAACTCCGCAATCTCCTTGGGCTCCGAGAGCTCGCAGAGGTCGCGCCCCTGGTCATCGTGGGTCTTGGTGCCAAGCGGGCCGCTGCTGAAGAGCCAGACCGGTCTTTCCGCTAAAACCTTGGCGTTGCGCCGCAGAAACTCCGTGGCCTGCTTCATCCAGTGGACGAAATAGCAGGCGCTGCCAATGACGGCTGCGTCGTATCCGGCCGGATCTCCCGCTCGATCTGCTGCCTCAACCGTGGCCTCCAGGCCTTGCTGGCGAAGCGACGCGGCGATGCGCTCCGCGATGCCTTTTGTGGTTCCGTAGCGGCTATCGTAGGCAACGAGAACGCGCATGGTCTCCAGTTCCTGTCTTTTCAGACACGAGGGAAGAGTAGGCCTGTTCGCCTTTTGTCGCTGTGGTCCCGGTCACAAGTTCTGTGAATATCTGACATTCATATCTGCCCTGATCAGTCGAACAAGTCGAAGGCCTTCTGAATGCGGGCTGGGACGGTGGCTGGCTCGTCGGTGAGCCTGGTGCTGAGTTCCAACACAATCGCAGGCGGCGTGGCGAGGGTGTTGAGGGCCGCGGTAGTGGCCGGCCAGTCTATCGTGCCGTCGCCGGGGAAGAGATGCTCGTCTTTGAGGCCATGGTTGTCGTGCGCGTGAACCTGAACGGTGCGCTCGCCAAAGGAGGTGATGGCCTCGGGAATGCCAACCGTGAAGTGCGCATGGCCGAGATCGAGGCATACGCCGATCGAATCGAGATGGCCGTCATTGAGGATTTGCATCAGGTGCGCCGGGGTGGTGGGTTCGCCTGTGAGGTTCTCGACCAGCGGGCGCACACCGAGAGGATGGGCAAACGCGCCGAGATGCTCGAGAGCGGTGAGGGCGTACTCGATGGTGCGCGGCGACCACTCGTCGCTGCGCTCGCCCAGATGCACGATGAGATTGCGAAAAGGAATGGAGTCGGCGGTTTCAAGTGCGCGCTTGATCTCGTCCATGGCCCCGATGCGGCGGCTTTTTTCAGGGTGAAGCAGATTGACGGAGGGAGCACCGGCACGGCCCATCTCGCGGTCAGGGTAGAGCGGGGCGTGCATGGACCATGCCTGGAGGGTGTTGGAGCGGAACCATGTGGCCAGTTCGGCGACGTGCTCGCGGCTGGTGTAGTCGAAGTGCTGGCGCGCGGCAAAGATCTCGACCGCTTGCGCTCCGGAGCGCGCGGCCTGCTCCAGCAGGCCTGGGTGCAGGCGCTGATTCATGAAGAGGTGCGTCGACAGGACTCGCAGCTTGGTCAAGATCTCCCCCGCGGCGATTTGATCGAAAGAACGAACCGCGCGCTTCTGCCATTCTCGCATCTTGGCAACGGCCTGTGTGCGGAAGATGAAGTCCAAGCGCTCCGTGTGAGAGGAAACGAACGAACGGCGGAGACGGCCGATTCATGGGATTGTGTAACACCGAAGTCTTTTTCGATTTCCTGAATATCAACCACCAAAAAGTGAGCAAATGAGAACAGATTTTTGATGCGTTTCCCTTGAGTTTGGTACTTAAATCGGGTTAGTACGTCTTCCAGGGCCTAGCAAGGAAAGGCGGTGTGACTCGGGCATTTTACGGAATGGTCCCCAGCGGGAAAGCGTTGGGATCGGGGAATACGCGTGGCGGATCAGAAGCAGATGCGGTTCGATCCGGCTCTCTTCCTGGCACAGGCCGGGCTGGGCCGGAGGGTTGTGCTCATCAGGCCCAAGCATGCATTTTTCACGCAAGGCGATCCCGCCGATTGCGTGTTCTATCTCCAAAGCGGCAGAGCAAAGCTCACTGTGATGTCCAAGACCGGCAAGGAAGCAACCATTGCCTTGTTGGCGGCGGGAGATTTTGTGGGCGAGGAGACGATGGCGGGGACACCGGCGCTGAGGATGGCGACGGCACTGGCCATTTCCCACTGCACGGCTCTCAAGATCGAGCGCTCAGAGATGGTGCGCGTGATGCACGAGGAACACGCCTTCTCGGATCTGTTTTTGAAGTTCCTGCTGGCCCGCAGTATGAGAACCCAGGCGGATCTGGTCGATCAGCTTTTCAACTCGAGCGAGAAGCGGTTGGCGCGGATCTTATTGCTGATGGCGGAGTTTGGCCAAGGGAGCGAACCTGAGACCCGTATCCCCAAGATCTCCCAGGAGACGCTGGCCGAGATGATCGGGACGACCCGTTCACGCGTCAGCTTTTTCATGAATCGCTTTCGCAAGCTTGGGTTTATCGACTACAACGGCGGCATTAAAGTACATAAATCTTTGTTGAATGTGATCCTTCACGACTGAGGAAGCTTCAGCTTCGATTGTCGCCGCTTCGCTTGCGGAAGACGATCTTTAATTCGCGCCTCCAATGCTCGGTGAGCGCGATCAGCTCCCACTCAACCTCGGGAGAAAGATAGCGCAGCACCGGTTCGTTTGCGGGGTGGATGCGCAGCGCCGGAGCGGCCAGGAGCAGGCGCGGCGCGAGACTGGATACCTCAGAGCCGGCAAAATATCCCTGGCGCTCAAAGGCCGACAGCGGCCTGCCGCCCTCAGTGCCGGCCACGGGTTGCCGGTCATAGTTCAGCGCCCGGACGCGAATCCAGTAGTCCAGCGCCTGCAGAGGCAGATGCAGATCCTCGTCGGCTTTGAGCTCGATGACTGCCAGCCGTCCAGTCCGGTCCAGCGTCAGCAGGTCCAGCAGTCCCCGGTCGCCGCTGGAGAGCGCCGGCACTTGCGAATAGAGGAGATCGCCACGGAGGCCGGGCAGCAATTCTGCTATTTCACTGCGCAATCGGGCCTCAAGCCAGCGCTCGGGCTGCAAGCGGAAGAGAGGGTCGGTGCGCGCGCCGTCGCCATGGCGGCTCAGGAAAAGACGCGCGAAGAGATCGCGGCAGAGCGGCTCATTCTCCGGCGTGAGCGGGGTTTCATTGGCTCCCGCGCCAAATGTGATCTCCTGCTCGCTGGCAAAGGAGTTGGGGGCAAAACCGTGCCGCGCCCGCGCAAACTCAAGGCCGTGTAGCAGCAGACCTACGTGGGTGGCGGATCTCGGGCGGATCTCGACTCGGTCTGTGGCGTCAGGCGGAACAAGCGCCATCAAGCGGGCGATGCCTTCTTGAGCGCGCTCGATGGCCGCGGCGGAGGAAAACGCGTGGACCAACCGCGAGTCGAGATTGCCTGTATCTCTGAAGTCCACCGCGGCAAGCTCTTCGCTGCGCTCGTCCAGGGTGAAGAGCTGGAAGTCCGCGGCTGCGTGGTTCAGCCAGGCCATGCGCTCGGCGGTTGTGCGCCACGCTCCGGCCGGAACAACCACCTTGAGCGAGCCATAGTGCCGCCGGCCGTCGCCGTGTTGGCGGCAATGGTCAAGCCAGAGAATCCCCAGGGTCAGAACACCGTCCACGGTCGACGCCGACTCCGCTTCGCCGACACCGATTACGGCCTCTGCGGCAGTGCCCTTCAGCAAACGTCCTCGCACATAGGCCGGACCAAAGCTGTGCTCGAGGTCCATCGCCGATCGAAAACCGTCCGCCTTGGAGCCAATGAACTGGCGAGTGAGCACACGCTCCAAGAGTCGCTGATAGGTGCGGCGGGTGGCCTCTCGCGCCGTGGGCGTGCGGCGATCGCTGGTTGGGACAAGTTCCAGGGTCTGAGGCTTGGTTGCACCCATGCGACGGGTGGCGATGCGCAGGCATTGCGAGCGTTCCCGCACATCGACGACAGTGCGAATCAGGTTGCGCTCTTCGCTCCATAGTTGCAGCAGGCAGCGCCCGTGCTGGCCGGTGACGGCGTAGCGCGCTGTGCGCATGTCAAAGAGTACACGCCCATCCTCAAGCAGCACAGCGGCGGGATGGTCGACCAGATATTGCTCGATGCACTGGGCCAGCTGCTCCGGGGAGGCAGTCTCAGCGCAGGCGGGCATCCGACTCTACCAGCCCTGGCGGGAGCGCAAGCTGGTGATGTGCGCGGTGTGGTGGCGCGAATGCCAGTCGTACATTGCCAACGCGCTGACCAGTTTCACCCGGCCCTGTTCGGGATGATTGTAGCCCTTCTGGAAATCCTCTTCAGAGAGAGATTCAAAGAGAGACGTCCACCGGGTGTGCAAGCCATCGATGATGCCCAGCGAGACATCAATGTGCAGCCGGCTATCGGGCAGTCTGGCCCAGGCACCCTCGTCATAGGAGTTGATCGTGGGCCAATCCTCTGTGAGAGCCAGCTTGCAGCGCGTGTAAGCCATGGCGTGGCTGTCGGCCACGTGGTGCACGACCTGGCGCAGGGTCCAGCCGCCATCGCGGTAGGGCGTATCGAGCTGAGCATCGCTCAATCCGGCGACGGCCGCACGCAGCCGCTCAGGCAGCAGGCGCACGGTCTGAATCTGCGCCGCGCGAATGCCGGGTACACTTACAGCGGGCGGGCTGAAGGGTCCGATTGGGTAGCGAAGGTCGTCCCGCTCTATCATGGCGCGAACCTTAATGAATTTTCGCGGAAACGAATCCGCGTCAAGCAGTCCTGCCTCCAGCGGCGGCGCCGCATTGGGCAAGGGTCGGAGCTAGGCGTGATGGTGATGATGGTGGTGGTGGTGATGGTGGTGATGCCCGGTCTCGGCGAATGCCGGGGCTGCAAGCACCATCAGGAAGAGCGCTGCTGCAAGGATCTTCTTCATAGAAAAAATGTAGCACGAAGCAGGCCCCGGCGGTAGGGCCTGCTATGAACTTTCGCGTGGGAGGCGTGAAAGTTGATAACAGGCTCTTGCATTCAAAAAGGAACCTTCAGGCTTCAGAGCCAACGAGTTCCGAGCGAGTTCGTCGCCCTTTTGTTCGTCGCAGGCGCCGATCCAACACCTATCCCCTCTCCTCTTGATTCTGCTTGCGTTACTTTTCGGTCGCATTTCAGCTTGAATTCGCTTAGAAACCGCTAATCCTCTGCGACCGTCCCGCGATAAACGAATAGTACCGTCGAAAGGGGCGCTCCTTGAAAGCCAGGATTCTCCAGCGGATGTTCGTTGTGTTTGCTCTCGTCTTGTGTTTGATCCCCTGCCACGCGCAGCAATCGCCCCAAGCCCTACACAATCATGTTCGTCCCGCGGTTTCCAGTGGGCAGGCGGCTCGAGTGGGTTCGTTGCCGTCCGAGCAGCGCATGAACGTCTCGATCCTGCTGGCTTTGCGCAACCAAAGCGAACTGACCAGACTATTGAGCCGTCTCTATGATCCGTCCAGTCCCGATTATCATCAGTTTCTCAGCGTCGAACAGTTCGCCGAAGAGTTTGCCCCCGCGCCGGAGGATTATCAGGCGGTGGTCGATTTCGTCAGGGCCAATGGTCTTACCGTGACCGATGCCCCAGCCAATCGCATGATTGTGCCGGTCAGCGGTTCGGTTGCACAGGTTGAAAAGGCATTCAATGTGCGGATGAACACCTATCGTCATCCCACGGAAAACCGCACCTTTTATTCACCGGATCGAGAGCCTTCGCTCGATCTGAAAGTGCAGGTGGCGCATATTGCGGGTCTGAACAACTTCTCTCTTCCCCGCCCCTTGGTGAAGGCGGCAACGACGCAATCTGCTGTCAATTCCGCGGTTGTGGGTTCGGGACCGGGCGGTTCCTATCTATCCAGTGACATGCGGGCAGCCTACTATGGAGGCACTGCCCTCACCGGCAGCGGGCAGACCGTAGGGCTGTTGCAGTTTGACGGCTATAACATCAGCGATGTTACCTCGACCTTTGATGGAACCGCAACATCGAGCACCAATGGAAATAATTACGTCTTGCACTACACGCCATCCCCCGGCGGAACGAGTTATAGCGTTCCCATCAATAACGTGCCGCTGGACGGCACGACCGGGGCTCCGGTCTCCGGCGACGACTCAGAAGAAGTACTGGACATCGTGCAGGCAATCGGCATGGCTCCTGGGCTAAGCCAGGTCCGCGTGTACATCGGGAATTCGGATGTGGACATCCTGAACGCGATGGCCTCGGAGCATATAGCTAAACAACTCAGCATCTCTTGGGCGTGGGGCCCGGACGATCCGACAACGGACGACGTCTTCTTCGAGGAGTTTGCCGCGCAGGGACAAAGTGTTTTCGCAGCGTCCGGGGATTACGGCGCATACAGTCCATCCGTTCCCTATTACTATCCTGCCGAAGACGCCTGGGTCACGGCAGTTGGCGCAACCAGCCTGACCACGAACGGCGCAGCCGGAGCTTTGACCTCGGAGATTGCCTGGGATCAGAGCGGCGGCGGCATCAGTCCAGATGGCATAGATATTCCAAACTGGCAGGCCGGCGTGGCCACTTCGTTGAACGGAGCTTCCACTGCGCTGCGGAATGTGCCGGACGTGGCAATGGAAGGCGACTTCGACAACTTCGATTGCAGCATGGGGAGTTGCGCTGGAACCTGGGCCGGCACCAGCTTCGCCGCGCCGCGCTGGGCCGGTTTCATGGCGTTGGTTAACCAACAGGCCGCGGCCGCTGGAGATTCGGCGGCCGGCTTTATCAACCCATGGATTTACGCGACCGCAGCGAGCCCCAGCTATGGCAGCGAATTTCATGATGTCGACGCGGGGAATAACGGGTATGAGCCAGGGTACAAATTCAATTCGGTTCCTGGCTACGATCTGGTGACTGGTTGGGGAAGCCCGGCCGGCCAGAATCTGATCGATGGCATGGCACCCACCACGGCCTCGGTGGGTTTCCAGCTTTCGACTTCGGCGAGCAGCTTAACTCTCAACCCAGGCAGTTCGGGTACAACGACGATCGGTGTAATTGACCGGGGCGGCTTTGCGGGCAGCGTGAACCTAGCAGTTACTTCCTCTTTACCCAGCGGCGTAACCGCGTCGTTCTCTAGCAACCCCACAACCCAGGCCAGTGTGCTCACCTTGATCGCGAGCGTCTCTGCCGTCAGCGGATCGTACCTGGTAACTGTCACCGGGACGTCGGGAGCCCATAGCGCAACCACCTACATCACGGTAGACACACCAACCAACGCAGTTACAATCACCAGTCCGGTCGTACCTCAAGTGCCCGTAACCGCGTCGATCATGAAGCCCGGAACTCCCATCCCGGTTCAGGGAACGGTGCTGAGTAACTTCCAGGATGTCCGCCTCGAATGGGCGCCCGGAATCAACCCGGCCTCGGGTTGGGCGTCGACGGGTATGACGGTCAGTGCTGGGTTGACTTCACCTGTAGTTAATCAGAAGGTCGGAAACTGGGACACATCTTCGATCGTTGCGGCAAATTACTATACAATCCGCTTGTCGGCGGACTACGCGGGCGCTACGGTTTCCGCCACAACGCTGGTTTACCTTGAACCCGATCTGATTTCAACGAACTGGCCGAAGTGGCTTGATGCTACTCCCTACACTTACTCGGGTATCGTCCCGATTGTGGTTGGGAGCGGCAACATGAAATTGGCAATCGTGGAACCCAATTATCTTGTAGAATCGGCACCGCCTCGCTACCGTGTGTTTTCTCCCGATGGTTCTTCCGATACATCGACGTCCCTTGTCACTGGAAACTACCTTACCCCCGCTTTTGGCAATCTGACCTCCGGGGATGGCGGCGAATCGCTGGTGGCAGACGCGCAAGACGTATTTGTCTTGAATGCGAATAACATCAGCAATCAAATGACCGCAGGCGCCGAAGATGTATGGTTCAACTACTCGCAGGTGGTGCTTGCCGATTTGAAGGGGGATTCCTCTCTGCAGGCTTTGGCATCGGGATACCAATCCTGGAACAATCTTGCATTCTTGTTTGCATGGGGTCCGAACGGACAAATTCTCAACTCGAATTTTCCTATTCAGGTTCCATTTCAGCAGGGCGATGTCATGGCGAACAATCCGGGCTTCGTGGTAGGGGATATCAATGGGGATGGCAACCAGGACATTATCATTCAAGAAACGCCTTCGGCAACAACTTACACGCTCAAACTCTTCGCAAATGATGGGACAGCCCTGCCCTGGGCGGCGCCAACCTTTCAGGGCGCGCCAGGCCAGATGATCCTCGCCGATCTGGACGGGAATGGCAAACTCGAAGTGATCGTGGACGTCGACAACCCGAATACGGGTCTACACATGCTTCATGTTCTTGGGCCCGATGGAACAGAAAGGAGCGGTTGGCCGTTCAGCCTTGGTTCGGGGTTTGTCTATCTCGCCGCCGGAGATCTAGCCCAAACGGGAAAGCAACAGATCGTCGTTGCAGCCTATAACCATTTATATGTCCTCAATGGCAACGGCACATCCTTCTCGAATGCCTGGCCTTTGACGAAGAGTGCATTCAGCCCATTTGGCCCGGTTACCATGGCGGACATCGACGGGGACGGTTATCCGGAGATTCTGGTCGCTTCAGGCAATCTTACCTTTCCGCAGGGTTCGGACGAAGTTACCACGATTTCACCCTCCGTCTCCCGCCTCGGAGATAACTCCCCATTATCAGTTTTCGTTCAAACAAGGAATTCGGAGAGCAACTCCACGCCCATGTACTTCGCGCCGGTGCTCCAGGCCTTCCATCACGACGGCTCGGTTGCAAGGTCATGGAATCTGCAGGGCATGAATGGCAACCAGCCATACTATACGGCGCATATCACAGTAGGCGACTTCAATCAGGATGGCAAGACGGAGATTGCAGTCGAAACCCCCCTCATCTCCGGAGGTACAGTTGACGGATGGTTGGTTGAGGGAGTGATGGAGGTTCTTACCACGGGCGCAACCTACAACGCGGTCGCGAACGACTGGCCAATGATGTATCACGACGCGCATAACAGCGCGACAAGCGCTTCGGCCAATCCTGTGGTGTCGCAGGTGGCCACCCCAACTTTTAGCGTGGCGCCGGGAACCTACACCAGCACCCAGACCGTGACACTCTCCGATGCCACGGCTGGGGCGGCAATCTACTACACCACCAATGGAACCACTCCAACCACTGCTTCCACGAAGTACACGTCGGCGATTGCGGTGACTTCTACCGAAACCATCATTGCAATAGCAACCGCTGCGAATGACTCGAACAGTGCCGTCGCAAGCGCCGCGTATGTCATCACTCCTTCAGCGGCCACGCCAACTTTCAATGTAGCGCCGGGAACTTATACCAGCACGCAGACCGTGACGATCTCCGATGCCACGGCTGGAGCAACGATCTACTACACCACCAATGGAACCACGCCAACGACTGCCTCTGCAAAGTACACGACGGCGATTGTGGTGACTTCCACCGAAACCATCACTGCAATAGCAACCGCTGCGAACGATTCGGCTAGTACTGTCGCAAGCGCCGCGTATGTCATCACTCTTCCAGCAGCCACGCCAACCTTTAGCGTCGCGCCGGGAACCTACAACAGCTCGCAAAACCTGGTCATCTCCGATGCCACGGCTGGTGCTGCAATTTACTACACCACCAATGGAACATTACCGACAAATGCGTCCACCAGATATGCCGGCGCCATCACCGTCTCATCATCGGAAACGCTGAAGGCGATCGCGACTGCCACAGGAGACTCGACTAGCGCCGTCGCATCCGCGGTGTATGTCATCACACCCTCAGCGGCCACGCCAACCTTCAGCGTAGCCCCTGGAACCTATACCAGCACGCAGAGTGTAACCATCTCCGATGCGACGGCTGGGGCAACCATCTACTACACCACCAATGGAACCACGCCAACGACTGCCTCCGCGAGATACTCCACGGCAATTGTGGTGACTTCCACCGAGACCATCACGGCAATCGCAACCGCTACGAATGACTCAGCCAGTGCCGTCGCAAACGCCGCATATGTCATCACACCTCCGGCGGCCACGCCAAGCTTCAGCATTGCGCCGGGAACCTACAACAGCCCGCAAACTGTGACCATCTCCGATGCTTCGGCCTCCGCTGCGGCCGGGGCTGCCATCTACTACACCACCAACGGAACCACGCCAACTACTGCTTCCACCAGATACACCGGCGCCATTACCGTCTCATCAACGGAAACGCTGAAGGCGATCGCGACGGCCACCGGAGACTCGACTAGCGCCGTCGCAACCGCGGCGTATGTCATCACACCTCCGGCGGCCACGCCAACCTTCAGCGTTGCGCCGGGAACCTACACCAGCACGCAGTCTGTAACCATCTCCGATGCCACGGCTGGGGCAACCATCTACTACACCACCAACGCAAATGTACCGACAAATGCTTCCACCAGATATACCGGCGCCATCACCGTCTCATCAACGGAAACGCTGAAGGCGATAGCGGTGGCCACCGGAGACTCGACTAGCTCCGTCGCTACAGCCGCGTATGTCATCACACCTCCAGCGGCCACACCAATTTTTAGCGTCGCGCCGGGAACTTATACCAGCACGCAGACCGTGACGATCGCCGATGCCACGGCCGGAGCAACCATCTACTTCACCACCAACGCAAACGCACCGACAAATGCTTCCACCAGATATACCGGCGCCATTACCGTCTCATCAACAGAAACATTGAAGTCGATCGCGATAGCTACCGGCGACTCAGCCAGCGCCGTCGCAACCGCCGCGTATGTCATCGCACCCCCAGCGGCCACGCCGACCTTTAGCGTTGCGCCGGGAACTTATACCAGCACCCAGACCGTGACGATCTCGGATGCCACGGCTGGAGCAGCTATTTACTACACCACCAACGGAACCATTCCAACCACTTCTTCCTCCCGATACACCGGCGCGATTACCGTCTCCTCGACGGAAACATTGAAGGCGATAGCGGTAGCCACCGGCGACTCGACCAGCTCCGTCGCTACAGCCGCATATGTCATCACACCTCCGGCAGCCACGCCAACCTTTAGCGTCGCGCCGGGAACTTATACCAGCCCGCAGACAGTGACCATCTCCGATGCTTCGGCCTCCAACGCCGCGGCTGGAGCAACTATTTACTACACCACCAATGGAACCACTCCAACAACTTCTTCTACCCGATACACCGGCGCGATTACTGTCTCATCGACGGAGACGCTGAAGGCGATAGCGACGGCCGCCGGCGACTCGGCTAGTGCCGTCGCAACCGCCGCGTATGTCATCACACCCCCAGCGGCCACGCCAACTTTCAATGTAGCGCCGGGAACTTATACCAGCCCGCAGACAGTGACCATCTCCGATGCTTCGGCCTCCAACGCCGCGGCTGGAGCAACTATTTACTACACCACCAATGGAACCACTCCAACTACTTCTTCCACCCGATACACCGGCGCGATTACCGTCTCATCGACGGAGACGCTGAAGGCGATAGCGACGGCCGCCGGCGACTCGGCTAGTGCCGTCGCAACCGCCGCGTATGTCATCACACCCCCGGCGGCCACACCAACTTTCAGTGTGGCTCCGGGAACCTACAACAGCTCGCAGACTGTGACCATCTCCGATGCCACGGCTGGAGCAACTATCTACTACACCACCAACGGAACCACTCCAACTACTGCCTCCGCAAAGTACGGGGTGGCAATCGTTGTAGCTTCCACCGAGACCATCAAAGCGATCGCGACCGCCGCAAACGACTCAGCCAGTGCCGTCGCTTCCGCGGCGTACTCACTCAAGAAGCCTTTACGCTTTTAGACAGGAGTCAAAAACAACCCTTTATTTGGAGTCTCAATTTCGACCCCATCCCCGCATCGGATTTGGCTGCCCTTCGGGTTGGTCGATCCGATGTGAGGAATTCGACCAAAGAGACAGCGATAGCCGGCGCGGGCCTTCGTTCGAGCGGCCGTCCTACAGATTGCTCTGTACCAGATCGGCCGCCATGCGGAGCGTCTCCGGCTCATCGCCAAAGCCTGCGATCCAATACACCTTCGGTTCGCGCCGGAACCAGGTCATCTGGCGCTTGGCGTAGTTGCGATGGCCTTGCTGGGCTGCGGCGATGGCGTTGGACAAACTCTCTTTTCCACTGAGAACCATCATTGCCTGCCTGTATCCGAGGGAGTCCAGCGCTTTGACCGGCCCAAAGCGGTCGAGCAGGGAGCGGGTCTCATCCACCAATCCAGCGGCGAAGATGGCGCCGGCCCGGCGGTTGAGCCGATCATAAAGGCCCTCGCGGGGCGGAAGAGTCTGTCGAGGCGGATTGAGGCCGATCCGCTGCAGACGGAAGCCGCGGAGCGGGTCGCGGGCCAGAACTTGGGACAGCGGTTTGCGCGCCGCAAGGCATACCTCAATGGCGCGAATCAGCTTGTGCGCGTCGTTCGAGTGAATGCGCGCGGCCGAGGCTGGGTCGAGGCGCGCTAGGAGCCGGTGCAGCCAGGCGCTCCCGTGCTTCTGACCGCTTCGGTGCAATCGCTGGCGTAGTCCTTCTTGCCGCTCCGGGCCGGCAAAAAGCCCCTCTGTGAGCGCGCGCAGATAAAGCCCTGTTCCGCCGGTGACGATGGGCAGCCGGCCGCGATCGGCGATCTCCCGGAGGGCGACGCGCGCCTGCCGGCTGTACTCCCCTGCGGTGTAGGGCTGGTCGGGGTCGGCCACGTCAATCAGGTGATGCGGCAGCCGCGCCCGTTCCGCTTGAGTGGGCTTGGCTGTGCCGAGATCCATGCCGCGATAAACGGCCACCGAGTCGCAACTGACGATCTCGCCGCCAAAACGCTCGCCGAGTTCAAGAGATAGGGCCGTTTTGCCGCTGCCGGTGGGGCCCAGGAGCAAGACAGCGAGAGGCTCTGATGCAGCCAAGCCGCCTTCCGCCGTCCGCGCAGGACTCATGGCCGCCACCAGCCTGAAGGGAAGATCCACCTGGGATTCGTCCGGAACAACCATGAGACCAGGATCGCCGCAGCCACCAGCAGCAGCCCGAAGACCACATTGCGCCGGTAGGTCCACAACTGGACGCGGCGCAGCGCCGTTTCGGCAGCCTGCTGAAGGTAGGGCTTGATGCGCGTCTCAACCATGGTTTCGATACCTTCTGAAGAGTGCGGCGAGGCGGCCAACGCGCCACGCCTCAGTATAGGGGAAGCGAAACCCGCCCGTTAAAATCGACCTATGCACTGTGATTCGCACGCTTCGCAGCCCTGGGACGCCTTGGCGCAGGTTTACGCGTCCTCCCGGAAGGTTTCCGCCGATCAGCTCATCGAATGGCCTGCTCAGTTAAGAATGTGTGGCTCTTTTCATGGTAAGCGCATTCTCGACGTGGGTTGCGGTACGGGAGATAAGACAAGGCATTTTGCCGAACAGGGCGCCGCTCACGTTGTTGGCATCGATCCGAGTGAGGGCTTTGCTCAGAGCTGGGCCAAACATTCCGGTATCGAGAATCTTTCGTTCGTGCTTGGCGCTTTCGAGGGTCTGGCGGAGCTGCCCGTGGTTGCCTCGGGAGAGTTTGACCTTATCGTCTGCTTTCAAGCTCTGATGTACGCGGCCAATCTTGCGGAAACTATTCTAACGCTGCGCAATCTTTTGGCGCGCGGCGGAGACCTGGTGATTTCAGTGCCCCATCCTTTCCGCTTTGCAATCCTGCGCAACGAGATTGAGGGGTCGGGCCATGGCTTCGCCTATCAGCAGACTCTTCCCTATCGTTACCCGTCGCCATGGAAGGAGGATGTGTTTCTTAAGCACGCCATGCCTCGCGTCTCCGACTACATAAACGCCATACTCGCAGCCGGCTTGAGCATTGAGGCGGTTGACGAGCCTGCCGTCACTGAAGAATTCCGAAAGATCGCACCGGAGAAGGCTGCCTGGATGGATCGCTATGTTGGCATCCTTATCCTTCGCGCGCATCTCGGCGAGTAGCTTGGATTGCATTACCGCGTTTGGCTCCGCCGGTTTGACTTCCCCATCGCGGTTTGCTCAGATAACCTTTCGGGGAGTGGTCGGGGATTGGGAAAACAAGAAAGAGCAGGGACGCAACCATGAAAGTGCTGATTTTGGGTTCGGGGGGACGGGAACACGCGCTGGCCTGGGCGGTGAAGCGCAGCCAACGAGTGACGGAGGTGGTTTGCGCGCCGGGAAATGGCGGCATCGCCGAGATCGCGCGCTGCGTTCCGGTGGACTTAAAGGATGTTGCCGCGATGGTCCAGTTGGTTGAGGCCGAGCAGCCGGGGTTGACCATCGTCGGGCCTGAGCTGCCGCTCTCGCTGGGCATTGTGGATGCTCTTCAGGAGCGCGGTTTGCGCGTCTTCGGCCCGACAAAGGCCGCCGCGATGCTGGAGTCGAGCAAGAGCTTCGCCAAGCGCTTCCTGCAGCGGCACAACATTCCCACCGCCAAATACGCGGTCTGCACTAACCCCGCCGAGATCCAGAAAGCAGTCGAGTTCTTCCATCCTCCGATCGTCGTCAAGGCCGACGGTCTGCATGCGGGCAAGGGCGTCATCATCTGCGAGTCGCGGCAGACGGCAATCGAGGCCGCCAGGGGAATCTTCTCCGGTGCGCTACTGGGCGCGACGGAACAGCAGGTCATCTTCGAAGAGTTTCTCGACGGCGACGAGATCAGCTTTCTCTGCCTGGCTGACGGCAAGAACGTGAAGCCCCTCGTGCCTGCCCAGGATCATAAGCGGATCGGCGAGGGAGATACCGGCCCCAACACCGGCGGCATGGGCGTCTACTCCACCGACGCGATGCTCGACCCGGCCATGACGGAGTGGATCTTGCGCCACATCGCCGTGCCGACTATCTATGGGATGGCCAGCGAGGATACGCCCTTCACCGGTGTGCTTTACTGCGGGCTGATGATGACCGCTCGCGGCCCTCAGGTGCTGGAGTTCAACGCACGCTTTGGCGATCCTGAGACGCAAGCCATAATCATGCGCCTGGAAAGCGACCTCGTCGATGCGCTCGAGGCCTGCACCAACGGACGGCTGGCGGAGACTGATTTGCGCTGGACTCCCGGCGCTTCAGCCTGTGTCGTCGCCAGCTCGTCCGGTTATCCGGGCAGCTATAAGACCGGACTTCCCATCACCGGGCTGGCCGAAGCGGCTCGGGTCCCGGGGGTGCAGGTCTTTCACTCGGGCTCGTCGCTAGCTAACGGCCAAACGGTCACGGCCGGAGGCCGAGTATTAGGCGTGACAGCCGCCGCGCCCTCCCTTGAAGAGGCTCTGGCCCGTGCCTACGAGGCCATGGCGCTGATTCATTTTGACGGCATCTACTACCGGCGCGACATTGGTCACCGCGCCATGAGGAGGAAACCATGACACCTGCCATTACGCTCGAAGAGCTGCTGGCCTGGAACGATGAGTCTTCCAAGTTCTGGAAAGCGCACCTCGACGCGAATCCGGCGCTGCTCGATCTTCCCTGCGACATCGGTGGAACTACGAATGTGCAGGGATTTGTCCGCCACATCTGGAGTGCAGAACTCCGCTCGGGCCAGCGAATTGCCCGACAGCCGCTAACCGACAGGGAGAGGTTGCCAGCCGGACCGCTTGATGCCCTATTCGACCTGCACGTGCAGGCCTTGCAGCTCTTCCGCATGCTGCTTGCCGACCCTGCCCAGAACTGGGACGACAAGATGACGCTTGACTTGAACTGGCTGCCGCCGGAGGCACGCATCTTTTCACGGCGCAAGCTTGCCGCACACGCCTTATTCCATAGCCAACGTCATTGGGCTCAACTGGCGACTCTAGTCCGCGCCGCCGGCTTCCCGTCGGGATTCAAAGGGGATCTTCTCTTCAGCCCGGCTCTGGTATAGGCACCGGTTCCGGCATGATGTCAGGTGCGGGTTTGGGCCTCCCTTGCTGTTGCTGAAAGCAGGAGCGGCACAGCACCGGTCTGCCCTGGGTGGGTTTGAAGGGGACCGTCTTTGCCTCACCGCACTGCGAGCAGTTGGTACGGGTCTCCGGGCGCACCCTGGTGCCCCCGCGGACACGCTTCGCTTTGCATTGCTTGCAGTGCTTGGGGTCATTCTTGAATTGTTTATCGTGGAAGAATAGCTGCTCGCCTGCGGTAAAAACGAACTCAGCGCCGCAATCGCAGCATTTCAAGACTCTGTCCGCAAACTCCATGGCTGACTTCCCAAAGAAGGGAACGCTGTGAAATCGGCGATGAACTCAATGACTTGCCGGTCCCGTTTCCCTGTCTTCTTTCGTTAGTCCTCAACAAGGGCCCGGGCCGCAATAACGCTTGCGGCATATAATTCGTCTCGCCAATGAACCGGGAGACGTGAATAACAGTACCATGAATTCAATTACTGCGCTATACGCCTTAAGTATAGTTTCGCGGCAGGCCGCCCCGGTCTTGCTCTAGATTCCTGCTTATACCCGCGCTTTGTGCGGGCGTGCCGGGACGGCCGTTGTCGCGATTGTCTTTGAGACTAATCAGCCTCTTTACGAGCCTTCTTGCGATTCCGCTTGCGCGCCAATGCTGCCTTGACGCGTTTCTTCTCACCGGGCTTCAGGTAGTAGGAGTGACGCTTGACTTCCTTGATGATGTCTTCCTGCTGAACCTTCCGCTTGAACCGGCGGAGAGCATTTTCGAGCGGCTCGCCCTCTTGTACGCGAACCTCTGCCAAAGAATCCCACCTCCAAACCTGCCATGGGGCTTCTTTAGGATACCCGAAAAAACCTGCTTTTGGCATAGAGGCGCTGCGTATCGTGGACTTTCGCATCTCTTTTTGTCCATTTTCAGGGGGGAAGACTCGCTAAATTGCTGTGAATATGCGCGGTCAAGGATCTTCTTTTACACTCGCTCAAGGGGGATTTTGGCTCCCCAAGAGGTTCAAACCGATATGATCCGCAGCTATCAGGGGCGGCTGCCCCAGATTCCCGCCAGTTGTTACATTGACCTGTCAGCCCAGGTGATCGGAGATGTGACGCTGGGCGAGCACTCCTCGGTGTGGATGAACGCCGTTCTGCGTGGCGATGTGCACTCGATCCGTGTGGGCGCCAACACAAACGTTCAGGACTGTGCAGTCCTCCATGGCCAGCGCAAAGCCTATCCCGTAATTGTGGGCGACTGGGTGACGATTGGCCACAACGCCACGGTGCACGGGTGCGTGGTGGGAGACGCCGTGCTTGTCGGCATGGGCTCCGTTCTGCTGAATGGCTGCCGGATCGGGGAGGGCTCAATTATCGCCGCTGGAGCCGTGATTCCGGAGGGAACGATCGTTCCGCCCCGCACACTGTGGGCCGGCGTTCCTGCAAAACTCCGCCGCGAACTGGGGGATAAGGACCACGCCCTGATCGTCGAATACGCCAAGAACTACCTGGATTACACGGAGATCTTTCTCAAGGAGCCGGCCGGATAGCGTTGCTCCAAGAGTGACCGCTGCTCTGCATCGGCTGGATTCCCCGGCTATTCCCTATTCCCTTATCCCTAGTTCTGTGCTTTTTCACACCAGCGGCGGATTCCGCTCGGGGAAGTTCCGCTGGTGCCAGTAGGGATAGACCGGTGTCGTAGCGCTGGCCTTGTCGAGCGCATCTACCTGCTCTGCCGTCAGATTCCAGCCCACCGCACCCAAGTTTTGCCGCAACTGCTCTTCCGTTCGCGCGCCGAGAATGACCGACGAGACGGTCGGCCGCTGCAGGAGCCAGTTCAGAGCCACTTGTGGAACGGTCTTGCCCGTCTCGGCTGCCACGGCATCCAGCGCGTCTACCACCGTGTACAGATATTCATCCGCCACCCGCGGGCCGGCATCGGCGGTCTTGTGCAGGCGGCTCACCTCGGGCAGGGGCTGGCCGCGTCGTATCTTGCCCGTCAGGCGGCCCCAGCCGAGAGGGCTCCAAACCAGCGCGCCGACTTTTTGGTCGAGGCCGAGCGGCATCAACTCCCACTCGTACTCGCGGCCAATCAGCGAGTAATAAACCTGGTGCGCCACAAAGCGCGTCCAGCCGTAACGGTCGGCCACGGCCAGCGACTTCATCAGGTGCCAGCCGGAGAAGTTCGAGCAGGCGATGTATCTCACTTTCCCCTCGCGGACAAAGGTGTTGAGCGTCTCCTGGACCTCTTCGATGGGCGTCAACGCGTCGAAGCCGTGCAGGT
>JBEKOA010000070.1:0-20946 GCA_049522255.1 Occallatibacter sp.
CCATAACATTCTAAATAGTTTAGATGCAAAATAGTTCACTCGAAAGGACGCGATTCCAACCCGCGATCTATCCCGCAATTGATCCATTCTCCGAGAATCCTCAATCTTGGGATCGTCGGCCTCAAGGCGTGAGGATTAGATTGGGTGATTTGCGGTCGACAACGACCTCGAAGTCCATCCTTCGCGGACATTGATTCCAGCTAATTCTTTCAAATAAGCAAGTTAACGACAGGCGAGACTGAGGTTTGTCGGGTTTCCGGCAATTTGATCACAAATCTTGCAATTTAGCACGGCTTCCAGCCTTTGAACCGCGAAGACCCGACTGCCCGGGAGCGGGCTGTTGATCTCTGATTCAATGTAGGAGTGAACTATCCTTCTCGGTGACGGAAGCACGCCTCATTAACCGGTAGGACTCTCCGGTTTCGGGGTTGAATAGATTTTGATATCGGGGTGCGGAATCGGCGCTCTATGCGATGGAGCCAATACAATCGAATGCAGGATTGTCACGTTTCATGCCCCTTGAGTCCGCAAAGCCGGTGGACGATTGAAGATGATAGTCTACCGCAATTCTCAACATTCGTCGGAGTTGACACTCCGGATTGTTCCGATCCGGCAATGGTGGTACGGCAGGTGAGTTACTGCAGCTTCGATTCTTTCCCGCACGCCGGCCACTTTATTACGGATGCATAACTTCTACGATCTCGGAATCGGGCTCGTTCCAGGCAGCGGCACCCGCATGAGTTAACTGGTGCTTCTCGTCATCCCAGTGCAACGTGGTGGTGGAGCTCACACCCTTCTCATAGGAGTATGTGGTCCCGTCGTCGGAGTAGAGACTGAAGTCCGCGTCCGCTCCTGGGTAGACACGCACGGCAGCAATTGTCTGCGACTGATGAGTGCTCAGAACGGAAGTTCCCAGCGGCACAATCGACCCCGCCCGTACGAAGAGTGGGATGGTGTCGATCGGCGCGTCCGCGTTGATGGTCTGGCCGCCTTTGATTCGTGCATTGGTCCAGTAGTTATACCAATCGCAGCCTGCAGGGAGGTAGACCTTGCGGCTCGTTGCTCCCTGCTCCGTGACAGGCGCTACCAGAAATGCGGTCCCGAACATGTATTCGTCGCGAATGTCAGCGGCATTCGGATCGTCGGGATAGTCCATGAAGAGAGCGCGCATAAACGGAGCACCCGTCTGATAAGTGCCATGAGCCTGCGAGTAGATATAGGGAATGAGCTGATATCGCAGCCGCAGATACTTTTCCAGGATCACTTCCGCCTGTTTGCCGTACGACCATACTTCGTTGTGCATCCTCTCGCCGTGCGCGCGCATGACGGGCTGGAAAGCTCCCCACTGAAACCAGCGTACGAATAACTCGGGATAGTCTTCATAGTTACCGACATTGTCTCGCGCGTC
This sequence comes from Occallatibacter sp., assembly GCA_049522255.1. Taxonomy (GTDB): domain Bacteria; phylum Acidobacteriota; class Terriglobia; order Terriglobales; family Acidobacteriaceae; genus Telmatobacter. The sequence goes on from JBEKOA010000070.1 coordinate 1,409, forward strand.
TGAGGCATCTACCAAAGGCTTGTGGGCCGCATGATAATTGGCGCCAATTGACGGTGAGAAGAAGCCGGCGATGTCGGTGTCCCAATAAGCCATGCCGCTGGCGGTAAAGTTCAGCCCGGCCGGAATGGAACGCTTCAGCATGTCCCAAGTGGAGACAATGTCGCTGGACCAGAAGACCGTTCCGTTTCGCTGCGCTCCCAGATACGCCGCTCGCGCCAGGATCATGACTCTCCGGCTGTCGCCAAAATCTCGCCGGAAGCCCTCGTACACAGAGGCTGTATGGAACAAGGGATAAACGTTGTAATAGCGGCTCCCGGAACCGATCCAGAAGACGTCGTTTGTTGGATCGATATCCGGCTCGGTTTCATCCAGCCAGAGGTAATCAAATCCATCGGGCTTGATGAAACGGTCGCGAATCTTCTCCCAGAACCACCTGGCGGCTTCGGGGTTGGTTGTGTCGAGGTTGGGGCCGATGGTGTCTTTGGCCCACCCGTTGTCCGGCTGTCCATCGGGGGAGTGCACGAGCCAGCCTTTGCTCAGCAGCATGTCATAGAACTGGGTGCCCTTGGAGTAATGCGGCCACACGCTGAGAAGGGTCGAGATACCCATGGAGTGGAACTGCTGATTCATGGCGGCGGGATCGGGCCACCGGGCCGGGTCCAGATCCATCTCACCTTGGCGCGTCATATTAAGGAAGTCCACGACCAGCACATCCAGCGGCAACTGGCGATCGCGATATTCCTTGGCAACACTTAGCGCCTGCTCCTGGGTGGGATAGATGGCCTTGCTCTGAATGTATCCGTATGTGGACTTGGGCAGCAGGTGAGTTACCCCTGTAAGCTGGCGGTATCCGGCGTAGATTTCGTCACTCTTTTCGCCGGCAATCACGAAAAAGGAGACGCGGTCGCCGACCTCCGAGGACCAGACATTCTGCTGGTTGAAGCCGAGATCGATGGTCGTCTTGGACGGGTTATCCCAGATAAGTCCGTAGCCGCGGCTCGACACCATGAAAGGAACGCAAACGTTCTCGCCTCCAATTCCGCCGTAATCGTGCCAGCATTGGATGCGATGATCGCGCAGGTCGAGGAACCCTTGCTGCTGCTGTCCGAGACCGTAATAATGCTCACTTTGCGGCGAGTCAAAGGTGGCGGAAACGCGGTAGCCTGGCCCCTCCTTATCGCCGTTCTCCGCATTCGCAGACGAAACTCCGGAGCTATTGGGAGACATGGACCAGCGCCACATTTTCAGGAGCGATTTGCCGGAGGAGGTAGCTACGGAAATGATGTTGTTGAACGGCCCCTGCCCATTCCCACCGTGGCCAAAGTAGTGATCCCTCAGCGACTGATTCAACGCGTCCAGCGGGAAAGCGTGGGGTGGCGCCACGTTCTCGGGAGCAACACGGACGATCATTCTGCTGGAGCGGATGACGTCGTGGCCATCCGGCTCGCGCTCTTCGGTCCATCCGGTCATCGAGGGATTGCCCACGATTCCATATCCGGGCGCTCCAAGCGCCGCTGACTTCGCTGTGCTCAATGTGACTCGAACGATGTTGTCCGCATATGGTTCGAGCACGATCGTTCGGTCATTTTGCACAAGCACGAACCTGCTAGCTTGGTTCTGAGCGCCGGCGACGGCGCTCGCAGACACCGTCATTATAATCAGCGTGGTTACGCGTGCGAGCAAAATTCCCTTGAGCGGAGTCCGGATGGACCAAAAGCCGGGCCTCGCGATGGATTTGGTTCGAGATAATGGTCGCATCCGCCTTCTATCCCTTCGCGCCACCTGGAGTTGGCGTCTCTGTCTTTGTGTGTAGATAACACCGAAATCGTAGGAGGTTTGTCTTTGCCGTGTCAATCGAGAGATGGCGGAATAGTCTGGATCTCAAGATCATGGATTGGCTCACATTCTCAGCGCGTTTGTCCCGCCAGATCCCGGCCTGTCTGGGGCAGCCTTACACAGGGTGGGGCGGTCAATTTGAACTGTCCACTCCAGGCGCGCGTTTCTGCTCGGGAAGCGTTACGGCCTTGGCTTAGCCCCCCATCTCGTGCTTGTCGGCTCAGCCAGTGGAAGGGGTAACTCGACCACGCCAACCCGGTTACTTTTATTGTCGCAACCGCCAACACGAAGGTAGTGGGCAGTTACCGGAATATCCACCTGCAACTGGGAGCGATAGCCGTTCTTTTTGAGCGCGGACAGCGACTCCGGTGTCACCGTGCTGTGGCCGAGCGCCTGAAGGGCTGGGCGAATCCCGCCGGTGAGGTGCTGATTGCCGCCAGCGGCTCCAGTCGCCATAGCGGCCTGGCTGTGGAGAATCTGCTCGAAAATCTTTGCGGCCTGACCGTGGATGTGGAATATGCAAGCGAACTGAGCTGCCGGGGTCGACGCGATGGGGCGGGCAAATGTTGCTTTGTGGCCCCTGGAGCCCGATCATTCTCTGCCTGGGTATCGTCAGGAAGAGTGTTCCACTTTTGGAGCTTGGATTTCCTCAATCGGTGTTCGCCGAAAACCTGTATCGCGAAATTGCCCTTGGTAAGATCGACGCGGTTCCCGAGTTCGTCAAGGTATCGGACGAGGCGAGCAGGCCAAAAATCACGCTTGCGAACAGTGCTCAGTATTGAACAGACCGCGCCCGATAACCGGCGTCAACTTGATCTCGATTCGTTGAGAAGCGATTGAGCGCAAGAACTGCCCAAGGATTTGGTGATTGAGATGGATGACCCTCGGTGCAAAGCTAATCGGTGGCATAACTCTGGAGCTGCTGCCCAGACCAAAGGAGAATTGAAATGCTTATCGTCATCATTATTGTTCTGATCCTCGTATTCGGCGGGGGCGGAGGATACTACGGCTACGGCCGTTGGGGTAGCGGAGGAGGAGCAGGAATAGGACTTGGGACAGTGCTCCTCATTCTGCTCGTGTGTTATCTGCTTGGAGTCTTCAGATAGAGCGGTCTGCGACAAGTACGGCTTACTTGTAAGTGACTGTCAACGGGCGGAAGATCGCTGACCAAGTGCGTGAAGCGGGGCAATGAAATTGGAGCACGGAGGAAAATGATGCAGTTCGCAACGAGCAATCCGCTGGCGCTGATACGCTGGCACGATTTTCGGTTCTTTCAAGATTTCGGCAGCCGTGACTTTGCATGGTTGCTGATCGGGGTGTTGCTGACATTGGCGACGGTCGCAATAATCTCGCGGCGGAGACGGCGCTGGTTTTAGAGACACCCATATAGTCAAGAATATTCATTAAGAATCAAAGGCCTGCAAGGCGGCAATCGGGAAGGATATGAATCGTCCCGTCCCGATTGCCATTACGCCAATGTCCAATTAAGCTCATAAATTCAAAAGTTAAATTATCTGTTCCGCAACAGTTTGTGAGCGATCCTGCTCAGCCAAGTCTCCGAATAACTCACTAAGGTCAGGGCAACGTGTACGTTCCGTGTTCTCGCCTTCTCGGGAGAGTGACAATTGTTGAACACCGGCCCCCAAGAAGTCGGACGAAAGGTGCAAATGCGCAAGTACAGGTTTGGTATCACGTATTGGCTGGCAGCTCTATTGGTCGTTTTTGTCGCAGGATGCGGCCAGGAGACGGTCACGGTTCCGTCTGTGGTGTCCACAATCCCCGCCAACGGCGCTACAAATGTCGGTGTTAACACACCCATCAGCGCGACCTTCAACATGGCGATGAAGACGGCTTCAATCAGTGCGGTGACCTTTACGGTCACAGGGCCCGGCGGTGCCGTCTCTGGAGCCGTGACGTATAGCGGGTCTACGGCGACGTTCACACCGAGCGCCGCTCTTGCATACGGAACCAGCTATACGGGCACGATCACAACCGGGGCTGAGGGCGCAGGTGGCACTCCACTGATTTCCAACTACACATGGACCTTTGCAACGATTGCGCCGCCTGCGCCGCTGACGATGACGGCCACGGTCCCAACGAATGCAGCCACAGGTGTACCGGTTAGCCAGGTGCTCAGCGCGACGTTCAGCGAAGCCATGAACTGCGCGACGATCTCATCGACTACTTTTGTAGTCACCGGCCCGGGCACGACAACTGTATCCGGAACAGTCGGTTGCGCGGGCGCCGCGGCGACGTTCACACCGGCAGAAGGGCTTGCATTCAACACCGTCTATACCGCTACGATCACCACCGGGGCACAAGACCTGTTGGGAACTGCTCTGGCTGGCAGCTACACATGGACCTTCAGGACTGTTCCTGCTCCCGCCTCGCCAACGGTGATCTCGACCGTGCCTGTGAACTCGGCAACCGGTGTACCAACCAATCAAGCTCTCAGCGCCACCTTTAGTGTCGCGATGAATCCCGCGACGATCGACAGCACAACCTTCACGCTGAAAGCGACGGCCGGAGCAGCCGTTACCGGAGTCGTCACCTATATCGCCGCAGGTTCAGTGGCGACCTTTACGCCTTCAACGGACCTGGCACCGAGTACGGCCTACACAGCCACCATCACATCGGGAGCGATGGATCTCGAAGGTACTGCGCTGGCCAACAACTATACCTGGAGCTTCACCACCGCTGCCGCCTCAAGTGGGATCTCGCCGACGGTGAGTTCAACTATCCCTCTTATTGGAGCAACCGGTGTCTCTCTCAATCAGATCGTCAGCGCCACTTTCAACGAGGCGATGAACCCCGCCACAATCAATTCAGCGACTTTTACGCTGACGGGACCGGGCACGACTGCTGTCTCCGGATTGGTCGCTTATGCGGCGGTGGGAGATACGCTGATATTCACGCCGACAGCCAATCTGCCGCCCAGCACCTTGTTTACAGCCACGATCACCTCCGGGGCACAAAGTCTGGCAGGCGCCGCACTGGCCAGCAACTATGTTTGGAAATTCACAACCGGAACAACCAAGACGACAACCGCGCCAGAGATCGTTTCGACGGTCCCGGCGAACGCGGCTACCGATGTTCCTCTGAATCAGGCAGTCAGCGCAACCTTTAGTGAGGCGATCAATCCGCTGACCATCACCAACGCAACCTTCCAACTCACTGGACCGGGTGGAACTGCGATAGCTGGAACATTATCCTATGATGCGATCAACTTCATTGCCACTCTCACACCGGCGCTACCGCTGATTGCCAGCAGCAGTTATACCGCAACGGTTTCGGATGGAGTCACCGACCTGGCGGGCAATCCTCTGGGGACCACCGGCGCGTCGAATCCCTGGAGTTTTACTACCGGTACGACATCGGTCACACCTCCAGTCACTCTTGGGCCGACCGCTTCACTGTTTGGCGCATTCGGCGGCACAGCAGGAATCACCAACCAGGGAATCTTCACAGTGGTCAACGGAAACATCGGAACGACGGCCGTCTCGACTCTAATCACCGGATTTCACGACACCAGCGTTATGGTGGGTGGGGTAGCCGAGTGCACATACACCGAGACTCCACTCAATATTGGACTGGTGAATGGGGTGATCGACACCGCTCCGCCGCCACCCACGGTTGGGTGCCCCAATGAGGGAACCGCTCAAACATCCGCCGCCGCGGCCCAGGCCGCGCTAGAGACGCTAGCGGCTTATAACACCCTCGCAGCTATCCCGAACGGTCTGGATGTGTCAGTCTGCCCCGGATGCGGTGGCGGCTCGGCGGGCGAATTAGGCAATCGTACGCTGGCCTCCGGCACTTACAAGGCCGCGCCGGGAAGCTTTGCCATTTCCCAAGGCGATCTAACTCTTGACGCTAAGGGTGATCCCAATGCTTTCTGGGTCTTCCAGATGGCGACTACGCTGACCGTCGGCACGCCATCGGTAGACCACAGTGTTTTGCTGGTGAACGGCGCACAGGCGAAGAATGTCTTCTGGCAGGTCGGAAGCGCCGCGACGATCAACGGAATTCTGGGCGGCGGAACGATGCAAGGAACAATCATTTCCCAGAATGGAGTGTCAATCTCGACCGCTGGAGTGGCCGCGATCACCACATTGAACGGCAGAGCGATGGTCCTGGTCGGGCCAGTCACGATTGTGAACACGGTAATCAATGTGCCAGCTCAATAAGGATGCGCTGAGACTGCTCCCATAAGCGGTCTCAGCACGTTTAGGACGATGCTGTGTCCAATAGATTCTGTTCGCGTTGGTTAACCCGCCGTTGCGGTCTTCCGCTCATGGCGAGCTGCAGTGCAGGAGACGAAGATGAGATTGAGTGTAATAACGATTGCCACAGCGGTATTTACCACTCTGCTAATGCCTGTATTCCTGGTTCAGGCGCAGGAGCCGGCAGCCAAAACGTATTCGAATGGCTCGAGTGCCGGGACTCCCAAGGTTGAATTGTTCTTGGGTTACTCGTATCTGCGCGCTGTGCCTGCGCGGGCCGATGGAAATCGGATGGTATGGCTCAATGGCGGCAGCACATCGATCGCCTACAACTTTACTCGTCACCTGGGGCTTGTTGGCGACTTCGGAGGCTTCGACGATTCGGAGATCCGGCTCGCAGGAACAGGCGCGATTCCTTCCAGCACGGTGGACTCCAGCGGAAGCGCCTACACATATCTCTTTGGGCCGCGCCTTTCCTTCCGGAACCACGAAAGATTCACTCTTTTTGCTCAAGTTCTGTTTGGTGGAATCCATGCCAGCGATGTGACCCTCTCGTCCGGTTGCACGGGCGCCGGCTGCACGGTACTTCCGGCAGAGAATTCCTTTGCCATGACGGCCGGCGGCGGGTTGGACCTCAAAGTGAGCCGTCATTTTGCGATCCGCATCATCCAAGCCGAGTATCTGATGACCAGGTTTGACAATTCCTCGACCGGAGCAAGCGCGTCGCAAAATGACATGCGTCTCTCTTCGGGAATCGTCCTCCGCCTCGGCGGAAGCGGCGCCCCGCTGCCAGTAACGGTAGCGTGCTCTGACAATCCAGTCCTGGTATTTGCCGGCGACCCGGTCACAGTGACCGCAACGGCCGGCAACCTGGAACCCAAGATGAATGTGATTTATAGCATTACGGGTCCCGGACTAACCACGACCCTTGCGACCGCGACCGTGGCTACCACAACACTTGCGCCGGGAAGATATACAGTGAATTGCAACGTGAAGGAAGGCAGACCCGGCAAGGAAGGCTTGAAGCCGTGGGAGTCCGCCACTGCAACAGCAACCTTCTCTGTGAAGGCGTTTGATCCGCCGACCATCGGTTGCTCAGCTAGCCCCAGCGACATCAAACCGGGCGAAATTAGCACAGTCACCGCCGCAGGCCTGAGTCCGCAAAACCGTCCGCTGACTTACACTTACTCGGTTGCCTCCGGCACCGTGAGCGGCAATGGTGCCTCGGCGACCTTCAGTTCTGCAGGCGCGCCCACCGGTCCGGCCGCGATCACCTGCACCGTCACAGACGACAAAGGGCAGACGGCAACAGCAAACACCGGCGTGACCATCACGGCTCCGCCTCCTCCGGCTCCTCCCGCGGAGCAAGTGCGACTCGAGGCACGCCTCGCATTGCACAGTGTCTTTTTCCCGACGGCTCAACCCCGAGCCGAACATCCCGAAGGTGGTTTGGTTGCCAGCCAGCAGGTAACTCTGACGACACTAGCGACGGATTTCAAAAGTTATCTCGCATTCAAACCAGATGCGCACCTGACCTTGAGCGGACATGCGGATGTGCGCGGATCGGTTGAGTACAATCAGGCGCTCACTGAACGCCGTGTCGCTCGAACAAAACAATTCCTGGTTGAGCAGGGTATCCCCGAAGCGAGCATTGAAACACGCGGATTGGGCAAAGACCAGGAACTCACCGCCGACCAGGTGAAAGAGCTCGTCGACCAGAATACTGATCTGACCGATGCGGAACGGGAAAGGGTTCTCCGCGACTTGACCGTTATTGTGCTTGCTCAAAACCGCCGTGTCGACGTCACCTTGAGCACCACGGGACAACAATCAGTGCGCCTGTACCCGTTCAACGCAGCCGATGCCGTAACTCTACTCAATGAGAAGGCATCGACGCCCCACAAGAAGGCTACGGCCGCAACCAAGAAATAAACCACCTCATCCGCCGGAGCAGGCCGCCATGCCTGCTCCAACGGCCAAACTAAGCATTGAAAACTGTTCTCGCCAGTTGCGCATCTTTCCGAGTTGTGCTCGATCAACTACCCGACCACAACTCGGAGAGACCGATACTTGCCGACATTGCGTGAATGAATTGCATCTCGACGTCAGGCGATGTGAAGGCGAGTGATACCAATTCGGCGGAAGCGCCATCGAATAGCAGCCTCCCTCGCTGGGTGAACTGGCCACCGCAACTTTGCTCTGAGATGTTATCACACGTCCAATGACAAATTAGTGATTACGGAGCGTCATTACAGACTTCCTGAGCAAGACCGTCGCCTATCAACCTTACAAACCATGTCTAGTGGCGCATGGAATCGGAGTCAGGCTCTGCTGTTCGACTAAGTAAAAAGAGAAGGGCCCTGAGAATACCCCCGGAACCCTTCCCTGTCGCAGGCAAAAAATACGTCACGCTTATTAGCCGGTGGCTATTCCCAATGTGCCGTACGTTCAGCCTGGTCCACGATGCGATGCGCTTCATCGACGTGGAGGATCGCACGATCGCGCAGTCCACGCGACTCCGGTACATCTTCCGCCTTTGAAAGGTCGTTGTGCGCCGACCAGAGAAGTTCGTTGGCCTTGCGGAAACGATCGTGTGGGCTAAGGTGGGTGTCGATTGGGAAAGGATCGTTCAGCGACTTGCCGTCGTCGATGGCGGCGCGCTTGATCTCGTTAATGGCTGCGTCGATCTCGCGAATTGCCTGTTGATCCTCATGCTTGACCGGACCCCACGCCCAACCATCGTTGAGGTAGTGCCGTGCGGCACGCAGATCGCTCAGTGCGTGCAGATAGTGGGGATGTGGCCCGGGAACCTCCTGTGCCTTCATCGTCGTGGGTGCAAGCAACGCCAAAATGCCAACTGCGAACACTATTCCGAGGAAACTCTTGCGCATTTCGTTTACTCCTCCAAGGGATGCATGGAATGTGAAACTGTACTTGATAATACCCGCGCAGTATTAAGAAGTTGCGTTCGTCAAGGAAATCGCGGAATACTCATTCGACCAATCTGAGGCTGGAAGCGCGCGTAGGGGTTAGTGCGAGCACGCCAAAATTAATGAGTGAAGAATACGTCTCACTGTGCCGCAACCTTTTCCTATCGCGGGGTTGTAGTGAGTATCTGGTTGCAACCTCATTCCAGGAATCTAAGTCTTCTTCTTCGGCATTCGCAAGCAAGACGCAATGAGTCCGTGTGTCCCGGGCCTTTCCATGCGAAAGACTGAGGGGCAAGTGCGCGCGAAAAGACGAAGGAGGGAGACTTATCCCCCCACACTGCCGTCGGCTCAGGCGGCACACCCAAGCTGTATCAGGAGGTTTATCGTGAATCAATTGCTCAGAAAGCTATCCCTGGCGGCTCCCACTGCAGCCGCTTTGCTTCTCGCCACTTCAGCGCTTGCCGCGACCGCGAATAGCATCTTTCCGACCGAAGGCGGGCGAACCACGCTGACAATATCAAAGGCATTTCAGGCCGATACCGCTGCGGCCGGCGCCACTCTAACAACGGTACCGGGTGCGCAACTCGATGGGAGTCAGATCGGCTTTGGGTTGAGCACCGGCGAGATCAATCTGGCCAACGCAGGGGGCCAGATGGTCCATAACGGCGGCATCACTCTCACTGCCGGGGCGAAACAGGTCACACTGGACAGCTTCGTGCTGACCACCTTTGGCGAACAGGATTACGTTTCTGCGCTGGTGATCGCCAACGGCCGATTCGTGGGCCGCGTCAACGTCTTCGACATCACGTTGCCAAGCGACCTTACGCTTCCGATCGCGCCCAAGAACGGCGACTTCTTCCTTGGGGGCGTGTCTTGGAACCTGGACCCAGCCGGAGCTGCGGCGCTGAACGACGCGCTGGGCGTCACAGCATTCCACGACAGCGTTTATGTTGGCTACTCGCTTTCGCTGGTTCTTGTGCCGCTGGCCGCAGATCCGCCTGCAACGACAACAACGTCGAATTAAGAATGGGATCGGGGAGGGTATGTTATTCCTCCCCCTTCTCAAGAGTTCCCGCATCCCGCGTTCATCCAACCTTCAGATTGAAGAGTGTATGCTCGAATTCGAGACGATTTGGATTCAGCCCTCGACTCAAACGGTCCGGTTCGCCAGTAAGCCACGATCTGGAGATAGCATCATGACTTCGAAAACGCTCGTCGTAGGAGCACTTGTTGTTATGTTTGCGGGCATCGCCCACACTCAGGACAGCGGCCCGTACAAGGTTCTCAAGATTCAACTGGCTGGAGGCGATGGCGGATTCGATTACGTGACCGCCGATCCCGACGGCCGCAATTTGTATGTCGCCCGTTCTGGTCCGGCCGGGCACATTGGCGTCTACAATCTCGACACGCTGGCACAGGTGGGAGATATACCTGGCGTGAGCGCGCACGGCGGAGCGGTCGACACCGCGACAGGGCACGGATTCGCAACCTCAAAACCTGTGACGATGTTCGATTCGAAGAGCTTTGCGATTCTGAAGAAGATCGACGTGGGCGGCAACCCGGACGGCTATCTCAATGACACTTTCAATCACCGCTTCTACATACTCAGCCACTCGCAACCGAATATTACTGTTCTCGACGATAAGGATGGCTCGATCCTCGGTACCATCGACATTGGCGGCGCACCGGAGCAGGCAGCGAGCGACGGCCATGGCAAGATCTACGTGGACATCGTAGATAAGGCCGCCATCGCGGTCATCGACGCGAACACGATGAAGGTGATTGGCAGTTACGAAATCTCAAGCAAGGGCGGAGGATGCGCCGGTCTTGCGTTGGACGCGAAGAACAATATCCTCTTCGCCTCTTGCCGCGACAAGATGAACATGATCGTTCTGTCGGCTGTGGATGGGCATATCCTCACCGACCTGCCCATTGGCAACGGATCGGATGGGGCGGCATTTAACCCGGCGACGATGGAGGCCTTCAGCTCGCAGGGTGATGGCACGCTTACGGTGATCAAAGAGGATTCGCCTACCAGCTTCAGCGTTGAGCAGACTGTCGCCACGCCAGCTCGTGCGAAGACGCTGACCCTGGATACGAAGACCAACCAGATTTTGACGATCACGGCCGAGTATGGCCCGGTCCCCGCTACCCCGACCGCTCCGGCCCGGGCAGCGAGCGTGACAACGTCTACTGTCGGTCCACCGCCCGCCGCAACGCCATCGGGCGCCCCGGCATGGATGCGCAGTCCCCGTCCCCCAATGATCCCAGGCTCTTTCCAGATACTTGTGATTGGTAAGTAATCAATGTGTATCGCTGATACCAACCCGTGCGGAAAAAGTGTCATTCGATTCCCGATCTGCGAGGAGAATGGTCGTAGGAGGTCCCAGCGTGTGTAGACTCATACCTCTCTTCTTCACCGCTTTGGCCGCAGCGGGCTTGAGCTCGGTTTCTATGTTTGGAGCCACGCCTTCGTCACTCGATGGAACACAGCCAGTCCGCCATGGGACAGCCAAACTTGCCGGTCCGGTCACGTGGGGGTCTCCGGATCAGCCCTATGGCAAAAGGCGCCCCGTGACAGCCGAGGATCGCAGATTGATCCAAAGCTACCGTTCTGGGCATACGCCGCCGATCTTCTCGACAAACTTTACCGATCCTGCCGAACTGAAGGCGGATTGGAACTTTATTTCGGATGACAACACTTGGGGGGACTTCAAATCCTGCCGCAGGCCAGGTAACGTGGTGGCGACCAATGCTGGTTTAAGGTTGAAGACGCTGGTGGCCACCGATTGCCATAATAAGTGGTCCACAGGCTATATCAGCAGCAAGGCGAAGCACGGTTATGGTTTCTTTGAAGCCACCATGAAGATCGCCGACATTAAGGGAATGAACAATGCATTCTGGATGACCACTGAGGACCATCCCGAGACAGGGGATCATTTTGAAATCGACGTCTGCGAAGCGCAGTATTCAAGTTATTGCCACATTGGCCTGCAACAATATCCGGCCAAGGGCAACAAGAACGTAAAGCATACAGGAATGGGTTGGGGGGCCAAGTTCGTTGACGATCTCTCTTCCGGTTTCCATGACTACGGAGTTCTTTGGACCCCGACGGAGATGATCTTCGAGATCGATGGCGAGCCTGTGGCTGCTGTGATCACAGGCGATGCCGTACATGGCCCCTCGGATGTCGCCCTCTCCAGCGCGCTCATCTATGCCGGAATACCGGATCACCCTGAAGGTCATGACGTAGTTGTGCAGTCCCTCCGTGTGTTTGCGTACCGAAACTAGGGCCTAGCTGGAATCTCGCTGGGCACGTGCCTCTTTCACCATATTTATAATCCTGCGACCCAGTTCATGAATTCGTTGTTCCTGGCGATTACGCAAAGCTTCTTTGGGCATCAGTTCCGAGCCCACGCCGATTGCACTTGCCCCTGCGAGAATAACTTTGCTTGATGACGATGCCTTGCGCGTCATGAGACCCGCGAACGAAGCTGCCAAAAGAACAAGAAAATCAAGTTACAAGTGGTCCCGGCAGCCGAAACGCCTTGCTTAACCATCTCGGAAGTCTCTCCAGGCCAAGCCGTTGCAGCTAGAACTTCGGGGTGGGGGCCGCTCGTCGAACTAGAGCAAGCCAGCTTCACCTGCACCGAAAACATCACCACCAGCAGGCTCAAGCAGACTGCAAGCGCTGTGCGTCCAAGCCGGAAAGAGGCCGTCAAGCATGGGCGCCGTCTAACACGACGTCGATGTCGCGCTCCGTGGTGAATCACTCCGTTCCGCGCGCGGGCGGTTGATCTCCACCTGCTCGGCACTGAGCTGCGCGCCGCCGCCCGACTCTGAACTGAATTCACCATCCAGACCGTCTCTGGCTTGAACTCAAGCGTGCGGCTTATCGGTGGCGCCCTGGTCATCTTCGTTTCTCTGCTTGTTCCAACTTCATTGCATGTTCCAAATCGAAATGCATCTTTATGTTATTTGTGAAAATCACGTGAATTATTTAAATATTCATCAAATTATGCGAGTCTGATCTACAGAAACGAGCAGAAGAATATCTGTTTTTTGGCGGGTTCATTTTTCAAGATTTCTATGGATTTTCCACACTCCTGGGACAGAGTTTTGTTTCCTGTTCGGACACCTGGAGTGCGGGAGCATGAAATGTTCGCCAAGCAAACAGACCCGATTTCGATCCCACACAATTTGAGAGGAAAGGCCCAATGAATTTCAAACTCAAAACTGCCGCCATCGCAGTCCTGGCAGCCAGTCTATTTGCTTCGTACGCTTACGCGCAGGATGCAACACCGCCGGCGAAGAAGCACGTTGCAGCCAAGAAGGAAAAGGCGCCCGCCGCTCCGTCGGTCGCCGAACAGATTCAGGCCTTGCGCCTGGAGCTGGAAGGCCAGATCAACGGCCTCAAGACCGATCTGGCAGCAAAGGACGCGCAGTTAAAGCAGGCACAGCAAGCGGCCGCCGACGCCCAGGCAGCGGCGGACAAGGCGCAAGCCGCGGCTTCCTCCGAGCAGCAGGCAGTCACCGACAACGCTGCCGCCGTCACTACGCTACAGAGCACCGTGACCGACCTGAAGGGCAACCAAGCCTCTCTGGCCACCACAGTCTCCGATGAGACGGCCAAGATCAAGAAAGACATCGCCAATCCCGGCGTGTTGCGCTACAAGGGAATCAGCATCACTCCAGGCGGCTTCGCCGCGGCTGAAACTGTGTACCGCACCAAGGCTACCGGGGGTGACATTCCCACCGCCTTCAGCTCCATTCCCTACGAGGGTGCAGACGCTTACTCGCTCAGCGAGTTCTACGGCAGCGCACGCCAATCGCGCCTCACCCTGCTGGCTGAGGGCAAGACTAACTGGGGCACGCTGCGTGGCTACTATGAGGCTGACTTCCTGGGCACTGGCATCACCTCCAACAACAACCAGTCCAACAGCTACGTCCTGCGTCAGCGCATCATCTACGCCCAGGCGGAGACCAACGACCACCTGAAATTTGCCGGCGGCCAGTTGTGGTCGATGGCCACTGAAGGCAAGAAGGGGATTCCGACTTCGCCCAGCGACATCACGACTCCGCTGACGATAGACCCGAACTACGTTCCGGGCTTTGTGTGGACGCGCCAGTATGGCTTCCGCGTGGTCAAGGAGTTCAAAAACTACGCCTTCGGCGTCTCGGCTGAGAATCCGCAGCTGCTTTACTCGTCCGCGATTGCCGGCAGTACGCCGTATGCCATCCTCGGCAGCGCAGGCGCCAACGGCGGCAACTACAACGCTGCTGTCAGCACCGTTGGGGCGACGACCTACGTCAAGAGCTACGGCAACGTCAAGAATTACGACGCCTCAACCGGCGGCCTCGTCAACACGTACATTCCAACCTACGCCACGATTACGGCCAACACCAACATCACCAACATCTCCTTCAACCTGGCTCCGGATATTATCGTGAAGGCCACTGCCGATCCTGGGTGGGGCCACTATGAACTATTCGGAATCACCGGCTTTGCTCAAGAAACAGTCTACCCCAAAGTCACGCAGAACTCGGTCAAGTACGGCGGCGTGGCCGACATCATGGGCTACGCCTATAGCAGTGTCAGCCCCAATCCCGGACAAAATGCATGGGCGTCGTCGAGCACCTCGGGCTACTACAAGGACAGCATCGTCCTCGGCGGCATCGGCGGCAGCCTGCGGGTTCCCGTCATCAAGGACAAGGTGAGCTTTGGCGCCAAGGCCCTCTACGGTCCCGGCATGGGCCGCTACGGCGACACCACTTTGTCGGACGTCACCAACGACGCAGCCGGCGAACTTGCTCCCATTCACAACCTCAGCGGCCTTCTTACCCTCGAAGCCACGCCCACGCCGCGCCTCACCCTCTACCTGAACTACGGCGGCGACTACGCGGGCCGCGCAGACTTCGCAACCTCAGCCATCACTCTTTCCGATCCCAAGCCTTACTTCTGCCAGACGACGGGGCTTACGACTGCCACCGCCGCCGCCCAATGCGCCTCTGCGGCATCTGCTGCCTTGGCCACCACCAACGGTGGAGGCACCTGGGGCTCGCACTTTACTGCCACTCCAACCATCACTCCCATCGGTTACGGCTCGCGTTACGCAAGCGTTTCCTCTACTTGCTCCGCGGTCAACAACCCGAGCTATGCCTCCGGTTCGGTGGGCTACCTGCCCGGCGGCTCCAGCTGCGGCAACAACACCCGCGACGTGCAGGAAATAACGGGTGGTTACTGGTATGACATCTACAAGGGCGACCACGGCCGTTTGCGTCAGGGAGTCCAATACGGGTATGCCGTCCGCGAAGGCTGGTCGGGTACGGGAACTGCCGGCACTCTGACCTCTCCTTTGAACGGCGCCAAGGGTATCGACAATATGTTCTGGACCACCTTCCGCTACTACTTGCCTTAAACCGCGGATCTGCGGGTTCAGCAATACAGAAAGGGCAGCCCGGCGTATGGGCTGCCTTTTCCGTTTCTGCGGCAAGAGGGTAGCTCTGCCTTAGGGCAGCACATAGCGCAGATTGGCATAGCCGGCTAGAACATGGGGATCTTTCGGAGTTCCGGGAACCACATACTTTAACCAAGCTGATCCAGGCAGATCGCACGGTCCTTCGTAGATGCTTCATCGCCGCTTATATAGCGAAACAGAGTCGCTCTATACCTCAACGGCAGCTTGCAATCCATGGTCCCAGCGACAGCTCTTCGTCATCGGAATGGAATTCGGCGCAGTCCCAAGGGGCGGCGATCTGGCACTGAACCTATCAGGCAACCACACCGACTCTGCTTCCGCTGCAAGTGTTCTAGAAAACCCACCGTGCCGTCATCACCAGTCCGTGGTTATAGGTGTGAAAGCTGCTGGTTGCAATCTGCATGCCTGCACCGAAAGCCAGGCCAGGGCGTGACGAAGGGTCGGAGGGGTGCAATGCGCACTTACCTACAATCAATCCGGGAGTGATGAACTCCTGCCTTTTACCGTCATTTGTCCCACCTTTATAAAACGTGGCATTGCTCTCTATCTCCGGCCAAAGCAACTTGGCAAGGCGATACTGGGCAACGGCATTCCAGAGCACCGGGCGGCCCGAGGTCGTGATCGCCGGAGTGCCGGTGGGCAACGTGGCACCAAGAGTCGATTGCACGTCGAAACTACCAAATCCTTTACCGACGCCCAGATTCGGCTGAACGCTGGCATTGGTAGAGCCATTTTTATAGCTTCCGGTTGGAACGGTTGTTAGTGCCCAGGCGCTTACCGTGTAACCGCCGTGCTGAGCGTTTCCACTGGCAATACGGTACTTGACCAGAAAGGAAAAATCGCCAAAGCCGTCTTTTGCGGTGGTGTTGTGCTTGATCCAAGGCGGCAGGTCGATGGCCAGTTCGGTGTTGGCCCAAGGAACCAGATTGAGCCCCTTGCTGTTGTCCAGGTTCCAGGTGTCGGTGAGGGCAGGAGCAACTTGCCGAATGATATCGGTTCGCGCAACCTGGATCAGCCCGGTGTAGGTGGTCACCAATGGGACCGCCCAAGCTGGTTGTTTGGCTTGCGTCGCCGAGGTTCGCGCCAGCCACTGGTTGAAAAACCCGCTCGGGGCAGCACTCGCGGGGCTACTCTGTGCGTGAAGGCTGGTCGAGGACAGCAGGAAAAGAAGGGAAAGGGGAAGCGTTTTCATGTGTCCAGAGAGAATACCGTCGGAGAAGGCTAACTACATCCATCGATTTGACTAGCATCTTATCCATCCTTAGATGGATGGGGAACGGAATACAAGCACGGAAAAGACAGACCACGGAACGCCATATTGCCGGCGTGATGTGGCGAAGCAAATGTAGACCATCGCGAGATTTTGATGCCAAAGTAAAGCAGGGTTTCCTGGGGAAACAACGTTGAGCGCCGCAGCTATGGCAGGCCATCTGGAATTGGCTCGATCGCTGTTAGAAGCCAAAATGGATCCGAACAACGAGTCAGAGCAATCGGATTTTATTCCCAGGGCTCGTAACGGCGGTTCAAAAGCGCTTAACGACCCGGGATCGCGTACATCGTGATCGACATGGCCGGAAACAACTGGTTGTTCAGCACGCTTGCCTCGACCTTCGTTCCAGGCTTAAATGCCTCAATTTGAGGAAGCGCGCGAATCTGCGTGAGATCAGCACCGCTATACTGATAAACCTTGGCCGGCCCCTGTGCCTCGAAGTGGTCAAGCGGCAGATCGGCCCGCAAGTCGCCGAAGGTCTTGTTGATCACCACCACATTGATCGTTTGATCCGCCGTGCGCCGCGCCGCGTAGACGGCAAGCTTACCCTGGTCCGCGCTTGTGGCGGCAAGACTCATATCGCCGAAACCTGAGCCCGCATCGTCATAGTTGCGAAAGATTTTGAAGGCGAACATCAAGGGTGCATTGAGATTCGGCGGTCCCCAGAGCGCGCCGAGGTCGAGACCCTCGCGCCCAAAGATACCCAGAATGTCGGCCTGCGCCACCGCTCCGCTGATATGTTCCGCCGCGCCCCAGTTGTACTCGCTGATCGCGATCTTTGTTCCCGGATAGTTGGTCGCAACCCACTTCTTCATCCGTGGAATCATCTGCGGCGCCAGCGGCTCCATATAGTTGTCGGGGTTGCGAAAGATCGGATCGGTGTAAGTGGGATCCCAGAACACGCGTGTCGAATCAATGACGGTTCTCTGCTGTTGGCTTGTTCCAGCAGGCTTGAGCATCGCGTCGTTGGCCGCGAAGTAGGTGTGCAGGTCGAGATAATCGAGGAAGCGCGTGTGTTGCGGGTCGGCGTCCTGCGCCGCCTTGAACGCGCGCAGATAATAATCGATCAAGGGAATATTCCCGTGCGATTTCCGGTCGGTGAAACCACCCGTTGCATCCGGCACGTGCCTCTGAAACATCCATTCGATGTCTTTCTTTGAATAGAAATAAGTCAACCAGTAGTCGATGACAGGCCCGCTCAACTCAGCCGTGGGATCGGCCGCCTTGATTGCCTTGGCCACTCTCAGTCCGTTCTCAGTAACTTCGTCGTAGGTGAAGGGCAAAGGATGCACATCGCGATGCATCTTGTCCCACCAATTCGGTTCGTTGTCGAGCGCGTAGATGGCCACGCCGCCGTTCGCGGCATTGCCGAACCGGCTTACCAGGTACTTCACCCAGTCCGAGGCCCAGCTCTCATCGATGGGCATGCAGATGTCGTTGGGGTCGTTATTCGTGATCGGGGTTCCGTCAGGCTTGACGCCGTTTCCGTAGAGTCCCCAATAGGGATCGGCCTTCTGCTGGGCGCCGTACTTTGCGACGGCAAAACTGGAACCGGGCGTGCGGGTCTTGGCGGTCCAGCCGATCACCGGCATCGTTGCCATGGTTTTTGCGCCGGATGCACGATCTCCAATCGCCTGCGAATTGAACTCCGATACATCGGGATACTTCGTGTTCTTGTTGGGGGCGATCTCAAAGAACCAGTCGTCGCCGAGGTCGGAGACGTCGAGTTTGTAGTTGTACAGCGTGTATCCGTCCCCACCCCAGCGGTTCAGCGGCAGCCTCACTTCCTTGGCCACTTTCGCCGCCTCATGCTGTGGGTCCCTAAGCCGCCAGGAGTTCATCCCGTAGATGAGCGGGCTGATGCGATGCGCAGGCGCTGCCGCATCCACCACAAGAGCCGGCCCGGCCGCAACCGGGAGCGCAGCAAAGGTAATGGTTGCGCTTGCCGACTTGGTGGCATCCGTTGAGCTTGTGGCAGTCAATGTCACGGCCGCCGGTACTGGGAAGGGAGTGACGTACAACCCGCTGCTGCTGATCGTTCCCAGCGAAGCGCTGCCTCCGGCCACGCCGTTGACCGACCAGTTCAATGCGATGCTGAAAGTTCCCGTTCCCTCGACAGTCCCGATGAATTGCTTGTCTTGGCCGGGTGCCAGCACCACGCGATCAGGCGCCACCTTCACTCCGGTGACCGTACCCGCGGCCTGACTCGTAGCTGGGACCGTCGGTGTTGTTTCAGCGGTCTTGTTTTCCTGAGCGCTTAACCCGATCGCCTCATCGCCCAGCAGTTCCGCGGTAAAGACGGCTCCTCCCATCGCAGCCACGGATGCTGAGCCCTTCACAACCTTGCGAGTATCCTTGGCCACCCAGACTGTTCTCTTGTCCGATCCTCCATCAGCCGAAGTGATGTCAACTCGAAACGCATCGAATTTTCCTGCGGGCACTGTAACGGATTCGATGCCGGCAACGGTCAGTTGCAGCAACCTCACCTTTTGCGTCTGAATGTCAAGATTGCGGAAGGATACACTGTAGCCCACTGCCAGGGGCAGGCTGGCAATTGCCTCATTCGCACCAGCGCCATCGGCAAAGAGCGGTCCGCCCATGTCGACGCCAATCGAGCTTTCCTGACCGTTCATGCTTATCTTGCCGGTTGCCTTGCCGTTGCTGAAGTCCAGGTCGACCACCACCGGCCCCCGCGAAAGATGTCGCTTCTGCGGAATCAGCGTGGTCTTCTCAATGGTCGTCGTGTCAGTCACCGAGCCACCAGGCATTTCCATCTCACCGATGGCCGTCCATGAGGCTCCAC
>JBEKOA010000071.1:0-20895 GCA_049522255.1 Occallatibacter sp.
GATGGCGTGTGCAGCGGCATGGATCGAGTGCGTCATTCCAAGCTGCCGTTTTCTTTCCTACGCCATGCGGGACTCTTTTTTTGACCCATCGTGTCACTCTATTATGCGAGACTCAGTAAGCCCGCTGGCGCCGACCTAAAGTCCATCCCGATAACGCCTATGGACAAAATCATGTCCGGCTATCATATGCAGGATGCATCGCAAAGGGTGAGGGTCCATGGAACCATTACCTACTACCAGCCAGGTTCGGCTGTTGTGCTGCAAGACGGCTTTAGAAGCCTATGGATCACAACGCTGGACCGCGGTCCATTCAAGATTGGGGATACTGCAGACGCGACCGGTTTTCCCGACGCTATGAACGGGGCATTGGTCCTGACCCATGCCGAGATCGAGGACAGCTTTATCCAGGCACCCATCAAACCGCAACCGGCGAACTGGAGACAACTCGCCTTATGGAACACCAGCCAACCTGAAGGTCACTTGTACGATCTGGTCTCAATCGAAGGCCAGGTGGTTACAGAAGTCAGAGGAGCCGCGCAGGACGAGTACGTTCTGGTCTCGGATGGTCAACTATTCTCCGCCGTTTACCGGCATCCGGACCCGACCAGCCACCTCGAATCTTTGCCAATCAAGATGAAGGAGATTCCGCTGGGCTCCAGCGTCCAGGTGTCCGGCATTTGCATGATCGAGGATACCCGCGTCTTTACGACCGGGGAGACGGTGCCCTTCAAGATTCTGCTGCGTTCCTTCGGAGACATTGAGGTCGTCAAGAGAGCCTCTTTGCTCAATGTTCGCAACCTCATGCTCACAGTCTGCCTGTTGCTGGTGTTCGTAGCCGTGGTGGGCACCAGGGGCTGGACACTGGAGCGCAAAGTGCGCCGCCAGACTTCCGCGCTGGCTCGGATCGAACAGCGGCGCAGCCGCATTCTCGAGGACATCAATGGCTCCCGTCCTCTGGCTGAGATCCTCGAAGAGATTGCGGAACTGGCCACCTTCAAGCTGCATGGCGCTCCCTGCTGGTTCCAGGTCGCCGACGGAGCCCTGCTGGGAAACCACCCACCGGAACTCTCCTCCCTGCGCATCGTTCACCAGGAGATTCCTGCCCGCTCCGGATCGCCGCTGGGCAAGGTTTTTGCCGCGTTCGCATCGCTCACCAAACCCTCCGCCATCGAAGCGGAAACTCTCTCCACGGCGGTAGGGCTGGCCACGCTGGCCATCGAAACGCGCAAGCTGTACAGCGACCTGCGCCACCGCTCGGAATTCGATCTGCTGACCGACATTCATAATCGCTTCTCCCTCGAAATCCGCATGGACGCGCAGATTGAAGAGGCTCGCGCGACCGCGGGCATCTTCGGCTTGATCTACGTCGACCTCGATGGATTCAAGCAGGTGAACGACCTCTATGGCCATCACATCGGAGATCTCTATCTGCAGGGGGTCGCACGGCGGATGAAGCAGCAGCTTCGCTCCCACGACCTGCTGGCGCGGCTGGGCGGCGATGAATTCGCCGTGCTGCTTCCGATGGTGCGCAACCGCGCCGGTGTCGAGGAGATCGCTCAGCGCCTGGAACACTCGTTCAACTCTCCGCTGACGCTCGAAGGGCAAACGCTGCAAGGCACGGCCAGCTTTGGTATTGCTCTTTATCCCGAGGACAGCGCCACCAGGGATGGCCTCTTGAGCGCGGCCGACTCCGCCATGTATACAGCCAAAAACGCTCGCAGACAGGCGGCCGCCGAAGCAGCCGATGGCGAATCCCCGGTGCCTCCCGGTGAGACTCACGCATAAGAGCGGCGCGCTATTCTGTATCGAGAATCCGTCAACCTCCAGATCCAGACTCATGGGCCAACTCCGAGTGATTCTTCCTGGAATGCAGACGAAGTCGCCGCTGTGAGTTGCCAGAGCGCTGAAGCAGCGACGTGTCGCCATCGAGCGATTTGTTCCTTCGGAGTTAGAGCGTTTCTTCAATTGAACTACCCTGACTGGCTTCGTCAACGGTGGATTTCTCTTGAGGAAAGAATTTGCCTAGAAATCATGGTTTCGCGGTCCAGCAATTGGAGAACCGCTGCCGCAGATCGGATCGCGTTACTTTTGTGTGCGTACCAGCAGCCTATCCTCCGCACGCAGTCCTGGATTCGTCAGGGCGCGGATATAGACTGAAGGGGACCGGCGATACGGTGCTCGTTCGACAGGATTCTGCCTGGTGAAGAGACTGATTCCAGCGGTTACGATCCTCCTTGGCTGGGCCTCGGCTGCCTGGGCTGCGACGCCCGCTACGCTGACCACGTTGCGCGCCATTCGCGCCCTCACCAATGCGGAGGCCAGCCGCAAGCTTCCCGTAGCCTTTAAGGCGACCGTAACGTACTATCGCGAGGATGAGAATTCGCTGTTTGTGCAGGATGGCGACGCGGGAATCTTCGTCTTCGATGCCGGGGAAACCAAGTTGCTTCCCGGCGATCGTGTTCTGATCGAGGGAACAACGGATGCGGACTTCAGCTCTCAGGCCCGCAGCGAAAAGATCACAGTGCTGCGCCACGGCGACCTGCCCAAGCCAATTCCGGCCAGTTTTGAGGACTTGATCCGAGGAAGACACGATTGCATGCTGGTCACTGTGAGCGCCGTGGTGCGCGCCGCCGACCAGGAAAACCGATCGAATCTGCGCAACCCCAGCCTGCCGAGCTTGACCGGCACTCGCATGCAACTGCTCACCGAGAGCGGCATCATTCAGGCCTCCATCGACAGCGCCGAAGATGCAAATACGCTTGCCAACCTGCTCGACGCCGAGGTGAAGATCACCGGAGTGGCCGGCGGGGCCTTCGATGGCAAGATGCGGCAGACCGGTGTGCTGCTTCACGTATCGAGCCTGGCCGATGTGAAGGTTCTCAAACGCTCGGCGGTCCGCGTGCTCTTCCTTCCGGTGACGCCCATGGACAAGCTACTCACCGGCTATCCCGCGCACGATCTGTTCCAAAGGGTTCGGGTTCACGGAACCATCACGTATTACGAGCCAGGCAAGGCGGTGGTGCTTGGGAATGGCTCAAGAAGCCTGTGGATTGCTACCTCAACGGCCAGCAACGTCTTGCGCATCAACGATGAAGCAGACGCTACGGGGTTCCCCAGCTCCCACAATGGTTTTCTGACCCTGAACGACGGCGAGATCTGGGACAGCCAGGTGGCGGCCGCCGTCCCGGCGCAACCGGCTACCTGGCAGCAGCTTGCGCTGGGCGGTCATCCCTTCGACCTGGTTACCGTCGAAGGCGAAGCAGTGACAGGTGCCCGTGAGAACTCGCAGGACGAGTATGTCCTATCCTCCGCAGGCGGACTGTTCAGGGCGGTTTACAGTCACCTGAATGGAGCGACCCCATCCATGAAGCGGGTTCCACCAGGCTCCAAAGTCCGGGTGACGGGAATCTGCATTCCGGAGGATCCGAGCCCGTTCAGGTCCCAGGTTTCCTTTGAGATTCTCCTGCGAACTCCGGATGATATTGCAATCGTTGCCAAGCCCTCTTTGCTCGAGTTTCGCAGCCCCAGTATCCTGCTCATTGCGATGCTGCTGGCGGTGATTGCAGTGAGCGTCTGGGGATTCGGCCTCAAGAGCAAGGTGCGCCGGCAGGCCGGCAAGCTGGCCACAATGGCCTATCTCGAACAACGCCGCAATCGCATCCTGGCGGACATCAACAGTGCGAAACCCCTGGTTGAGATTCTCGAAACGATTACGGAGATGATCTCATTCATGCTCCACGGCGCTCCCTGCTGGTGCGATGTCGTGGACGGAGCGCGGCTTGGCAAATATCCCAAGGATGCAAGCCGGCTGCACATCCTCCGCGAAGAGATTCCGGCGCGTTCCGGGCCATCGCAGGGAGCCCTTTTTGCCGGTCTGGAATCGAGCGCCCTTCCGGTCATTCATCGCACCTTTGCCCATGAAATGGAAATCCTCTCAGGGGGAGCAAGACTGGCGATGCTGGCCATGGAAACCCGCAGGGTCTACACCGACTTGTTGCACCGTTCGGAGGTCGACCTGCTCACCAACGTCCACAACCGGCGATCGCTGGGAGAGCGCCTGGACGCCTTGATTGCCGAAGCGCGTCAGAATGCGAGCGTCTTTGGATTGATCTACATCGACCTCGACAAGTTCAAGATCATCAACGACACGTACGGCCACCACGTTGGAGACCTCTTCCTGCAGGAGGTCGCAAGCCGAATGAAGCAGCAGCTCCGCAGTCATGATCTGTTGGCGCGGCTGGGCGGCGATGAGTTTGCCGTGCTGCTTCCCATGGTGCGCAACCGCACCCGCATCGAGGAGATTGCGTTACGTCTCGAACACTGCTTCAAGGAGCCGTTTTTGGTCGATGGAAACGTCCTGCAAGGCTCGGCCAGTTTTGGCTACTCCATCTATCCCGAAGACGGCACCACCAAGGACAGCCTTCTGAGCGCCGCCGACGCAGCCATGTACGCGGCCAAGAACTTTCGCAAAGAGGCCGCTGCCAAAACGGCCGGACGCGGGGGGGCGGCGCCCGCGGACCAAAGTGCCGCATAACAAGATCTTGAAATTGGCTTGAGGCTTTCATTGGATATTCAGGAGAGTGTGAACTTGAGCACTGCGGATTGACTTGGCGGACTGACCCGGCCATTGAACCGCAGGACCGCTGGTTAGCGATCCGATTCATCCGCGCCGGCGCGGTTGGGCACTGAAGAGAGCCGGCAGATTGGGCGCACAGCGATTCGGCAGATGATCATAGCCTTTTACCGGCATGCGAGGGTATACTGCATTTTCACTTTAAGAGGCTCATTTTCTTCACTTCAGACTATAGATGCACCCTGACGATGCCGATATAGTCTGAGTGAAAGTGCTAGCTGGTCCCGGTTCGGCAGGATTCTATCCGGTGAAGAGACTTGTTTTAGCAGTTGCGATTGTCTTCATCTGGGCCACGGCTGCCTGGGCGGCGGACCCATCCCCGCTGACCGATCTGCACGTCATCGCCGCCCTCAGCAATGCAGAGGCCAGCAAGGCGCTCCCGGTTGCATTCGAGGCAACGGTTAGTTACTTTCCTGGGTATCAGAACATCTTGTTTGTCCAGGATGGCGACGCCGCCATTTTTGTGTTGGCTCCCGACGATGCGCGGCTGGTTCCCGGAGACCGCGTTCTGGTGCGCGGAAAGATGCGTGACAGCTTCCGCCCGATTGTCATCCCCGATAGCGTGACTGTGCTTTCCCATGGCGCGTTGCCAGAGGCCGTGCCGGTCGGCTTCGATGAGTTGATCCGCTCCCAGTACGACTCCATCCGGGTAAGCGTGCATGGTGTGCTCCGAACTGCCGAGCTGGGCTGGAGTTCGGCTACGCGCGTCACCTATTTGCAGATTCTCATGGATGGCGGATATGTCGATGCGATGGTCGACAGCGACGATGCAGGTGTGCTCAGAGACATGCTCGACTCCGAGGTCGAGGTCACCGGGATTGCCGGGGGGAAATTCGACGCCAAGATGGAGGTTGCCGGAGTTCTGCTTCACGTTGCTTCCCTGGAGGACGTGAAGGTTCTGAAGCGCGCCGGCGCCAGTCCATGGTCGCTCCCATTGACGCCGATGAACCAGGTAATCGCCGGGTATCATGTAACCGATCGCACAGAGAGAATTCGGGTTCATGGAACCATTACGTACTATGAACCCGGCACGGCTGTTGTGTTGCAGGACGGCGGCAAGAGCCTGTGGATTGGAACCCCGGTTCGCAGCCCGCTTGTGATCGGCGACAGCGCGGACGCGACGGGCTTTCCCGATGCGCATGACGGCTTCTTATCGCTGACTCACAGCGAGATACAGGACAGCCACATGCAGAAGCCGGTTACGCCACAGCCAGCGAACTGGCGGCAACTGGCTCTTTGGAGTTCCAACCGGCCCGATGGACACCTGTACGATCTGGTCTCGATTGAAGGCCAGGTGGCAACGGCAGTCCGGGGAGCCAACCAGGACGAGTATGTTATCTCCTCGGATGGTCAGTTGTTCTCTGCCATCTACCGTCACCCGGACGCGGCCAGCCGGCTTACGCTTCCGCCGATGAAGCCTGTGGCCGTGGGCTCGAAAGTCCGAGTGACCGGCATCTGCATTCTTGAGGGGACAAACCCATACAACATCACCCAAGAGGTGCCCTTCCACATTCTGATGCGCTCATTCGACGATATTACGGTCGTCGCCAATCCTACGCTGCTCAATGTCCGCAACCTTGTGATCGTGGTTGGCCTGCTGCTGGTAGTCGTCGCCGTGGTGGGGGCCAGGGGATGGGCCCTGGAGCGCAAGGTGCGCCAGAAGACAGCCGCTTTAGCCATGAGAATTGAGGAGGAGGCTGCGATGGAACGGAACTCGGCCCTGCTCGAACAGAAACGCAGCCGTATCCTCGAGGACATCAACGGATCGCAGCCGCTGGCCAGCATCCTCGAGAAGATCGTGGAGATGGTCTCTATCCGCCTGGATGGCGCGCCGTGCTGGTGCGAAGTCGCAGACGGATCGATGGTGGGACATTGTCCGCCTGAGCCGCACGATCTACGCGTCGTTCGCGCGAGTGTCGACTCCCGCTCCGGCCCGGCGTTGGGGGCGCTCTTTGCGGCAATGCCTCCAGCGACGCCGCCGGCGGTCCGCGAGACTGACGCTCTGGCCAATGGTGCGCGGCTGGCGACGCTGGCCATCGAAACCCGCCGCCTCTATTCCGATCTGCGCCGCCGTTCGGAGTTCGACCTGCTCACCGACATTTACAACCGCTTCTCTCTGCACAAGCGCCTTGATGTCATGATGCAGGAGGCCGGCCCGAACGGCATCTTCGGATTGATCTACCTCGACCTCGACAAGTTCAAGCCGATCAATGACACGTTTGGCCATCACGTGGGAGATATTTACCTTCAAGAAGTGGCTATGCGCATGAATGACCAGCTGCTTGGCGGCGATATGCTGGCCCGGCTGGGCGGGGATGAGTTCGCCGCCCTGGTCTCGCTTCAGCGCGGCCGCTCGGACCTGGATAAGATCGTTGCCAGGCTCGAAGGCTGCTTCGACGCTCCCTTTTACATCGAGGGGCATGTAATCAAGGGGTCAGTCAGCATCGGCACAGCCGTTTACCCTGAGGATGGCGCAACAAAAGACGCGTTGCTGAACGCTTCTGACGCCGCCATGTATGCGGTGAAGAACAGCAAGCGAGATGTCGAAAAGAGTGTAATTCCTGGATAGTGTCCGCTTGTTTGTTGCCGAGATGATTCACTCGGCACCTTCTGCCGATAGAATGACGAGAAGCCGGAAACCGTGCAGAAGGTTCAAATGGACTATCCCCGATGAAGAGCGTGTTTTCAGCGGTTGCGATGATTCTGGCAGCGGGCCCGGTTGTTTGGGCCGCAGATCCCGCCCCGTTGACCACATTGCGCGCTATCCACGTCCTGAGCAATTCCGAGGCCAGCAAGGGGCTGCCTGTGGACTTCGAGGCGACCGTCACATACTTTCGCGGCTATGAAAACAACTTGTTTGTGCAGGATGGCGATGCGGCAATCTATGTCCAGGCTCTATCGGAAGCCAAATTTATTCCGGGCGATCGCGTCCTGATAAAGGGAAAAACGCAGCAGAGCTTCAATCCTATTGTCGTGGGCGATAGCATCACCTTGCTGCGCCACGGTGACCGGCCGAAGCCCATGCCAGCCACTTTTGATGAGATGATCCGCACCGAGACCGATTGCAAGCTGGTCACGGTGAGGGGAGTGCTCCGCACCGCTGATCTTGCGACGAATGCCGCGCTTGGAGCGACCTATACTCGCCTGCAATTGCTTATGGATGGCGGCTATTTCGACGCCAATGTGGACAGCGTCGATGTGCACGCAATGGAAAGCCTGCTGGATGCCCAAGTGGAACTCACAGGCGTTGCTTCGGAAGAATTTGACAGCAAGATGCACGTGACCGGGATTTTGATGCACGTTCAGTCTCTGTCTGATATCCGGATCATCGAAAGCGCCAATTCCAGCCCCTGGTCCCTCCCCATCACCCAGATGGATCGGGTGATTTCCGTCTCCCATCTGCAGGATTCCACAGCGAGGGTGCGGGTTCACGGAACCATCACCTATTACCAGCCCGGCTCGGCCGCTGTGTTGCAGGATGGCTCCAAGAGCATATGGATCAAAACACAGAGCTACAAACCCTTGCAGATCGGCGACGAGGCAGACGCGACCGGCTTTCCCGACTCTCACGACGGATTTATCAACCTGGTGCACGGCGAAATTCAGGACAACCAGGTTCGCGCGCCGGTCACGCCGCTGCCGTCATCCTGGGAGTCACTCACTCCAAAAGGTTTTGACTCTCCCGGCCATCACTACGATCTTGTTTCCATCGAAGGGCAGGTGGTAACGGAGGTCCACGAGGCCTCGCAAGATGAATTTGTACTTGCCATCGATGGCAAGCAGTTCTCCGCTGTTTATCGGCACCCTGATCGTCCGGTTCCGATGGCAAGAGAGATTCTACTGGGCTCCAGGGTTCGTGTAACCGGCATATGCGTGCTCGAAAACTCTAACCCTTTTATCGCCCAGGTTCCCTTCGATATCCTGCTTCGTTCCTTCGATGACGTTGTCGTGGTCAAGAGACCCTCGCTGTTGAATGTTCGCAACCTCATGCTCATGGTCGGCCTGCTGCTGGCGGGAGTGGCCTTGGTAGGCGGCTGGGGATGGAATCTGGAGCGCAAGGTGCGCCGGCAAACTTCGGCGATGTCAGTCCGTGCAGAGGCCGAGGCCGAACAGGAGCGGCGCCGCAGTCGCATTCTGGAGGACATCAACGGCTCCCGGCCTCTGCCAGAGATCATCGAACAGATTACTGAACTGGCTTCCTTCAAGATGGCGGGTGCCCCTTGCTGGTGCCAGATCGCCGACGGGGCAAAGTTGGGGAGTTGCCCGGACGATCTGTCCTCTCTGCGAATCGAACAAGAAGAGATTCCCGCCCGTTCAGGCCCGGCGCATGGCAAGATATTTGCCGCTTTCGTCCCTGCCAAAGAGCGCTCCGCCGCCGAATTGAAGGCACTCTCCGCGGCCGTCAGGCTGGCTACGCTAGCTATCGAAACTCGTCGGCTCTACTCCGATCTGCGCCGCCGCTCGGAGTTCGACCTGCTCACCGACATTTACAACCGCTTCTCGCTGCACAAGCGCCTTGACGTCCTGATACTAGAGGCGGGTTCGAACGGCATCTTCGGATTGATCTATCTCGACCTCGACAAGTTCAAGCCGATCAATGACACGTTTGGCCATCACGCGGGAGATCTTTACCTTCAGGAAGTGGCCATGCGCATGAACGACCAGCTGCTTGGCGGCGATATGCTGGCTCGGCAGGGCGGAGATGAATTCGCCGCTCTGGTCTCGCTCCAGCGAGGCCGCTCAGACCTGGAGAAGATCGTTGCCAGGCTCGAAGGCTGCTTCGACGTTCCCTTTGTCATCGAGGGGAATGTCATCAAGGGATCAGTCAGCATTGGCACAGCTATTTACCCGGAGGATGGCGTCACAAAAGACGCCCTGCTGAACGCCGCCGATGCAGCCATGTACGCGGCGAAGAATAGCAAGCGCCAAGTCGTAGACGGTGTCGCTCAGAGCCTGTAAGCGTTCCTTTATTTGAAGATCGCGCATAAGGAAAGGCCCGGCTTGCGCCGGGCCTTTCTGTTGATTGCAGCTCAATACAACAAGATTGAGCTTACCATCCGTTTCACATCCTGCCGAAGGCCGCTGGCCCCACCGCAGGCGGCTACTCGGCTGCCATCTCCTCGGCCTCGCCCTCCTGGCGCATCAGTTCCAGTTCGCGCTCGGCCGCTTCGATCTCGGCCGTGACCTCCTGCTGCACGCGAGCCGCCGCTTCCTCCAGCTCCGGTGAGAGCTGAACGTTGCGATAGTACTCCAGGCCCGTGCCGGCCGGGATAAGGCGCCCGACGATCACGTTTTCCTTCAGCCCGCGCAGGTTGTCGATTGCGCCGTTGATGCTGGCTTCGGTCAGCACGCGTGTGGTCTCCTGGAAGCTGGCAGCGGAGATGAAGCTGTCGGTCGAAAGCGACGCCTTGGTGATGCCCAGCAACAGCGGACGCCCGATCGCCGGTCGGCCTCCATTGGCCAGCACGCGCTCGTTCTCCTCGCGGAAGCGGAAGCGATCCACCTGCTGCTCCAATAGGAAGTTCGTATCGCCAACTTCGTCGATTCGAACCCAGCGCAGCATCTGGCGGACGATGACTTCAATGTGCTTGTCGCTGATGGCCACGCCCTGCAGACGGTAGACTTCCTGAATCTCGTTTACCAGGTAAGCCTGCAACGCCTTTTCGCCGAGTACGGCCAGAATGTCGTGCGGGTTCAAGGGGCCATCCATCAATGGATCGCCGGCACTGAGCCGCTCACCTTCCTGGACGTTCACGTGAATGCCACGCTGCACTGAGTATTCCTTCTCGTCACCGTTATCCGCGGTCACGTAGATCTTGCGCTGGCCCTTGGAAACTTCACCGAAGCGAACCACGCCATCGATCTCGCTGATGGTAGCCGTCTCGCGCGGCTTGCGCGCTTCGAAGAGCTCGACAACGCGCGGCAGACCGCCGGTGATGTCCTTGGTGCGGGTGCTCTCCTTGGGAATCTTGGCCAGTACGTCGCCCGGTCCCACTTCGTCGCCGTCCTGCACCATCAAGTGAGCGCCGCGCGGCAACAGGTAGCGCTTGTGCCCCTTGGCGTTCTTCACGACGAAGGTAGGCTGCCGCTTCTCGTCTGGAGCATCGGCCACCACCCAGCGCGAGAGGCCGGTCACTTCGTCGACTTCTTCGTTGAGCGTGATGCCTTCCTGCAAGTCCTTGAACTGGACGTTGCCACCGATCTCCGTAAGAATGGAGTAGGTGTATGGATCCCACTCGGCCAGCAACTGGCCCAGCTGTACTTGTTCGCCGTCCTTGACCTTGAGGCGTGCGCCGTAAACCACCTGGTAGCGCTCCTTCTCACGGCCGCGGTCATCCTGAACGGCAATCGAGCCGGAGCGATTCATGGCCACCAGCGTACCGTCTCTGCTCTCAACAAAGCTCAGGTTGATAAAGCGCACAAACCCCTTGTTTTTGGCGTCGAGGCGCGACTTGTCTTGCACGCGGCTGGCCGTGCCGCCCACGTGGAAGGTACGCATGGTCAACTGCGTTCCCGGTTCGCCGATGGACTGAGCCGCGATGACGCCGCAGGTCTCGCCCAGCTCCACCATGCGTCCCGAGCCCAGGTTGCGCCCGTAGCAGAGAGCGCAGACGCCGCGCCGTGACTCGCAGGTCAGCACCGAGCGGATCTTCACCTTCTCCTTGCCTGCGGCCTGAATCGCCGAGGCGATATCCTCGTCGATGCCCTGGTTCACATCCACCACGATGTTGCCGTCGTAGTCCTTGATCCGCTCCAGAGTCACGCGGCCGATGATGCGGTCTCTCAGTTCCTCGATAATCTCGCCCGACTCGACGATCGAACCAACGTAGATGCCTTCCACCGTGCCGCAGTCGTATTCGGTTACGATCACGTCCTGGGCAACGTCCACCAGGCGGCGGGTCAGATAGCCTGAATCAGCCGTCTTCAGCGCTGTGTCGGCCAGGCCCTTGCGCGCGCCGTGCGTCGAGATGAAGTATTCGAGCACCGTCAACCCTTCGCGGAAGTTCGCCGTGATGGGCGTCTCAATTACTTCACCGGAAGGCTTGGCCATCAGGCCGCGCATGCCGCTGAGCTGGCGAATCTGCTGCTTCGATCCGCGGGCGCCGGAGTCGGCCATGATGTAGATCGGGTTGAAGGCGCCTTCGTCGTCCGCCCGCTTCATGTTGCCGAACATCTCGTCTGCCACGCGATCGGTAACCGCCGACCACATCTGGATGACCTTGTTCGAGCGCTCGCCGTTGGTGATGGCGCCGTCCATGTATTGCTTCTGGACCTCGATCACCTTCAGATCGGCGTCGCGCACAACGGTGTACTTGCTGTCCGGAATCACCATGTCGTCCAAGCCGACCGAGAGCCCGGAGCGCGTGGCGTACTGGAATCCAAGTTCCTTGATGCGGTCCAGCATGCCCACCGTCACTTCAAGGCCCAGGTTCTGGTTGCAATAGTTCACCAGTTGCCCGATGCCCTTCTTCTTAAGCAGGCCGTTGATGAACGGCATCCCCGCCGGCAGTGCGTCGTTCAGAATCACACGGCCAACAGTGGTTGAAATGTACTGCTTGTTGAAGTCCACCGGCTCGATGTGTGTCAGATCCTGGTCGTCGTAAGCCGTCGTCAGGTCGAGCATCTTGCCCGTGTAGCGCAGGCGGATGGGTGACAGCGTCTCCACTTCCTTGGCTTCGAGAGCCATCAGAATTTCTTCCGTATTGGCGAAGACGCGTCCCTCGCCCTTGGCGTTCTTCTTGGCCTTGGTCAGGTAGTAGAGACCGAGTACCATGTCCTGCGAGGGAACGGTGATGGGCTGACCGGAGGCCGGCGAGAGAATATTGTGCGACGCGAGCATCAAAACGCTGGCCTCAATCTGCGCCTCAGGAGAGAGCGGGATGTGGACCGCCATCTGATCGCCGTCAAAGTCGGCGTTGAAGGCCGTGCAGACCAGCGGGTGAATCTTGATCGCCTTGCCCTCGACCAGCACCGGCTCAAAGGCCTGAATGCCGAGACGATGGAGCGTGGGCGCGCGATTCAACAATACGGGGTGGTCCTTGATGACTTCTTCGAGGATGTCCCACACCACCGGCTCCTGCATTTCCACCATTTCCTTGGCCTGCTTGATGGTGGTGCAGTGACCCGTTTGTTCCAGGCGATGATAGATGAACGGCTTGAAGAGTTCGAGCGCCATCTTCTTGGGCAGTCCGCACTGGTGCAGCTTCAATTCCGGACCGACCACGATCACCGAACGGCCCGAGTAATCCACGCGCTTGCCGAGCAGGTTCTGGCGGAAGCGGCCCTGCTTGCCCTTCAAAGTATCAGACAGCGACTTCAGCGGGCGGTTGTTCGCTCCGCGAAGCACGCGGCCGCGGCGGCCGTTGTCAAACAGAGCGTCGACGGCCTCCTGCAACATGCGCTTTTCGTTGCGCACGATCACTTCAGGGGCATGCAGGTCCATCAGCTTCTTCAACCGGTTGTTGCGGTTGATGACGCGGCGATAGAGATCATTCAAATCGGAGGTCGCAAAGCGTCCGCCATCCAGCGGAACCAGCGGGCGCAGCTCGGGAGGAATGACCGGCAGCACGTCCAGAATCATCCACTGCGGCTTGTTGTCGCTCTTGCGGAAGGCCTCGACGACCTTGAGCCGCTTGGCGTACTTCAGCTTCTTCTGCGCGGAGGTTTCGGTCTTCATGCGCTCACGCAGTTCGATGCCCAACTCGTCGATCTGCACGCGCTTGAGCAGCTCCTTGATGGCTTCGGCGCCCATCATGGCCTTGAAGCCCGAGGGGCGGAACTGCTGATCGAGCTCACGGTACTTGGTCTCGTCCTTGATGATCTCGCGGTCCTTCAAACCCGAGTCGCCGGGGTCGACCACCACGTAGGACTCGAAGTAGAGAATCCCTTCCAGGTCGCGCAGAGAGATGTCGAGCAGGTGACCGATGCGCGAGGGAAGGCCCTTGAAGAACCAGACATGCGAACAGGGAGATGCAAGTTCGATGTGGCCCATGCGCTCGCGGCGCACCTTGCTGACCGTCACTTCGACGCCGCACTTGTCGCAGATGACGCCGCGGTGCTTCATGCGTTTGTACTTGCCGCAGAGGCACTCCCAGTCGGTCACCGGTCCAAAGATGCGCGCGCAGAAGAGTCCGTCGCGCTCCGGCTTGAAGGTGCGGTAGTTGATGGTTTCAGGCTTGGTGACCTCGCCATGCGACCAGCTGCGGATCTTCTCCGGCGATGCCAGCATGATGCGGATTGCGTCGAAATCGGTAATGGGGCTGGAAAGCTCAAACGGGTTCGAACGGAACAAGGCGACCCTCCTTGGCGGGCCTTTCGGCGCCTGCCTTGGCTTTTCCCGGGATTGATGAAGAGTTCTTCCTTCCCGGGAAGCGGTGTTTGCCGCTTTCAAGAAGAACTCGGAAAAACAGTGTTCAGTTCTCAGTTATCAGTTTTCAGCTCGACCACGTTGTTCTTTCTTCTTTAGATCACGTGCGCGCTTTACGCGGGCGGCTGAAAACTGACTACTGACAACTGATGACTGAAAACTTGCTTCAATCTGCTACCGCCGCGACTTCCGGCGCGGGCAACTTCTTGATCAGGTCCGCGCGCTTGATCAACTCCACGTCCAGGCAGAGCGACTGCAACTCGCGGATCAAAACGTTAAACGACTCCGGCACACCAGGCTCGATGGCCGCTTCGCCCTTGACAATGGCTTCGTAGATTTTTGTACGGCCATAGACATCGTCCGACTTCGCCGTCAGCAACTCTTGCAGGATGTAAGCAGCGCCATAAGCCTCCAGCGCCCAAACTTCCATCTCGCCGAACCTCTGCCCGCCGAATTGCGCCTTGCCGCCCAGCGGCTGCTGGGTGATCAGCGAGTACGGTCCGATGGACCGCGCGTGAATCTTGTCGTCCACCAGGTGGGAGAGCTTGAGCATGTAGATGTAGCCCACCGTGACCGGCTGCTCAAACTGCTCGCCGGTCATGCCGTCAAACAGAGCGGTCTTGCCCGATGAAGGCAGGCCGGCCGAGGCCAGCAACGCCTTGATCTCTTCCTCCCGCGCGCCGTCGAAGACAGCGGTTCCGAACCAGATGCCGCGCCGCATTCCGGCACCGACGCGCATCAGCATCTCGTCGTCGAGTTCAAGCAACTGGCGCAGTGTTGCGGTTCCTGCGAACTCCTTCTTCATCAATTCGCGGGTGTATGCCGCATCGGTGTTGGCCTGGATGAGATCGGCGATCTTCTTGCCGAGCACATGTGCGGCCCAGCCGAGGTGCGTTTCGAGAATCTGTCCCACGTTCATACGGGAAGGCACGCCGAGCGGATTCAGGACAATCTCGACGGGCGTTCCATCGGGCAGATAGGGCATATCCTCTTCCGGCAATATGCGCGCAATCACGCCCTTGTTGCCGTGACGGCCGGCCATCTTGTCGCCTACCGACAACTTGCGCTTCATGGCCACGTACACCTTCACCAGCTTGATCACGCCCGGCGGCAGCTCGTCGCCCTTCTGCAGCTTGGCCACCTTTTCATTGGTGATCTTGCGCAGTACCTCGATCTGCCGCGAGGTCATCTCTTCGATCTCGTCGATCTGCTCGTTGACCCGCGGGTCCTTGTCGGCGTAACGAATCCTCTTGAGGTTCTTGGTCGAAATGCGCTCGATCGTTTCCCTGTCCAGGATCGCTTCCTTTGTCAGCAGGCGCTTGTTGGTCCGCTCGTCGTGCAGATCGGCCAGCACTACCTTGCCGCCCAGAATGCCGTCGAGACGCTTGAGGCGCTCATCGGTGAGAATGCGGATCTCGTCGCCCAGGTTCTTTTCGAGCTTGGCCACATACTCGCCTTCGATCTGCTTGGCGCGCTCATCCTTCTCCTGGCCCTTACGGCTGAAGATGCGCACATCCACCACCGTGCCCTCGATGCCCGGAGGGCAGGTCAGCGATGCGTCGCGCACATCGCCGGCCTTTTCGCCGAAGATGGCGCGCAGCAGTTTTTCTTCCGGAGTGAGCTGCGTTTCGCCCTTGGGCGTGACTTTGCCGACCAGAATGTCGCCGTGCTTGATCTGTGCGCCGATGCGGATCACGCCGCTTTCGTCGAGATCCCTGAGTGCATGTTCGCTGACGTTGGGAATGTCGCGCGTGATCTCTTCGGGTCCGAGCTTCGTGTCGCGGGCCTCGATTTCGAATTCTTCAATGTGCACCGAGGTGTAGTAGTCCTCGCGCACCAGCTTTTCGCTGATGAGAATCGCGTCTTCGAAGTTGTACCCGCGCCATGGCATGAAGGCTACCAGCACATTGCGTCCCAGCGCCAGCTCGCCCTGCTCAGTGCACGGTCCATCAGCGATCACCTGACCCTTGATCACGCGGTCGCCCTCGCGGACAACCGGCTTCTGATTGATGCAGGTGTTCTGGTTCGAGCGCTTGAACTTGATCAGCGTGTAGATGTCCGAACCCACCTCACGCGAGAGCTGCGTCGGATGATGCTCGCCCTCTACGCGCACGATGATGCGCTGCGAGTCGACAGAATCCACAATGCCGTTGCGCTTGGCCAGGATCACGGCGCCGGAGTCGCGCGCAGTGACGCCCTCCATGCCCGTGCCCACCAGCGGAGCCTCGGCCACCAGCAGCGGCACGGACTGCCGTTGCATGTTCGCGCCCATCAGCGCGCGGTTGGCATCGTCGTGCTCGAGGAAGGGCACCAGCGAAGCGGCCACTGAAACCAGTTGCTTCGGGCTGACGTCGATGTAGTCCACATCGCCGCGATTGACCAGAACGAAGTTGCCCATGCGCCGCGCATTGACCAGATCCTCGGTGATCAGGCCTTCGTCATTAAACTCGATATTGGCCTGCGCGATCGTGTGCTTGTCCTCTTCCCATGCCGAGAGATAGAAGCTGAACGGGATGTGATCGATAACCCGCTTGCCCGCCTTCTTCAGCCCCGCGTTCAGCTTTGCCGCCTCTTCCTTTTCGATGTGATCGCCCACGCGCAGGCCGCTTTCGCCGGCGTTGGCAATCTCGACGAAGTCCAGAATCCGCGAGTCCTTTACTTTGCGGTAAGGCGACTCGATGAAGCCATACTCGTTGATACGGGCAAAGCAGCTGAGCGAACTGATCAGGCCGATGTTTGGGCCTTCAGGCGTTTCAATCGGGCAGATGCGGCCATAGTGCGTCGTATGCACGTCGCGCACCTCAAAGCCTGCGCGCTCGCGGCTCAAACCACCCGGTCCAAGGGCCGAGAGACGACGCTTGTGCGTAATCTCAGAGAGCGGATTGGTCTGATCCATGAATTGAGAAAGCTGCGACGAGCCAAAGAACTCGCGAATCGCCGCCATCACCGGCTTGGCGTTGATCAGGTCGTGCGGCATAGCCGTCGAAAGCTCCTGATAGACGCTCATCTTTTCCTTGATGGCCCGCTCCATGCGCACCAGGCCGATGCGGAACTGATTCTCCATCAGTTCGCCGACAGCGCGAACGCGGCGGTTGCCCAGGTGATCGATGTCGTCCACCATCCCGATGTTCTTGCGCAGCTTGAGCAGATAGCGGATGGTCGCGTAGAAGTCCTCGGGCGTCAGCGTGCGATTGTCCAGCTTGGTAGCGTCCTGGCTTTCGTACAACTTGATGTTGAACTTGAGCCGGCCAACGCGCGAAAAATCATACTTGCGCGCATCGAAGAACATACCCTCGAAGAGCGCCGTCGCCGTGTCCAGCGTCGGCGGATCGCCGGGCCGCAGCTTGCGGTAGATCTCGATTAGCGCTTCCTCGGGCTTGCGAATCGAATCGCGCTTGAGGGTGTTCGTGATGATGTTGCCCACATCGTCGCGCTCTGGGAAGAAGACCTCGAAGCTCGCTGCTCCGCTCGACAACACCTTGTGCAGCCGGTCGGCGGTCAACTCGACGTTGGCCTCCACCACCACTTCGCCGGTATTCAGATCCACCACGTCAGACGCCGTCAGCGCGCCATCCATCTCGGCGGTTTCAACTTCGATCCTGTCGATGGCCGCCGCACGAATCGCTTTCAGCGAGTGTGCCGTAATCTTGCGCCCGGAGAACGCAATCTCCTGGCCGCCTACCACAACCGCATGCGCAGGCTTGGCGCCCACCAGGTGCGTGTTGGCCTGGACGTTCTCGGGAACCGCCCAGTGCAGTTTGCCGTCGGCGATGTGTACCCGGTCCACGGTGTAAAAGGTCTTCAGAATCTCCTCGTCCGAACGCAGCCCGAGAGCGCGCAGGAAGATCGTTCCCAGGAACTTGCGCTTGCGGTCGATGCGGACATAGAGCGTGTTTTTCTGGTCGTATTCGAACTCTACCCACGAGCCGCGATAGGGAATAATCTTGCCCAGGAAGTAGGTGCGATTGTTGGCCGTCTCAAAGAAGACGCCCGGCGACCGGTGCAACTGCGAAACGATCACGCGCTCGGTGCCGTTCACGATGAAGGTGCCGTTCGGCGTCATCAGCGGAATATCGCCGAAGAACACTTCCTGTTCTTTAATGTCGCGAATCGTCTTGTTGCCGGTCTCGGCGTCCTTGTCATAGATGGTCAGCCGCACCGTCACACGCAGCGGCGCGGAGAAGGTCATGCCCCGCTCTTCGCACTCCTGCTGGTCGTACTTCAACTGCAGGCTCACCGGGTCGCCGCACTTGTTGCAGAAGTCGGGCGTGTTTTTGTTGTACGTGCCGCACTTCTGACAGAGGACATCGCCGGGATGGAATGGATCGGTGATCACCATCGATCCGCAATGAACGCAGGCCGTCCTCAGGTGATGCAGCCCTTTCAGGTGGCCGCACTTGCACTCCCAGTTGCCGATCGAGAAGTCCACAAAGTCCAATTGCGAGATGCCGCGGAAGTCGGTGATCGGGAAGACCGACACAAACACCGACTGCAGACCCGCGTCATCGCGCTCGTTGGGCAGCTTGTCCATCTGCAGAAAACGCTCGTAGGAGCGCCGCTGCACTTCGATCAGGTTGGGAATCTGGGTTGCGGTGGGAATCTTTGAAAAATCGAGCCGGCTGCGAATCGCGCGCTTCTCGTTGGGCATGTTCACTCCTGACCCTGGTCATTCCGGCGCCAATTTTGGCCCGGGCCGGCACCCGAGTCTGATCGGCGACGGCTGAATACGGTAAGTAACTCAAAAAACCGGACTGGTACTCGACTCTCCAGTCCCAATCCCTAAAGCCGCTCGGCAGGTGTTCGTGCCGAATCTGGAGGCAGGCCGCGCAAACACACCGGAGAATTTCCCGGGGTTATGGATCACCCGTGATAGTTCGGTCAAAAACGCGTGGTAGGCATTGCCGCACATCCGGTAGGTGCGCTAGACTGCGCACAATCGAGGAAACAACCGCGAAGGTTGTCGCCCGTTTACGATTCTGGTGCGTTTACAAATTTGGTGCACATGGGGTGTTTTTCCCAAGGACTCGTTCTGCCACAAGTCGAGAGACACGAAAAGCTCGCGAGGACACAATCCCTCACGAGCGCAGCCAGTGGCTTGTGCCCCCATCCGAATTTTCTTGCATTACTCTCGCCGATCCCAAAGCTCGCTTCTGCCGCTCGCTCGCCAGCCACTCGCCAACCATCAACGGAAACCTAGCCTGCCGCCCAAGTAAACCATTGACCCTAAGGCACTTAAATAGAACGCCGAACCCGCTGCCGAAGGGCCTGGCACTGCCCTGACCAACGGAGGCTTTCGTGCCTATCCACAATCCAGAAGACGCGTCAGCCGAAAACCACGCTCATTCCCTAGAAAAAACGGAGTGAGCCGAAAAGACGCGCAACCACTATCGTAGCGCGTCCCGGCCGGCGTTGCAAGCCGCCCTGCCTCGCAGCCGGGCGGCCTGACAAGAAAACTACTTGATTTCGATGGTTGCGATGCCTTCGAACTTCTTCCGGATCGCCTCGGCCTCGTCTTTGGTCGCGCTTTCCTTGATCGCCTTGGGAGCGCCATCGACCAGATCCTTGGCTTCCTTCAAGCCGAGCGAGGTAACTTCGCGCACGGCCTTGATGGTGTTGATCTTGTTTGCGCCGAAGTCCTTCAGAATGACCGCAAATTCGGTCTTCTCTTCGACCACGGGAGCCGCCGCACCCGCAGCCGCCGCCGCAACCGGGGCCGCTGCAGCCGCTGAAACGCCAAGCCGCTCTTCCAGTTTCTTTACCAGAGCCGCCGCTTCCAGCAGGCTCAAGGCCACAATTTGCTCTTCCAACTGCGCTAGATCCGCCATTTTCTTCTCCATTCAAAACTGTTTGAAATTGTTATTCCCGGCCGCAAACCCAGACTGGAAGTTTCCGATGCGCCAGACCCGCGCACTTCCTGCCTGCACTCCGGCCAAAACTCTTAGAAGCAGCTATTAGCTGCTAGCTTTTAGCCTCTAGCTCTTTCCCGAAGGCGCCTACAGCCTCAACTCCCAGGAAAAAACTAAGAGCTGAAAGCTAGGAGCTAGAAGCTGGCGGCATTTATGCCGCACTCGCAAACTTGCCCTTTTCGACGCCTTGGCCGAGAACCACTGCCAGATCGTGGCCCGCGGCATTGATCACTGTTGCCAGCCGCTGCGCCGGTGCGTTGATCAGGAAGAGCAGCTTGGCAAAGAGTTCTTCCTTGCCCGGCATGGTCGCCAGCGCCTTCACCTCATCCACCGTCAGCAGCTTGCCGTCAATGATGCCCAGCTTGAACTGGAACTCCGCATTATCACCCGCCCACTTGGCGAACACTTTCGCCAGGGCAACCGGGTCGCCCGCGGTAAACGCCACCGAGTTGACGCCCTTGAGCCCCTTCAGCGCGGCCTCAACCTTCGTGCCCTGGCCGGATACTGCTGCCAGCTTGTTCTTCACCACACGGTACTTGCCGCCCGCCTCGCGAATCACCTTGCGCAGTTGATAATCCTTGGCCACGGTCAACTTGGCAAAAGTGCCAATAATCGCCGTCGTCGAGGTCTCCAGTTCCTTGGCCAGCAACTGGACCTTCTCTGTCTTTTTCGCTCTAGAAATCGCCATTGTCTTCGCTCCGCTTCGACAGGGATCAGGGATTAGGGGTCAGGGATCAGCAAAAACTCTCGATCCTCTAACTCCGCTTCCCGCTCCCCTTTTCAAGCCCTTTACGGGCATTCAACTCAAACCCTTTTGAAGTCGGCACAAAGCCGACCGGATCATGGAATCAACTAACCCCTGACCCCTAGTCCCTAACCTCTGCTTCTTAGTGCTTGCCGGCCGCGTCCGCAACCGCCGAATCCAGCGGCACTCCAGGACCCATCGTCGAGCTCAGCGTGACGCTCTTGATGTACTTGCCCTTGGCCGC
>JBEKOA010000072.1:0-20728 GCA_049522255.1 Occallatibacter sp.
TCCTTTGCCGCTGCTGGAATCGCATCGGGCTGGGTCAGCACGGCATACTTGGCCGCCGAGGCGCATGTGCAACTCCGCTCATGCGGCATCGCAGCCACCGCAGCCTTCACCACCAGCGCCGCAT
Source organism: Occallatibacter sp. (assembly GCA_049522255.1). Lineage (GTDB taxonomy): Bacteria > Acidobacteriota > Terriglobia > Terriglobales > Acidobacteriaceae > Telmatobacter. The sequence goes on from JBEKOA010000072.1 coordinate 125, forward strand.
TCTCGGCATTCTTGTGCAACACGCCAACAATCTCTTCGATGGTCACCGCGTCATGTCCCTCGCGCCAGCAGTCATAGTCGGTGACCATGGCCACGGTCGCATAGCAGATCTCCGCCTCGCGGGCCAGCTTGGCCTCCTGCAAATTGGTCATGCCGATCACGTCCGCGCCCCAACTGCGATAGAGATTCGACTCCGCGCGCGTCGAAAACTGCGGGCCCTCCATGCAGACATAGGTGCCGCCCAGTTTGCCCACGACGCCCACGGTCTTGCAAGCCTCTGCCGCTGCTTTTGCCACGGTCGCGCAGACCGGATCGCCAAAGGCCACGTGGCCCACGATGCCATCGCCAAAGAAAGTCGAGACGCGATGAAAAGTCCGGTCGATGAACTGGTCCGGAATCACAAAGTCCGTCGGCTTGTGCTCCTCTTTAAGCGAGCCGACGGCCGACACGGAGATGATCCGCTCGACGCCCAGCTTCTTGAAGGCGTAAATGTTGGCGCGGAAGTTCAGCTCCGAGGGCAGAATGCGGTGCCCCCGCCCGTGCCGGGCAAGAAACGCTACGCGGCGCCCCTCCAGTTCGCCCAGTACAAAAACCTCCGACGGCGCGCCAAAGGGGGTTTCCACCGTCTCTTCATGCAAGTTCGTGAATCCAGGCATCGAGTACAACCCGCTGCCTCCGATGATGCCAATCTCTGCCTGAACCAAAGCCCGCTCCTCCCGCCCCGCAACGCGGACCTGTCGCTCGGGGTCCCGCAAATCGTGACGAGCCCTCTCTGGGTCGCCACTTTTCAACTCTGCAAACATCTAAGTATAAAGGGTGGCGATCCTCTCATCCGCCCCGCTTGCAGAGAAGAGGAAGTTGGATTTCAAGAAGGGAAGAGGCAGCTACTTGAAAGCTGAGCGCTTTTCAATTCAAGCCCTTGAATCTGAGCCTTTGCCGAGGAATCGTTTGCGAATACGGCAAAAGGAGTGCTGGAAAGACAAGCCGGCCGTACCAAAGCACTTGCCGGCAGGGATCGGCCGCAGGCAACGAATAAGTCTTGGCGATGGCTTATTGACCGTTTCCCGTGTTACGATAAACGTTAAGCATGATTCGCTCGTTTGTCGACGAAGACACGATGCAGGTTTTCGATCGCCGCCACAGCCGCCGGTTTGCGGCCTTTGAGCGGGTGGCGTTTCGGAAACTGCGGCAGATTCACAGTGTTTTGCGGGTGGAGGAGCTCGGCGAACCGCCCGGAAATCGGTTGGAGAAGTTGAAGGGAGATCGCGAAGGGCTGTGGAGCATGCGCATAAACGATCAATGGCGAGTTTGCTTAGAGTGGAGGGAGGGCGATGCCTACGAGGTCCAGATTGTCGACCACCACTGAACCGGTGCTTGAGGGCGCCGAACTGAACGACGGCGTGCGCATGCCGCCCCTGCATCCGGGCGAGATGCTGCGAGAGGAGTTCATGAAGCCGCTTGGCCTGTCGTCGAATGCGCTGGCGATCGAGCTGCGTGTCCCGGTCACCCGCATCTCTGAGATTGTGCGGGAGCGGCGCGGAATTACGGCCGATACAGCGCTTCGGCTGGCGCGCTACTTCAGCATGTCACCGAGTTTTTGGATGCGCTTGCAGATGGATTTTGACCTGGAGTCGGCGGCGGACGCGGAAGAGACGGCAATTCACGAGACCATCCGTCCCCGCGCGCCGCACGCCGTCATTCAGGATGCCGGGCGGCGGGTGGTTGCTTGATTGATTCTTGGCGAGCTCACCGCCGGCGATTCTGAGAGAGTGAAACGAGCCATGAAAGTGCCAGCGATCAAAGAGATCCCTGGCCGAACAGTGTAACAAGAACGGATTCCAAAGGCGACCATGCCCACGACCACGAACAAAGACTACTACGGTACTCTCGGGGTAAAGAAGACGGCCACCCCTGAGGAGATTCGCAAGGCCTTCCGCAAGGCGGCGCGGCGCTATCACCCGGATGTGAACCCCGGCGACAAGAAGGCCGAGGAGAAATTTAAGGAGATCTCCGAGGCCAACGACGTCCTCAGCGACGAGAAGAAGCGCAAGATCTACGACCAGGTGGGCTTCTACTCCGACCAGATCGACCCGGCCACGGCCGAGGCCTATGCGCGCCAGTCGGGCGCGGGCCATGGCACGCCGGTCGACTTCGGCGGCTTCGACTTTTCCGGCTTCCAGAGCGGGCCGGGGCAACATCCAGGGCAGCAGGCGGGTGCCGGGTCGGCCTCGTGGGGCAGCTTCAAAGACATCTTCTCCGGCATGTTCTCCGGCGCGCAGCAGGCGCAGCGCCCGCGCGGACCGCAGCCGGGCACCGACCTCGAATACCAGGCCACCGTAGACTTCTGGACGGCGATTCGCGGCGGCCAGGCGCGACTTGAGGTGCACCGCCAGGAGGCCTGTCCCACCTGCCACGGCCAGGCCTCGACCGGAGGGCCCACGCAGTGTCCGGAGTGCAACGGCACCGGCCAGGTGACGCAGATGGGCGGACGCATGAAGTTCAACATCTCCTGCCCCGGCTGCAACGGGACAGGCCGCACCGCGAATGCCTGTTCCACCTGCCAGGGCGAGGGTGTGGTCAGCCGCACCGAGCCGGTCGAGTTCCGCATCAAGGCCGGCACGCGTGACGGCCAGCGCATCCGTCTTCAAGGCAAGGGCAACGCGGGATTGAACGGCGGCCCGGCCGGTGATCTCTTCCTCATCGTCCGCACCGGCCCGCACCCGGTCTTTACCCGCCAGGGCGACGATATACACATCACTGTGCCGGTGACTGTTCCCGAGGCCTCCCTGGGAGCCAAGGTCGACGTGCCCACCATCGACGGCCGCGCCCAGTTGAAGATTCCTCCCGGCACGCAGAGCGGGCAAAAGCTGCGCATGAGAGAGCGCGGCGTCGAGAGCGCGCAGCGGCCAGGCCAGCGCGGCGACGAGATCGTGACCGTCGAGGTAGTCGTGCCCACGCTCGGCGATGAGCGCAGCCGCGAGATCATGCGCGAACTGGCCAAGCTGAACAACCAGGACCCGCGCGTGGCGCTGTTTGATAAGCTGTGAGCGTCAACCTGTTGGATTCATGAAGGGTGTGTCGCGTATGACGGCGATTGTCATGAGTAAGACGTCATCGTTCAGATCGGGCGCACTATTGCTGCTTGCTTGTGGCTTGGGCATGGACATTGCACATGCCGCGCCACAGCATGCTGCCGATCCGTCTTTTCACCCGTTTCCGACAGCTTGCTTTTTCCTCAAGCCCAACGAACTCGATCACTCTGCAAACAGAGAGACACCGCCGAAAGAGCAGGACTACCGCAAGAGAGCCGAAGCAGTCTATCGTCTCTGGTGCAAGCCGAACGCCAGCACCATCGAGGCGAAGTTAAAAGCGGCAGATGCAATGGCCGCATCCTGGAAGCGGCTCTGGGATGAAGACGAGCCATACGATGTTGTATTCCACGAAACCGGGGCATTCGACTTGCTCGTCCTGATGGGGATCACCCACCAACTGCCGGCACCGATGGCTGACGACCTCAAGTTTACTCAGATGTGGATCGAAGATTGCACTGATACTTGCTTTACAATCTGGGGTGTTCCGGAAAATGCAGCTGACGAGCATCGGCTTGCAATGGAGCTACGGTTGCGCAACGACGTGCTGGATAATCTGAAGAAAGAGCCTGCGTCTGAGCCGGTAGTCCAAATGCTCTTGGACGCACGATTCAGGTTGGTGGATTGATGGCCGCAAAACGCAAGTCAAAAGGCGCCTACATGATCTCGGCAGTCGCTGAGATGTATGAGATTCACCCGCAAACCCTCCGTCTCTACGAGCGCGAGGGCCTGCTCAAGCCCTCGCGCACCGAGGGCAATACCCGCCTCTACACCGACGAAGACTTGGAGCGGTTGGAGTTCATCCTCAACCTCGCCCGCGACCTGGGCGTGAACATCGCCGGCATCGCCATCATCCTGCAGATGCGCGAGCGCATGGAAGAGATGAACCGCCAGATGCAGAGCTTTGTCGAATACGTTCGCACGGAGATGCTGGCGCGGTTCCAGCAGGCCGCGCCGGGCACCAGCGCCGCCATGGTGCCGCTGCGCAAGCCGACGGCGGTAGCCAAATCTCCCACCATCATTCGCAAGCCCTGAGACGCCTAGCGCGCCAGCACGGTTTCTGAGCGCCCCTCTTCGACCAGCCGGCGCAGCCGCCCATGCGGAAGCAACTCGTAGGGATCGCCGCGATAACGCAGGCGGCTCGAGCCAATGAAACTTCCGATCCAGAAACAAAAGCCCATCAGGTCGCGCAGCGGATAGAGCCACGCCTTGCGCAGGGCGACCTTGTCGTCGACCACGAAACCCGCCACCAGAGCACTGAGCAGCACCCGGTTCATCAGGGTGATCGCCAGCAGCAAGACGCCCCATGCGAAATGGCCCGAAGCGCCCATTGCGGCCAGCCCCAGAAGACCATAGGGAACCGCATAGGTCAGCACTTCGCCCAAATGCCCGAGCGGACGAGAAAACCGTGTGCTGGTCGCCCAATCCTGCTGATGCGCAATGGTGCCCCTGAATGAGGCGTTGAGAACATGGTGCTCGACCACATAAGTAGCCAGCTCCACTCTTTCTCCAGCCTTTGCCGTCCAGTTCCCAAGCACGAAGTCGTCCGCATAGTACTCGGCTACCTTTTTGAGTCCGCCGATATTTTCGATGGTGCTCTGCCGGATGGTCATCGAGGGCCCAAGGGCGAACTTCATCCCCTCAAGCATGTCGGCCACCAGAACGCCCGAGGTCATCTCGACCGACATCCCCATGGCCTCGAGTTGCGCCCAAAGTCCGCGCCGGGCGAAGCCCCGGTAGAGGCAAGTGACCATACCCACCTTTGGGTCGCTGAGCGGCTCGACCACCGAGGCCAGGTAACCCGGCCCCACGCGCACATCGCTGTCTGATGCCACAAGGATCGGATAGCGGGCCTCGCGGCGCATGGTCTCCAACGAGTAGGTCCGCGGATTCGGCCAGGGTGGATCTCCGCAAACCAGCATGCGCGCCTTCACCTCGGGAAAACGCGCGGCCACGCGCCGGGCCGTCTTCAGGCCAGCGTCGGAGGCGTGCCTCGCGGAAAAGAGAATCTCAAACTCCGGATAGTCCTGCTCGAAAAAGCTGGTCAGGTTTTCTTCCAGATCCGGCTCAGCACCATGGAGAGGCTTCAACACGCTCACAGGAGGCACAAAGGTTCTTGCTCCGCCCCCCCCCGCACGCCGCCGGAATTGCACCACTGAGGCAGCGACCATCAGGCTGTAGACCGTCGACGTGACGATTCCAAAGACGGCAAGCCCGCCAAGCGCGACTGAAAGGATGTGGCCGAATGTCATGGTGTGATCGATTTCAGCGCTCCGTTTCCAGCTCGGACTCCCTGGAGCGCGAGACGAGCGAGGAAAGAGCCAGAACGAGTGTGCGATTCCGTGATTTTACCAGAAATCAGTGTACGGCCGCGTGATTCAGCTATGATCGCCAAGTTCGGGATTTCGATTCTGTCTCCGGCATTTTTTTCTGACGCAAGAGCGGCCGGAAGGGATTACGGAGTTTCCAGGTTTTGCTCTGGACAGCGAGTATCTCATCCGATAAAGTTAGAGCGGTTCTCCAAGTTATAAGCTCTTTTTGAAAAGGTAGAAGGCGGCTTTTACTTCCCCCTCTGCGACAAGGTCAGGTCGCCGGGGACCCCGTCAAGGAAAAAGCCACTTGAGGGCGTGAGGAAAAGCCGTTGGAGAGCCGCCATAGCCTCAGTGATTTCCTCAAGGTTTCGAGAGCGGCAAAGGAGCCGTCGTCGTGGCATTTTTCTTATTTCTCTTGGGAGTAGCGGGAATCGCAACCTCTACCGTTTTTACCGCGATGGTTTTCATTGCCGCCGGCAGACATTTGATCGCTAGAGGCCGCAAGCGGCGGCAGATCTTCGACTTCACCCCTCCCGTCAGCATTCTCAAGCCGCTGCATGGTTCGCCGGCTTACCTCGAAGAGTGCCTGGAAGGCTACTTCAACCTCGATTATCCCGAATACGAGCTTCTGTTTTGCGCGCGCCATCCCGAGGACGCCGGCCTTGCGGTGGCTGCGAAACTGGCCGAGCGTTACCCGCGCATTTCAGTCACGATTCTCCATTCCGGCGAGCCGCCGTGGATGAACGCGCGCTGCTTTTCAATGCACCTGATGGCCAGTTCGGCGCGGCATGATCTGCTGGTCGCTACCGACGCGGATATCCCTGTTACGCCGGAGTACCTGCGCGAGATGGTCGCGCCCTTCCGCGATCCTCAAGTGGGCGCGGCGTTTTGCGTTTACCGCGGCGATCCGATCGACGGTGGTTTCGGCGAGCGGCTCGAAGCTTTGGGAATGTCGGTGGAGATGACCTCGGGTGTGCTGGTGGCGCAGATGCTGGAAGGGTTGCGCTTTACTCTCGGTCCGTCCTCGGCTGTGCGCAAATCGTCGCTCCAGCGCATCGGGGGATTCGAGCGGCTGGGTGGCTATGCGGCGGACGACTACATGCTGGGTTACCTGGTGGCCGAGGCCGGCGAAACCGTGGCACTCTCCGGCCACGTCGTCAACCATCTGATTCTGAGGTCGGGCTTCTGGAAGTCGATCGCGCACCAGTTGAGTTGGATGCGCAGTACGCGCTTTTCGCGGCCCAGGGGGCACTTCGGCACGGCGCTCACGTTTTCGACGCCCTTCGGCTTGCTGGTCCTCCTGGGCGGCATTCTGGTTCACCATGCTCTCTGGGGCGCGGCGCTCTTCGGCTTTACGCTGCTGCTCAAGATACTCCAATCAATCATGGTCGGCGGAATAGTGGTGCGCAGTCGCCAAGCAGTCTGGCAGGCCTTCCTCTTCCCGCTGCGCGACCTGATCGGCTTCCTGCTGTGGGTGGCGAGCTATGGCAGCAACCGGCTGCAATGGCACGGCAAGATCTTTGAGCTGGAGCCGGGAGGCACCATGCACAGGACAGCTCCTCAGGCTGCGCAGCCCAAGCCACCCTCTTCTTAATGCGGATGAACGCGCGGGTCCCCGAGCAGGCTTTATAGGCGGCGGGAAAACTCACCAGCTTGTTCAACTACCAGAGATATCCGCAGCCGTCTTGAGCGCGGCCGCCGCCGCCTGGTCCATGTTGTAGTAGCGATACTGCGCTAGGCGCCCCAGAAAAACGACATTCGGCTCCTTCGCGGCCAGCTCCTGATAGCGGTGGTAGAGCTCTTGATTCGCCGGGCGCGGCACCGGATAGTACGGCTCGCCATCGTCAGTGGGAAACTCCTTCACGATCGATGTTCCCCCATGCTGCTGGCCGGTGATGTGCTTGAATTCGGTGATCCGGGTATAGTCATGATCATTGGGATAGTTGACCGTGGCAACTGGCTGAAAGCGCTTGACCCCCGACAGATGTTCATGTTCAAAGCGAATGGACCGGTAGGGCAGCCTGCCCAGCTTATAGCCAAAGTACTCGTCGATGCGACCGGTAAAGACCGTGAGACGCGGACGAACTTTGTCGCGGAACGTCGCAAAGTCCACACCGGTCTCGACGCGAATGCGCGGATGCGTCAACAATCTCTCAAAGACGCGCGTATAGCCCTCGGCAGGCATGGCCTGGTGCTTGTCGGTGAAGTAGCGGTCGTCGCGGTTGGTGCGTGTCGGAATACGCGCCAGGACGCTGGGACTCAGCTCAGCCAGGTCCAGATTCCACTGCTTGCGGGTATAGCCGCGAAAGATCTTGTCGCAGAGTTCGCGCCCGACCGCATTGAGCACCACATCCTCGCTGGTCATCACTGGTTCACGGTGCTCGCGCACCCCGGCAAGGAACTGCGCGACCCCGGCCTCGTCCAGTTTCAACCCATAGAGTTGATTAATGGTGTCCTGGTTAATGGGCAGCGGATAGAGCTCGCCGTCGAGCGAGACCAGAACCCGGTGCTCGTAAGGGCGCCAATCCGTAAATCGTGAAATGTATTCAAAGACCGTGTCGGAGTTGGTGTGAAACAGGTGCGGCCCGTATCGATGCACCAGAATGCCGTGGCTGTCCGGGTGGTCGTAGGCATTGCCCGCGATGTGATCCCGCCGGTCGATGACCAGAACCTCGCGCCCCGCGCTGGCCAGCCGCTCGGCAACAACCGCGCCGGCAAAGCCGGCTCCGACCACCAGTACATTCACATTCGCGGGCAGGGGACTCACGGTCGCGCGCTCTCAGCGAGTCGCGCTGCCATCGGACGCTGCGACTCGGCCTCAGGCAGCGGCCGGTCGGTCCACAATGCCTTATCGGCAATCGCCTGGACGGCGTAGAGCCGGCCCTGGAGCAGTTGTTCTGCTTTGGACTGGTTGACGTCCTGAGCAAAGAGCCACTTCCGCTCACCCACGCCCCAGATCGCCGAGAGTTGATCTTCGCTCATGAAGATCTTTGGCGCGTCGGTGTAGCACGAGCCCCATAGCATCGATGAGCCTTCCCCATGCGGCGAACAAGCCTCGCCCACCAACAGCGCCGGCTTGCCGTGAAAGAAGTTGTGTGCGTAAAAGTTCACCGAGGAGGCGTCGGACTGGTCGCCGAAGATGATGAACGAGTCGGCAGGCGAGCCCCTCTCGACAATCGTATCCGCGAACTGCTTGGAACTGAGCATCGGCTCGAAGCGGGCGAAGGCGATGTGAGCGGCGATCAGAAAAACGGCTGCCGTCAGGGCCACGCTGACCGTGGCCGAGAGGTGCTTGCCTCTAAGCCGCAGTAGCCAGCCCACGGCAGGTCCCACCAGCAGGGCCGCGGCCGCCAGCGCGGCGGGCAGGCGCAGCGCGGCAAACGAAGGACCGGTAAGGTCGAAGATGTGCGACATCGAGAGCGTGTAATCGCCCACGCCGCGATGCGCCAGCAACGTTCCCACATCAGCCACAAAAGGCAAGTGGCGTGACTTCCACAATCCCCAGCCCAGCACCGCCGCCACCAGCACGCCAACCACGGCGAAGACAGCCTGCGCGCCCGTCAACCAAGCCGTTGTCAGCAGCGGTTTGCCGGCGTTGAGCCTGCCAAGGTGATCGCGATGCTCCTCGACCCCGGCCAGCACCCCGGCAATCAAAATGATCAGCGGTGTCCAGGCCGGAAAAGTGTAGTACTCCTGGTTGGTCGAAAACGAAAAGAACACCAGAATGAAGGCGGAAAATAGGCTCAGCAGCCAGATCGTATGCGACCGGAATCTGTGCCGGAGAAAAGAATCGGCTGCCTCTTCGCTGACGGCGCGATTCGGGCCGGTCTCCAGCATCTGGCTTGAGTCCTCGCGCATGTGCCGCATCCAGTTGCGGCGGGTCTTCCAGGCAGCCGCCACCAGGGCGGGCAGGAACAGGCTCCAGGGAAAGAGCCAGATCAAATGCGACGCCCAGTAAGTGCCAAAGGGCAGCCGGTTGTAGTCGTAGGGGAAACGCTTGCCCAGGAAGCGGAAGACGTGCTCGTTGAGGAAATAGAAGTACCAGAAGCCGTGTACGTTCCCAAGAGTTGGGTGGTTGCCCACCGGATGGCCCTGGCCGGGATTGGCGAGGCCCGCAAGGATGTGCCAAGGCGCGGCGATGGCCAGGAACAAAAGCGCTCCCGTGAACAGCTTGAACTGGCGCCAGCGCCGCCATTGCCCGCTCAAAAACAGGAATGGGATGGCCGCCGCGGCAAAAAAGATGGGCGCGATCAGGCCCTTGGCGAGCACCGCCAACCCCAGCGCCGCCCACATTCCATAAATGCGCAGCGACCGGCTGGACTCAAAGCCGGTCAGCAGGCAGTAGAGAGCGACGAGAAAGAGAAAACTGAGCAGCGCCTCGGGAATGGCGAAGCGGGTAAAGAGAAACGGCCCGACCGAGGTCAGCACGCCCAAGGCAGCATAGAATCCGGCGCGGGGACTCCATGCGCGGCTGGCGCACACCCACGCAATCCACGCGCAGCCCAGCAGGGCCAGGGCATTGGGCAGATGGGTGGCAAAGACGTTCTCGCCAAAGAGGCGATAGAGCGCGGCGTCGAGCCAGTAGGGCAGCGGAGGCTTTTCCAGATAGCGCAGGCCGTTGACCTTCAGCGTCACCCAGTCGCCGCTCTCGGCCATATGCTGCGCGGCCTGGGCGTGACTCGAGTCGACATCGTCCAATAGCGGCGGCGTAAAAAGCGAGGCCAGAATGACGGCGGCAAAGATCGCCAGCAAAAGCGCCCATGCACCTCGCGTTGAGAACGATTCTTTCGGGCGGTCAAGAGAGTTCGTCTGGGTTGTCATCGAAGAGAATGTGAACAAATTCAAGGATAGCAGCCGGCCTCGCTGAGCGGTCTGCCTCATTGCTCCTTCTCTTTCTGTGAAAAGGCTCATGAACCATGCGCTGTCCCAATTCGTATGTTGAATTCATGAAGCAAGTACGCTTTTCTCTGCGCTGGGGTCTGGCTCTGGTTGCGATCTGGTTTGTCATTTGCTCCGCCATCGGCATTGTGGCTACGGAATGGGCGCTGCATCCGGGGCGTCGTCTACTCGGAGCAAAACCAGAAGCGCAGGCCCAGGCCGTCGCAGAGCGCAACCACGCGAAGCTGGCCGATGTCTCCGTTGTGGCCGGCGACGGGGTTACGCTTTGTGCTTGGAGTATCCGGCCCGTGCACGACAACGGCGACACTGTGATCCTGCTGCATGGGGTCGGCGACAATCGTGCGGGCATGTTAGGCATCGCAGACCTGCTGCTCCGTCATGGCTATTTCGTTCTGCTACCGGACGCGCGAGCGCATGGGTCCAGCGGTGGGGAGCTGGCGACCTACGGGGTGAAAGAGGCTGGCGACGTGCGGCGCTGGTTCGACTGGATTCAGCAATCAGAAGCTCCTCGTTGTATCGACGGCATGGGCGATTCAATGGGTGCCGCGCTGCTCCTTCAGTCTCTCCGCATAACGCCAGGATTCTGCGCCGTGGTGGCCGAGTCTTCCTTCGCGAGTTTCCGCGAAGCCTCCTATGACCGGCTGGGGGAGCAGCTTCATACCGGATCGTGGGCGGGCCGCATATTGCTGCGTCCGGCAGTGGAAGCCGGTTTTCTTTATGCCCGCTGGAAGTATGGAGTCAACTTCGATGAGGCCTCACCGGAGAACGCGGTCGCCGCCAGCCGGGTTCCCGTCCTGCTGATTCATGGCCAAAAAGATACCAATCTTCCCCCGCGTCATTCAGAAGAGATTCAAGCTCGCAGCCTCTCACGTGGTCCGGCGGTGGGACTGTGGGAGCCTGCGAATGCAGGCCATTGCGGCGCGTCTGGTGCGGAGCCTGAGGAGTATCAGCATCGAGTAATCGGCTGGTTTCAAAGCCACGCAAGAGTCACCTTGGAAACCCACAAGCCGGCGAGGCGTTAGTTTGCCCAACCGAAAAAGACGGCCAGCACGGCGACCGTATCGCGAATCCCATGCGTCAAGATGGGCGCCCAGAGGTTGCGCTTGGTCAGCAGAAAGACAGTGCCCAGCACAAGCCCCGAGTATGCGGAGTCGAGTATGCCTTCCGGCCCTTTATAAAAATGGCCAAATCCAAACAGTACCGCGACATAAATCATCGCCAATAGATTTGCCAGTTTCGTGCTGCCGCCTAGATCGGCAGCGCGAGAGAGAAGATAGCCGCGGTAGCCGATCTCCTCGCCGAAGGCCGCGAAGCTCCAGACGATCGCAAGGTTGAGCAAGGCAGTCTTCCAGTTCGACGACGAGGACTTGATCACGGAAGAGACTTGCTGTGGGCTGTGCCAGATGTGGGCGGCAAGCGGTTGCACAACAAGCTCGCTGCCGACAAGTATCACCGTTGCGGCAATGACGGCAATGCCAATCGTTCGAACCCATGACGTTGGAGGCCGAAGCAACGTTAAATCCCATTTACCGCTGCGAATGCGAGCTGACACCCAAAAGAGAATGAAGAGGATGGGCACTTCGTTCGGCACAATGTGCCATACGTTATGACCGATGACGATGAAGGCGCCCAGCACCACCTCGATCAGGGAGATCCAAGGAGTTTGCGCAGTAGGTGCGGGCTCGGGGAAGCGCAGCGCAGGTTCGGACATGGCGCCAATTATAGTCAGACCTTTGTCGTAATCTCAATGTGCGTGGATAAATAATTCCCGCCGCGCGGACTCGCCCGCTCGTGTATCTTGGCCCCAGAGCCAGTTCTTTCCCGACGGAGTGCGACCAGCCCTCATGCCTACCTTTGCCGCCATCGATATCGGTTCCAACTCCTGCAGATTGAAGATCGCCAAGGTCGTCGCTCACCACTTGAAGACCCTGCACGAAGATCGCGAGGTCACCCGGCTGGGAGCCAGCGTCTTCGAGTCCGGGCTGGTTTCGCCCGAGGCGATCGCGGCCACGCTTCAGGCCCTAAAGCGCTTTCAGCGGGCGGTGCAACTGTATGGCGCGGAGCAGATTCGCGTGGTGGCCACCTCTGCCATGCGCGACGCGCGCAACGCTGCGGTCTTTCAGGCAAGGGTCAAGGAAGAGTCTGGCTGGACCATGGAAATCATCTCCGGCCTTGAAGAGGGCCGGCTGATTCATCTGGGCGTGCTGGGCCTCGACGGCGCCAAAGACGGACCGCCTGCGGAGTTCAAATTGACTGGCCGGGTGCTGCTCGTCGATCTGGGTGGCGGAAGCTGCGAGATTACCCTCTCCGAGCGCAAACACATTCGCGAGACGATCAGCCTGCCGCTGGGTGCTGTGCGCCTTACCGAGGAGTTCCTGCCGGCCGATCCGCCGCCAGCAGAAGGCCTGGCGCGGATGCACCAGCTCATCGCCCGCGAGTTGCGTCGGGCTCATCGCAGGATTCAGCCGGAGAGAATCTCGCACGTGATCGCCACCTCCGGCACGGCCGCAGCGCTGAGCGACGCGGTTGCTGCGATGGCCAAAGGCGGAAACGGTAAATCAGGCAAGAGCGCAGGCAAGGCTGTCCGTGCCCTCACCTCTGGCCGTGCCCACTCCAGTTTGCGGGCGCCGGGGATTGTGCCCACGCGCGAGGTGCGCAAGCTGGCCAACAAGCTCGCCCTGCTTCCGTTTGCCGGACGCGCGGCGATCGAGGGCATCGGCCCGCGGCGGGCGGAGATCATCGTCCCCGGCGCACTGGTCTTCGCCGAACTGCTTGAGAGCTTTTCGCTGGAGGGATTTCGCTACTCCCCATTGGGCCTGCGCGACGGCATTCTCATCCAGATGCTGGCCGAGCAAGACGCCCGCGCCGCCGCCCATCGGGAGTTCGAGCACGAGCGCTGGGAGAGCGTGCTGGTCACGGCGCGGCGCTACGGCGTCGATCTCCGTCAGGCTGAGCCGGTGCGCGTTCACGCCTTGCAACTCTATCGCGAGTTACTAGCGCTGCATCAGTTACCCCCTGAGTACGAGAGCTGGCTGGCTGCCGCGGCAGTTCTGCGCGATACCGGCAAGTTCATCAACCACCAGGGACATCACCGGCACACGCAATACGTCGTTTCGAGTTCTGAGATTTATGGCTGCACGCAGTTGCAGCGAACGCTCATCTCGGCCATCGCCCGCTATCTGGGCAAGAGCCGTCCCCAGCCCGGCGACCGCGCCCTGCGCAACATTCCCGCAGCCGAACATCAAAACATACATCGCGCGGTTGTGCTGTTGCGGCTCGCGGTGGCGCTCAATCAGGACCGCGCTTCGGATGTCGTGAGATTCGCGGCCAGAGTCTATCCCAAGCGGGTCCACCTTGAGGTTCAGCCGGGGCGCACGGGCGCGGAACTGGAGCTGTGGTCGCTGCGTAAAGAGGCCGATTACTTTCGTGAGGTCTTCGGCCGCGAACTCTTCTGTACGCTGGCGTAGATGGCCCGTGCCGAGCGCGGATCGATGAGCCACTGTAGCAGCGGCGGATGGCGATCCAAATCGACGCGCGCGACAGATCCCTTCCTCATGCGAACCGCAGCGCCGCCATTGCCCGTAATCAGCCGGCCAAGGAACTGGAAAACATTGGGGTTGTGGCCCACAACCAGCAGACCCTCGCAGCCGGCGTATTTAGCCAGCATATCCTGGAAGTCCGCATAATCCGCGCCTGGTTCGAGCGCCGGGCTGATCTCCACCTTGGCGTCATAACCCAGCTCGGTGCCCACAAACTGAGCCGTCTGCAGGGCTCGCTTCAGGGGGCTCGACACGATCACGTCCACCTGAACCCCCAGCGCGCTCAGCACCCGAGCCATCAGGATGCACTGCTCTTTTCCCTCTTTGATAAGGGCCCGCTTGGCATCGAGGAGATGATTTCCCCGCGACAATCCGGCATTGGCATGGCGCATCAGGTAGAGGTTCATGGGTCGTACCGGCGGGGACGAGAGGGGATCTGCCAGCTCCTAAGTAATCGATATTAACACGAATGTAACATTCGCGAGAATTTATGCGTGTGCCGGGAGCCTGCTTCGCGCCGAATTGGCAGGGCTTGGAACCTTTGGTTCCTTTCCGGACCGTCCGTTCGGCTGTCCATCGGCGCTATTGGCTTTCTTGGCCGCAGCCTTGGCGGGTGGCTTTGCTGCCTGCGGCTTTGGGATCAAGCTCAACTCCGCCTTGCCCTCAGCCAACTGGATGAGAAAAGCCTGGCTATCAAACGGCTTCACGTCTTTCACGAGCTTGCTTGCGCGCACGTAGCTGCCGTCGGGCTGTTGCAGGCGGGCCTTGGCGCTGTCGGCAAGATACGCGGGCAATATCTCGTCGTGGATGCGGGCCAGCGCCGCCGGGTCACGCACCGGGAAGACCACCTCGCAGCGCTCGAAGAGGTTGCGCGGCATCCAGTCGGCCGAACCCATGTAGATCTCGTCCTTGCCGCCGTTGGCAAAGTGGAAGATGCGTGAATGCTCCAGGAAACGGCCCACGATTGAGCGAACGCGAATTCTCTCCGATAGGCCCTTCACGCCGGGCCTGAGGATCGAGAGGCCGCGAACGATCAGGTCGACCTCGACGCCGGCTTGCGAGGCCGCATAAAGCGCTTCGATCACCGACGGCTCGAGCAGGGCGTTCATTTTGGCCACGATGTGGGCCGGGCGCCCGGCCTGCGCGTGCTCCTGCTCACGGCGGATCAACCCGAGGAAGCTCTCGGCCATGGTCAGAGGCGCGACCAATAACGGTCTGTAGTCGTCGATCTCGGCGTGCGCCGTGAGGTAATTGAAGACCATGTGCACACGTTCGGTAATCTGCGGATCGCAGGTGAGCAGGCTCAGGTCGGTGTAGAAGCGCGCGGTCACGGGGTTGTAGTTGCCCGTACCCAGATGGCAGTAGCGGCGGGTGACGCCATCTTCGTCGCGGCGTACCAGCATAGCCAGCTTGCAATGCGTCTTTAGGCCGACGACGCCGTGAAAGACCTGCACTCCGGCGTCTTCCATGCTGCGCGCCCAGCGAATATTCGAGGCCTCGTCAAAGCGAGCCATCAACTCGACGACCAGCGTGGCTTCCTTGGTGGCCGCGGCTTCGATCAGCGCGCTGAAGACCGGCGAGTCGCTGCTGGTCCTGTAGAGAGTCTGTTTCATCGAGACGACATTGGCATCCTCGGCGCCCTGCTGAATGAAATCCACCACCGGATCGTATGAGTCATAGGGATGGTGCAGCAGTACGTCGTGCAGCCGCAGTTCATCAAAAATACTGGTGGCCTTGCGGCTCAGGTGCAATGGCCGCGGCGTGAAAGGCGGAAACTTCAGTTCCGGCCGTTGCACGTCGCCATAAAAGAACATCAGCCGCGACAGATTCACCGGGCCGTCGCCGCGAAAGACCTGATCCTCGTCCAGCTCGAAGTTGACACGCAATCGCTCGACGATCTCCGCATCGGCGCCGGTCTCGATCTCCAGGCGCACGGCGTCGCCCTTGCGTCGATTGTGCAGCTCTACGCGAATCGTCTCCAGCAGCGAGCGCGCTTCTTCTTCCTCGATATACAGGTTTGAATTGCGGGTCACGCGGAAAGCGGCCCTGGCCTGCACCTCATAGCCGCGATACATACCAGACAGGTTTTGCGCGATCAGGTCCTGCAGCAGCAGATAATCAAAAACGCCGTCGGCCGAGGGTAGCCGCACGAAGCGGGGCAGCGCGCGCGGCACCGTGACGACGCCGAGAACCTGCGGGCCGGAACTGCGCCGCTTGAGCCGCAGCAGCAGCGCCAGACACAGCGCCTTGTTGAGCACACGGGGAAAAGGATGAGCCGGATCAATGCTGATGGGGGTCAACAGCGGATCGACCTCGCGTTGGAAGTAGCCCTGGGCGTAGGCGCGCGCTTCTTCGTCCAACTCCTCCCACTCCAGCAGCCTGACGCCGTGTTTGCGCAACTCGGGCAGCAGTTGCTCGTTCCAGCACTTGTACTGCGCGGCCACAAAGCTGTGAATATCGGCGGTCAGCACGGCCAGCGATTCGTCGGGCCGAAGGCCGTCAAAGCCCGGCTCGCTGTAGCCGTCCTCGATGCGCTGCATCAGGCCTGCCTGACGAACTTCAACGTACTCGTCGAGGTTGTTGGCGGTGATCGACAGGAACTTGACCCGCTCCAGCAGGGGATTGGCTGTGTCCTCGGCCTCTTCAAGCACACGCCGGTTGAACTGCATCCAGGAGTGGTCCCGGCCGTTGAAGAGCTTTTGTTTCTGTGTATTCCGTGCCATTGAATCCGTTCTGTCCGCCGTGTTGGCAGTCTACGCCGTTTTCGCGGAAAACTGAAGATCAGGCGTCAATCAACAACAAAAATGTCCAGGGAAGAAATGCCGTTCGGTTCATGCATACAGGATCGACCCGAACAGAGAGATTAAAAGCTGACTAAAAACGGGAGATTCCGAAAGGCAGGGAAGAATGGGTACTTCATCTCACGGCCGGATACGACATGAAATCTTGTGAAAGCAACCGATCTCTGATCCCTGCCTCCGCTTCTCTCACCACGCCCCCTCGATCCGAAACGAGCTCAGCTCTTCGGCCTCTTTGTCGTCGAGGTAGTGCTCGATCAGATGGTCCACGCGGCTGCCGCGCGGCCCGCGTCGCAGGCTCGCGCGCAGCTCGGCCAGCTCTTCTGCCGTGCCCGAAGCAACCACTTCCACCTCGCCCTCTTCAGTGTTGCGCACCCAGCCGCGCAGGCCGAGCTCGGCGGCTTCCCGGCTCACATACCAGCGGAAGCCCACCCCCTGCACCCGGCCTTGAATCAGAAAATGAAGCACCATTGTCGTTATCTATGGCAAGTGTTGCAGAGTGGTTGTGTTCCGTGCAACCGCTGCGGCGAAACCGGCACTGGTTTCAACTACGGGGCCGGGTCCGCAGCCGGCTTCCGATGATCCTCCACAGCGAAGCCCTCAGGCAATTCGAAGAGGCTCCAGTCCGGCTCGGAAAGGCTCACGTCGGTCAACGTGAAGGTCTGCTTGCCTACGTTTCGGCCAGTCAATTCGGAGTAGAGATTGATTCCCAGCTTCTCCGAGCGCCAGAACTCCCGTAGGGCGGAAAACTGCTGGTAGCTGCCCTTCACTCCCAGGTTGTAAGTAGTCGTATCGCGGGTCCCGTGGGCGTCGATTCCCTCAATTGACCGAGTGCCCAGATCTTCATGCGTCCGGAATCCCATATTGTAGGGCAACGGACCGGGCGGCCCGAGCGCCGGTTCAAACTTGGTCTGACTCGTTTCGTTGAAGGTTTGCAGGGTGCAGCGATGCGGCGTGCGCAGCATAGAGCAGCTATAGAGAATATGGGTATTCGGATCGGCAATCTGAACCATTTGATTCCGGGACTCGGCGCTGCCATCTTTCGGCACCAGCGCCCCGCGTTCCTCGTAGATGCGGCCACGGCTGTCGCGTGCAACCCGGCGTTGACCCACGAGGGTGGTGCTGCCGCCCTCCGCCATAGGTCGCGTCCATTCCGTATGCAGGATGGCTGAGAAAGGCGCGTTGGCTATGGGAGCAATGTAAGTGCTCTGCCGCACCTCGGAGACGCCCTCGTCCCGCGTCTCAACCGCCGGCGTTGTTCCACTGTCCGTCGCATTCGCGGCCTGGGTTCTCTGTGCCTCAAGCGCTAAGGGCATCAGAGCAAGAAGAAGGATACTCGAAAGAGCTTTCAAGGGGACCTCCATGGCTTGCATCACAAATATATCTCGATTTGGCCATTTTTTGAAACGAGGAATTGAGTCGCTCAGCCACCGTGCAACGGGCAGAATGACTCCCTGGCGACCATGGCCACCACATCACACGAAACCATGCGAGCGCAGAGCGCGCGGCTGGCCCCACAGCAGGTGGCGCGCTACACTAGACTCAACCATGGTCTTCGTCCTCGACAACTACGATTCGTTCACCTACAACCTCGTCCAATATCTTGGGGAACTGGGCGCCGAGGTCGAGGTCCATCGCAACGATGAGCTAACGGTCGAGCAAGTCGAGGCGCTCCGTCCCGACCGCATCCTGCTCTCGCCCGGCCCCTGCACCCCCAGCGAGGCCGGCATTCTAGTTCCGCTCGTACGCCACATGACCGGCAAAGTTCCGATCCTGGGAGTCTGCCTGGGTCATCAAGCCATCGGCGAAGCCTTCGGCGGCCAGGTCGTCCGCGCCAGCCACCTGATGCACGGCAAGACCAGCCGCGTCGAGCACGACGGCAAAGGTGTCTTTGCCGGATTGGAGACTCCGCTCACCTGCACCCGCTATCACTCGTTGATCGTCGCCGAAGATTCACTCCCCGCCGAACTCATGGTCACCGCCCGTGCTCAGGAGAACGGCGGAGGCGCGCAAGGCAAAACCGTCATCATGGGCCTGCGCCATCGCACTCTTCCCATCGAAGGCGTACAGTTCCACCCCGAGAGCGTTCTGACCGAGGGCGGCCACCAGATGATCCGCAACTTCTTGGGGATGTAGCATGATGCGAATGTCAATGCGAGTCCGGACGCCTGGCATTTTCCTGAAGATCGCGGAGATGCTCCAGGCTTTGAAAGGGCACGGCTTTAGCCGTGCCGCAGAAGTCCCAAATAAGAATGCGGCTTTAGCCGCTGAGGGAATGCAAGTGGCGCAAAATGAACCCCCTCAGGGGCTAAGGCCCAGCATATCTTTCGCGGTGCTTATGGCACGACTAAAGTCGTGCCCTTTCAAACCGCCAGGACTCAGATCTCCTGAACGGATCTCCGCAGTATGTATGGCTCTTGTGTCTTTGCTGTTTGCAGGTCTTGCAACTGCGCCGCTGCTCAACGCCCAGGCGCCCATCGAGCCGCAGTCTGCCACGCCTCAAGGCGGTCCCATAGCCATCGTCACGCTCGACAACAAGAACCCCGAGACGGCGGCCTCCGTCACCGGCGCGTTGCAAGTTTCGGCCGGCAAGGCCATCATCGGTGCCAGTGGCACGGTGACCTCCGGCAGCCGGACCACTGATGTCATCCTGCCCCATCGCGGCGTGCTGCGTGTCTGCGCCTCCACCACTGTCAAGCTTGCAGCAGACTCCAGCGTTCCCGCGGGCGAGACGCCCGGCCTGATGATGGCCTTCGATCATGGAGCCGTCGAGGCCAGCTTCGCCACCGGACGCAACTCCGACATCCTGCTGACGCCGGAGTTCCGCATCCTCATCGGCGGTCCCGGAGCGGCTGAGGTCAAGGTGCGCCTCGGCCAGCACGGCGACACCTGCGTGGATAATGCAGGGGTCAACGCACCCTACGTTTTGGTCACGAGTGTCTTCGAGGGTGGCGACTACCGCGTACAGGCAGGCCAGCGCGTCATGTTCCAGCACGGCAGCGTGCGTGAAGTAGTCGACGACGAGAAAGAGCCTTGCGGCTGCCCGCCTCCGACGAATCCAGGCACGAATGAGTTCCCGCTGGCCGAGAGCGCGGGCCTTGCGCCGCTGCCCAAGCCCGCTCCTGGTGTGCCCATGAATAGCTCCGCACCGCCGCAGATTTTCGAGCCTCTTGTCTACAAGAGCGGTGCCCAACCCGTTGCTGAGGCTCAGCCGGGCGTAGCGGTCTCAGACGGCAAAAAGGTAAAGCCGCCTGCTGGCAAGCAAGCGGCTAACAGCAAGCCGGGATTCTTCCATAGGGTCGGTCACTTCTTCCGACGCATGTTTGGGGCGGAATAATGCGTTGAACTAGCGTGCCATTGGCTGCGGGAACTTCAATCGATATTCAGTGATGATCTGTTGCATTGTTGCACCAAGAGACGCCAGCGGATCGTTTCCAGCTTTCAGATTGGCTTCGTTGGCAACGGCCACGCGCACTCCGTTGCTTGTCGTCAGGTAAAAGAAAACTTCCCCGGCTGCTGACAGATCAATAGTTACCGTCGTTTTGAAGTGCGGGGATAGTTCCGTTGCCAGGTGAACGGCACGAAGCGCTGCGTTGCGTATTTCAGCATACTTTTGCCCCCCGCCGAGGAATCCGCCACCACTGCTAAGGTACAAACTTGCGGTTCCGTCAGCGGTCGCGAGAACGGTCGCTGTCCCCTTACCGACATTCCAATCCATGAGAACCGAGTGTACTGAATCGCCTTCGAGGTTCTTCAGTCGAATCTTTAGAAGTGCGTGCTCCCGGAGCTTCGGGTAGATTGCAGGATCAGCCTTCGGAAGTTTGTTAACTACTTTGACTTTACCGAGCAGGGCAATCGCATTTGAAATTGGCCTGAACCAGGATCGCTACGGATCACGGTTGCTACTTACGTGCGGGGTTGTCGGGCATGAAGTTGTTTCCAGGGGGACTTCATGCCGAGCAAAGAAA
>JBEKOA010000073.1:0-23296 GCA_049522255.1 Occallatibacter sp.
CGGAACCACAAGCTTCACGCGCACCTATGATTCAGGGGCATCGGTAACGCTGACGGCGCCTGCGACGGCGGGCGGCAACAATTTCACCTCGTGGACAGGATGCACCAGCGCCAGCACCGTGAGCTGCACGGTGGCGATGAGCGCCAATACAACCGTCACCGCCAACTATGCAACTCCAACATTCGCGCTGACCGTGAATTCGACAAATCCCGTCAGCGGCGTAAGCATCCAAGCCGCTCCCGCGGACATCCATAGCAACAGTGACTTGCCGACTCAAGCGACGTTTGTCTACAACGCAGGGGCATCCGTCACGCTGACCGCGCCCGCAACAGCAGGTGGCAACAACTTCTCTTCCTGGACTGGTTGCACCACGGCCAGCACCGTCACCTGCACAGTTGCGCTGAACAGCAATATGACGGTGACCGCCAACTATGTCACGCCGACCTATGGCTTGACTGTGAATTCATCCGACCCAACCTCCGGCGTTGCCATTCACGCAGCCCCCGCCGACAACAGCGGCAATTCGTTCGGACAGACACCCTATACGCTCACGTATAACGCCGGGGCATCCGTTACGTTGACAGCACCCGCCACCTCGGCCGGCAATAACTTCTCTTCCTGGACTGGATGCACCACGGCCAGCACCGTCACCTGCACAGTTGCGCTGAACAGCAATATGACGGTGACGGCCAACTACGTTACTCCAACATTCGTGCTGACCGTGGACTCGACCGACCCGGCCAGCGGTGTGGCGATCGGTGTCTCTCCGGCAGACAACAACAGCGCGAGCAACGGATCCACGAGCTTTACGCGCACCTATAACTCAGGCGCAACTGTCACGTTGACCGCGCCCGCCACCTCGGGCATCAACACCTTCTCCTCTTGGACAGGCTGCACCAGCTCCAGCACCGTTACCTGCACGGTGGCGATAAGCGCCAACAAGACAGTTACAGCCAACTACGCTTTTGTCATGATCACGCCGACAGTCACGGTAACGCCGTCGGCTACGGGCATCACCACAGCGCAGCCGCTGACGGTGACGGTTGCCGTGAGCGGCGGCACAGGCGATCCAACACCAACCGGCTCTGTAACCCTGACCAGTGCGGGCTATTTTTCCGCTGCCACGACGCTCACCAACGGCAGCGCAACGATCAATATTGCCGCCGGTGCGCTACCAGCAGGGAGCGATGTTCTGAAGGCCACTTATTCACCCGATTTGGCCAGTGCATCGATCTACAACGGAACTTCGGGCAACTCTTCGGCGGTTTCGGTTACCTCGGTCGCTACGGTCACAGTGACCGCGCCAACCACCCCCTTGGCTGTCACCGACCAGCTTAGGGGTTTGAACATGGCAGTTTGGAACGACACAACCCTTGCAGACGCTGTGACCCCATTCGAGACTACCGGCATCAAGGCAGTACGCTGGCCGGGCGGATCGACATCCGACGTCTATCATTGGGAGGGCACCAACAGCAATCCATCCAGCCCCACCCTGTGCGACAACGGTTACGCCAGCCCGAACGCTACATTTGCGAACTTTGTCAACGATCTGGCAATTCCGGCCGATCTGGATATTGCGCTCACGGCAAATTACGGTTCGGATGAAGCCTGCACCGGGGGTGGCGATCCAGCCGAGGCTGCCGCATGGGTAGCCAACGCGTTGACACTCGGCGTCACGGTGAGCCACATGACCGTAGGGAACGAGGAGTACGGACACTGGGAGTACGATCTGCACACTGCCAAGTGGGACCCCACTACTTACGCTGCCGCTGTAGGGACCAGTACCAGTAACGGCTACTATGAGCAGATCAAGGCGGCGTCGCCGAGCACGCTGGTTGGCGTCGATGTCGACGCCAACGCACCTGCATACGACGATTCCACTGCCGGTTGGGATGCATATGTGCTCGCGAACTCGCAGTACGATTTTGTTGAATACCACTATTACGCGCAGAATCCGGGCAATGAAAGCGATACCTACCTGGTGATGTCGGCAGCGCAGGGGTTGACTACGGGTATCAATACGATCAAGGCTGAGTTGGCGACTGCCGGGAATCCGGACACGCCCATTTATGTGGGCGAGATGGGCTCGGTCTCCTCGGATCCGGGCAATCAAACCTGGTCGATCACCCAGGGCTTGTATGCCGGCCAACTGCTGGGCGAGATGATGAACGATGGGGTCTCGCGCGCCACCTGGTGGATTGGCTTTGGCAATTGCAACGGCACCAGCGGAAATGTCAGCTCGTCATTCTATGGATGGCAGGATTTCGGGGCCTACAATATCTTCTCCGACGGATCTGCCGATTCCGACTGCCCCGGCGCGGGCCCCCTTGGCACCCTGTCTCCCACGGCAGAAGCCTATCTGCTCTTCAGCAACGTGGCCGTGAACGGCGAAACGGTGTTGACCGCAACCGTGGGCGGCGATACGGCGGATGTGCGAGCTTATGCAGCCACGGCCACCCACCTTTCAGCGACAGGGACGGCGCTGGTTCTCTTCAATCTGAATGAAGCCGCCAGCAGCCAGGTCACGGTCACGCTCCCTACGGAAACCAACTCCCCCGGCGTCACCGTTATCACCTACGACAAGGCCATCTATGACCTGACGGGTTCGCCGACGGGGGTCTTTCCCGACCCGGTCGGTACGAGCACATGGAATGGTCCCTCGACCAACGCTCTCGGCGCACAGACCTTGCCGCTGTCTCTCACTCTCACCCCCTGGAGCATGAACGTGGTCCTTATCCAGTAAGTAAGACGGAAGCTTCGCATTTCGGCAATTGATCGCCAACAAGCGGCCCCAGTTCTCAAAAGAACTTAATAATCAGCATGAACGAGCCTTTCTCAACGCAGAGGTCGAGTTACCGGGGTCGGCTTGCGCCTTCGCCGACCGGCTACCTGCATGTGGGCCACGCGCGCACCTTTTGGACGGCCTTCGAGAGGGCGTGCGACGCCGGCGGCACACTCGTAATGCGCATGGAAGACCTGGACCCCGACCGCAGCCGCAGCACATACGCCGAGGCCGCGCTCGAAGATCTGCGATGGCTGGGGATCGGCTGGCAGGAGGGTCCGGATGTGGGAGGGCTTTGCGCTCCCTACGCGCAGAGCCAGCGTCGAGCGATCTATCTTGCGGCATGGCGCAAGCTGCTGCGAGGCGGCTTTCTCTTCCCTTGCCGCTGTTCGCGCAAAGACCTGGAAGCCGCTCTCAGCGCTCCGCATGAGAGCCCACAGCCGGGGGCTGGCGGAGCGCAAGGCAACGGCGAGGCAGAACCTCTGGACGACGAACCCGTTTACCCTGGCGCCTGCCGCTCGAACGTCAGCATTGCGCAGTCACTCGATTCGACGACGAGTGCGATGGAGGAGCCGGGCGGCTTCAATTGGCGCTTTCGCGTCCCGGATGGTGAAGTGGTGGAGCTCGAAGACCGCAATCTTGGGGCCCAGCGATTTGTGGCGGGCGTGGACTTCGGCGACTTTGTGGTCTGGCGGCGGGACGGGGTCCCGAGCTACCAGTTAGCCTGCGTGGCAGACGATGCGGCAATGGGAATCACAGAGGTTGTGCGTGGCGAGGATCTGATGAAGTCCACCGCGCGCCAGATCCTGCTCAATCGCGCTTTGGGATTCGAGAGTCCAGAGTGGTTTCATTGCCGGCTGGCTTTGGATGAAAACGGTCGTCGCCTGGCCAAGCGCTGCGATGCGCTGAGCCTGCGCGCTCTGCGCCAGCGCGGAGTTACGCCGAGCGAGGTTTTATCAGGGAAGTTTTCCGTGGAGGCTTGAAGACTCCGCGCTTCAAGCCTTTTTTATATGGGATGTTCTCGGCTTATTTGTGCCGAATAAACGTCCCATTCTGCAACTGGCTCATTGCCTGCCGCAACTCGGCGTCGGTATTCATCACGATCGGCCCGTACCAGGCCACCGGTTCCTCAAGAGGCTTGCCTGAAACCAGCAGGAAACGAATGCCCTCAGGACCGGCTTGAACGACGATCTCATCGCCGCGGTCGAAGAGTACCAGAGAGTGGTTTTTCGCGTCATAGACCGGGGCGGCGTTGGGGTCGACGGCCGACTCGGTCAACACGGCCTGGGGCGTCGATGCATCCTGAAATGTACCCGCTCCGGCAAAGACGTAGGCGAAAGCATTCCGCGTGGTCTCGACCTTGATCCGCTTGGTTTTATTGGGCGGAATAGAGATATCTACGTAACGCGGGTCGGCGGCCACGCCTTCGACCGGCCCTCTCTTCCCCCAGAACTCGCCGCAGATCACCCGCGCCTTTGAGCCGTCATCTTCGGTGACCTCAGGGATGGCCGCAGCCGGAATGTCCTGGTAGCGCGGGTCGGTCATCTTCAGCGCCGCGGGCAGATTGGCCCAGAGCTGAAAGCCGTGCATGCGCCCCTTGGCGTCGCCCGAGGGCATCTCCTGGTGCAGGATGCCGCTCCCGGCCGTCATCCATTGCACGTCGCCGGCGGTCATGCGGCCCTTGTTGCCCAGGCTGTCGCCGTGGGCCACTTCGCCGGCCAGGACGTAGGTGATGGTCTCGATTCCCCGGTGGGGATGCCAGGGGAATCCGGCCAGGTAATCGGCGGGATTATCGCTGCGGAAGTCGTCCAGCAGCAGGAATGGATCGAACTCCGCGGTCTTTCCGAAGCCGAAGGCGCGCTGCAGGCGAACGCCGGCACCCTCGACGGTGGGTTTGGTTTGAAGAATCTGCTTCACGGGGCGAAGCGACATGGTTGACCTCCTCGGCTTACACAACATTGGATGCGCGAGGAAGATATTCGTTGCAACAGGTATTTTGTCTGCGTGCAGCTCCTCCGCTTCCCGGCAGATCGATTGAGTCATCGTCTGCAACCTGAGATTGATCTCTTCGGTGCATACTGGATGACGATGAGGCGATTGATGGCGAGCAAGAATCTCAGGCTTGTTTTCCTGGTATCTGCAGCGGCGATTTGCGCGCCGGCGCTGAGGCCGCAGAGCGGCGTGACCGCGGTGCTGCCCAATGGGCGCGAGATTCACCCGGCGGGCAGTTGGATTCCTCTTGCACCTTACCCATTTGCGCTGGCGGTGCGCCCCGACGGAGGGGAAATCGCCGTGCCGTCGATTGGGTTTCCCTTCGCGCTGAATGTCATCGCTGATCCTTCCGGCGCAAGTCCGGCTGTCAGGAAGATGCCTCCGGGGACGCACAACGATCCCGCCGTAGAGGTCCATGCGGGGCTGGCTTACTCGGAAGACGGCGCGTTGCTTTATGTAGCTACCGGCGACTCGGGCAAGATTCGCGCCTACAGGACCAAGGACTGGACGGCAGCAGGCGAAGGTTCACTCGACGGACCGATCGCGGGCAAGGACTCAAAAGGGAGCTTTGCGGCCACGCTCACGCTCTCGGGCGACGGTCACACACTCTTTGCCCTCGACCAGGGCAACTGGCGCGTTGTGATTCTGGATGCAAGCACACTGGCACGCATCGCCGAGGTTCCCACCGGCAGCTATCCCTTCGGACTGGCGCTCTCTCCCGACGGCGCAAGGCTCTACGTCACCAACACCGGCCTCTTCGAATACACCATCGTTCACGGCATCAGCGAGACGGACAAACTGGGTACGGGGCTGCATTTTGCGCCCTTCGGCTACCCCTCCAAGGCCGCGCGCGAGGGGACGGTCGCCGAGGGCAAGCAGATTCCCGGGTTGGGCGACGAGAATTCCGTGCGGGGCAGCTCCGTTTGGACTTATGACGTGCGCGACCGCGAACATCCGGCCCTGACGGCCAAGCTGCGGCTCGGTGCGCGCATCGCCGGCCAGACGGTAGGCGGGGCCGCGCCAAGCGGCGTTGCGGCGCTGGACGATGCGGTCTATGTCGCGTTGTCACATGAAGACGCTGTTGCCAAGATCAGCGCCGACGGGACGAGTGTTCTAGTCCAGACCGAGCTTTCACCCTTCAAAAGTCCGAGCTTTCGGGACTCTCAGGGACGGCCTTTGCGCGGCGTCATGCCGAGCGGCCTGGCGGTGCGCGATGGACGCGTCTACGTGACCGAGGCGGGCATCGACGCGGTCGGCGTGCTCGATGCGGCCACGATGCAGCTCATCGAGCATATACCTGTTGGCTGGAACCCCTCGGCCGTAGCGCTCTCGCCAGACGGCAAAAGGCTCTATGTGATCAACACCAAGGGCAAAGGCGCCGGGCCAAATGGCGGCAGCGGGCACGACACTAACGCGCCCACTTACGTCGGCTCACTGGAACTGGGCAGTCTGAGCGCGATCCCCCTGGCTACTCTTCCCGATGCAGCCATGCTCACTCAAACTGTGATCGCGGCCAACACCGCGGCCATCGCCAACCGCCCGCCGCTTCCCCGGCTCAAGCACTGTTTCCTGGTGATCCGCGAAAATCGTACCTACGACGAGGTGCTGGGCGATGTGACCGGGAGCAATGGCGATCCCTCGCTGGCCCGTTACGGCCTTGACGGCTGGGCCGAGGAGCTGAAAACGGCGGTCCATCTCAAGGTCACGCCCAACCTGCACGCGCTCGTGAGCCAGTTCGCCATGAGCGACAACTTTTTTGTGGATTCGGACGTTTCCGTCGACGGGCATCGCTGGGTGGTGGGCATCAACCCCACACCCTTTTTCAACACCGCGTGGACCTCAAGCTACGGAGGCCGGCGGCATCAGAACGCCTGGGCGGTACAGCCGGGGCGCAGGGCGCTTTTTGGCGGGGGCGACGCGCCCATGCCCGAGGATGAGCCGGAGTTCGGCTCGCTTTGGGAGCACATCGCGGCCAGCGGCAAGGGCCTGCTCAACTATGGCGAGGGTCTCGAAATCGAGGGCAACGAGGATCTCGACGGCAGCGCGCCGGAGGGACACAGGATGTTCCTGAACTCTCCGCTGCCCGAGCCGGTCTTCGAGTCGAGCGACCGCCGCTATCCCACCTTCAATCTCGGCATTCCGGACCAGTTCCGAGCCAGCGAATTCGAGCGCGACTTCCGGCAGAAACTGGCGGCGGGCAAGATTCCGGCGCTGATCGTGATTCGGCTGCCCAATGACCACACGGCTGCCCCGCGTCCGGACGATGGGTATCCCTACCGCGCCTCGTTCGTGGCCGACAACGACCTGGCGCTGGGCCGGATTGTGGCCTTCCTGTCAAAGACGTCCATCTGGAAGGACTCGGCCCTCTTTGTCACCGAAGACGATGCCCAGAGCGGCGTGGATCACGTGGACGCGCATCGCAGTGTCCTGCTGGTGGCCAGCCCCTGGGTCAAGGCCGGCGCAGTCTCCCATCAGCACACCAGCATGGGCTCGATCACCCGCACCATTGACGAGCTGCTCGGTCTGGGGACGCTGAATCTGGAAGACGCGCTGGCCGGCGAGATTGCAGGCATCTTCGACGGGGCCCCGCGTCTGGGGTCATATGCCGTTCATCCCTCCGACCCGCGCATCTTTTCACCAGCCAAGGCACGCTTTGCCCGCCCAAAGACAAAGGAAGAGGCCGCGGCCCTCCATGACGTGGACGACGCCGACGAGATTCGCGGAGAGATCGAGAAATCAGGTGGGAAACTGCGCAAGCCGAAAGATTGACCGGTCCTCGATCCAATTCTTGCATCGGCATTCCGCCCTTCGCTTTCTTTACGGGTGTGCCGGGCTCGCTCGGATTGCTCGTTCCAAGCCGGTCAATTCTGCTCTGTCATTACCGAATTTCAAGCATAATAATCTGAAGTAGTCGTTATCTTCGGCAATCCGCGTTGCAGCTCCTTATACTGAATCTGCATCCTATACGTTGTCGGGGCGCCGGTCGTGCTCGTTAGAGGACCGCAGGTGGGTAAGAGTTTGCGGCGCACCAGAGAACTTTGATAGGCTCAGGCCATCTTCAAGCTGGGCCAAAGGAGAGTTTCAATCATGGCAGAAGACAACAAGATTAACGGTTTGGCGTGGTTCGTAGCTGGATTGGGCGTCGGCGCGCTGGTGGGGATTCTCTATGCCCCCAAGGCCGGCCGCGAGTTGCGGGAAGACTTGGCCAACGGCACGCGTGAGGGAGCAGAGTACCTGCGCAACCGCACCCGGCAGGCTGCCGAACAAATGGGCGACCTGGTCGACAAGGGCAAGGAACGGGCAGGCGACTATGTCGATCGCGGACGCGCCCAGTGGGAAGAGTTTGTGGAGCGCGGCAAGAACCTGGTCGCAGAACAGACAGGCCGGGTTACCGCGGCTGTTGAAGCTGGGCGTCAGGCCTACAAGGCGCCTCCCGTTCCCGAGCCGCCCGCTGAGGGCTGATCTGGCGTTTTCACCAGGGCCGGGATCCCCTTCCGGCCCCATGGTGAGCAACGCAATGTGAGTTCACAGGCCGGCGCTCGGTCGGAGTGGCACGTGGCCGCTCAAGCGGAGGGCTCCGGAGACGACGCTCTGGCCGCGGCCGAGTAGCGCTGAAAAGAACAGAACCCCAGCCCGCAGATTGACTGCGCGAGGCCACTCCGATGCTATTGAAACTGGACCACCAGACCATTCTGCTTGCCTTCGTTGTTGTAACCGGACTGGCTGTGTCACTGCAGGCGATCATCCTGCTGTTGATCTTCGTCGCCGTCCGCAAGGCCGCCAACTCCATTCGCGATGAGGCCGAGAATCTGCGCGCCTCGATCATGCCGGTCCTCTTCGACACGCGTGACCTGCTTGCCAACACGCAGGGAGCCCTCGCCAATGCGCAGGCTCTGGTGGCGAACACACAGGGCTTCGTGACTCGCGTCGGCCCCAGGATCGAGGCCGCCACCGCCGACATCGTTGAGATCACCGCCCGCCTTCGCGAGCAGACCGCGGAGATGCAATTGACGGCCCTGGAGATCACGGATCGGGTGCGGAGGCAGAGCATCCGGGTGGATGAGATGTTCTCCAACCTTCTGGACACAATGGACTACGCAGGGAGCTTTGTGGTTGAGGCCGTCCGCAAGCCCGTACGGCAAGTCTCGGGCATTATGAGATCGGTCAGGGCCATCGTCGAATCACTGCGCACACCCGTCACCCGCCGCTAGCCGGCCTTCTCTCTGCTGGTTTTTCGCAGATGGACGCGCGCCCGTTTTCTTGAGAATGATCTTTGGGCGCGCGATCCTCTATTGCTCATCGACCTGAATCACCTGAATCGAGTACTCCGGCAGCGTCTGATGCAGATGATTGCTTAGGCTGTTCAGAGTGGTTTCGATCGGAGCGATCTGAACCGGTTGATCGATCGTGTTTGTAGCCTGTGTGCTGTGTGCGCTCAAGCGGACAAGCTTGCCCGTGGCAGCCAGCGTCGCACCGGTAAACTCGATCTCAATCGGCTGTGGTGTGGAAGCGGCATTGACAAGTTTCAGGTAGAGCCGCTTCTTCGCCGCATCCCGTGTGATGGAGTAGAAGAGCTTCGGCCCAGCGCCCTCCAACTTGGACGCGAGCGTCTGATCGCCCAGGTGAGAGGCAAACATGACCTGCGCATAGTATCCCGGAGAACCGTAGCTGCGCAGGGCGTCATAGCCGATCAGGTCGGGCGCCCATTGCATTCCGCCCGGATTCACGTTGACTAGCAAAGGAGCATAGGCCGCCATCACGATGATGTCGCTGTTGCGCTCGAGGCCAGTCATCCAGGCCGCGTCACTCAGCGCCGCGCCAAAGTTTGGGGTGGGTGAACCCTCAAGCGTTGCCCACTCGCCAACAAAAATCTTCGGCCCGTTGCGGTCGGTTTTGTCATAGTGGGCCGTGTCTTGAAAGAACTTGGTCGCCCGCACATAGAAGTGATCGTCGATGACATCGGGCCGGATGCTCTTGACCGGCATGGTCGCAATGAGTTGCAACTCGGGATACTTAGCTTTGATCGACCTATAGAACTGCGCATACCGTCCGTCATAACTTCCCGAGTTATCGAAGTTATCTTCGTTGCCGATTTCGACATAAGTCAGCTTGAAGGGCTCCGGATGTCCATTCTGTATGCGGACCGCTCCCCACCTGGTATCTGCACCGCCGGTTACGTACTCGATTTCGTCCAGTGCATCCTGCACATAGGGGTCGAGATCGGGACCTGGATTCACATGCTCCTGTGCCATCGAGTAGCCGGCATAGACCGCCAAAACCGGCTGCATCTTCAAGTCTTCGCACCACTCGAGGAACTCAAGCAGGCCAAGTCCGTCGGAAGAATGGTAGCGCCACGGGCTGGGATGAGTCGGCCTGTCCACCAGTGGACCGATCGTCTTCTTCCATTCATAGCGCTCTGAGAGATGATCTCCCTCGAGGTAGTTGCCGCCCGGGAAGCGCAGAAAGGCGGGATGCATTGCCGCCAGCTTTTCCATTAGATCTACGCGGTTGCCATTTACGCGGTCATGATAGGTGGGCGGGAAGAGCGATACAAGATTGAGCCAGAGCGTACCCGCGTGACCGACTGTCAGGGCCAGGTGGTTCGCCGCCGATGTCTGGATTGCTCTCGTTTTCAGGGTGAATTCATACTGCTTCCATGCCGTCGAGACTCCGGTCACGACGGTAGTGGCCACGGCCTGCCCGCTGGCATTGTTCACCAGGCTGACCGTGACTGCGCCCAGGTCACCCGATCCGGCCTTCGCGTAGAACGAGCCTTTGTAGGTGGTGTTAGGCCGCAAGGCCATGCCCCAGTAACCATCGTTCAGCACGCCTGCCTGGTAATGAGGGTCGGCCTTTTTCACGTCGAGCCGGAGGCTTTTCTTCAGTGCTTCGCCGGGGCCGGTCTGGTCATCGATGTTCATGCTTGCCTGCGCATTGCCGTCCTCGACAAGCAGCCAGTGCTGAATGCCGGCCCAGTCGCTCCGGAAGGTGCGATTATTCACCATCTCCGCGTAGAGGCCGCCGTCGTAGGAATAGTTGATCTCTTCAGTCATCAGGCCATAGAGCGTGGGGCTGACCTTTGAGATTGGCTGATCGGCATGTATGGTGAGGACGGCGGGTGCAGCTTGCGCATCTGCGAGGGCTGCGGCAAAGACGGCGACAGCGCCGAGAGCGGCTGCGCGGGCAAAGGTTTTCCAAATCATCAGAGGCACTCCTATCATCGTTGCCGAACCAGTGTAACGCGATGGAGCCTGGCCGTGTCTTCTCGCACGCCGCGGCGGCGCCGGTCGGTCATGATTTACTTAGTGGCGATCAGTCGAGGAGAAGGCGGGCGCTACACAATCCATCCTCCGCCAACCACCTCGTCGCCGTCATAGAAGACGGCGGACTGGCCGGGTGTGACGGCGCGCTGCGGCTCGTCAAAGATGGCGAACACCTCGTCTTGGCCGGCCGGTTCCAGCGTGGCCCAGGCGGGCTCGTGCCGGTGGCGAATCTTGATCCGCACGCGCATCGGCGCGGCCAGCTCGGGAATGGAAATCCAGTTGAGGTGGCGAGCTCTCAAGCTACGCGTGGCCAGCTCCTCGTCGGCGCCAACCGTGACTCGATGGCTGGCGGGGTCGATCTGGAGCACGTAAAGCGGCGTGGGCGAACTAACGCCCAGCCCCTTGCGCTGGCCGACCGTGAAGTTGGAGATTCCCTCATGCCGGCCCAGCACTTCGCCGTCTGAGGCCACCAGTTCTCCGGCCGTCTCCGGCAGCCGCTGGCCCTGCTCCTCAAGATATGCCGTCAAAAACTGCTTGTAGTCACCGCCGGGAATGAAGCAGATCTCCTGCGAGTCGGGCTTCTCGGCCAACGCCAGCCCGTGCTGGCGAGCCACCTCCCGCACCTCTGGCTTGGTCATTCTACCCAACGGAAAGAGCGTGTGCGATAACTGCTCCTGGGTCAGGCCAAAGAGAAAGTAAGTCTGATCCTTGGCGAGATCCGCGGGCCGCTTCAAGATCCAGCGTCCGCGAGCGGAGTCATATTCGTTCACCGCATAGTGGCCGGTCGCAATGCGCTCGGCGCCAATGCTCTGCGCGGTCTTTAGAAGCTGGTCGAACTTAAGGTGGTTGTTGCAGAGAGAACAGGGAATCGGCGTGCGTCCGGCGAGGTACTCGGCGACGAAGGGCTTGACGACATCCGATTCAAAGCGCTCCTGCTGGTTGACGACGTAATAGGGAATGTCTAAGTGCTCAGCTACGCGGCGCGCGTCGTAGACATCGTCCAGTGAACAGCATCGGCCCGTCTTCGGCGTGTCGGGAATGCCATGCTTGCCGGCTAACCGCGTCTGGTCCCACAACTGAAGCGTCAATCCCACAACTGCGCCGCCCTGATGGGCGAGCATCGCCGCCACCGTCGAGGAGTCCACCCCTCCGGACATGGCCACGGCGATGGTTGTGTTTTCGGTCATGGGGAAGAATGCGCCTCCAACTTCGTTTATCCCAGCGTTCCCGCAGCCACCGGCGAAATCGCACGCAAGTGCTCGACGGCTTCTGGAACCATCTTCAATACATAATCCACATCTGCCTCGGTCGCCGTCTTGAGTAGGCTGAATCGCAGACTGGCGCGGGCTTGCGTCTTGTTGAGGCCCATGGCCATCAGCACATGGCTCGGCTCGGTTGCGCCCGAGTGGCAGGCCGAGCCGCCGCTGACGGCCACGCCCTTCAGATCGAGTGCAATCACCAGCGCTTCGCCCTCCAACTGATCGAACCAGATATTCGTCGTGTTGGCCACGCGGGGGACCGGGTTGCACTCGTCGTCATGAACGTGGCCAGTCGAGGTTCGTGGTATCCCACCCTTGCCGCAAAAACAAAGACGCGGCAAGGATGGGGCACCCACGGTTTGTCGGAGATAGCTCCCATTCACGCCTGTGCCTGCCAGTTGCAGAATCCCAGCCTCCAGCCGGTCGCGCAATCCGGCCAAACGATCCATCGTTCCGTCTTCCAGCGAGAGCATGGCCAACTCCGCGGCCTTGGCCAGCCCTACAATTCCCGGCACATTTTCGGTTCCAGCGCGGCGGCGACGCTCATGGCTGCCACCCACAAGCAGCGGCTCAATCGGAGTCCCGCGCCGCACAAACATCGCGCCCACGCCCTTCGGCCCGTTCATCTTGTGCGCGCTGATCGAAAGCAAGTGGCAACCGAAGCGGCGCACATCGAGTTGGACTTTGCCCGCACCCTGTACGCCATCGATGTGGAAGAACGCGCCGGCCTGGCGGGCGATTCTCCCGATCTCTTCCACCGGTTGCAATACGCCAGTCTCGTTGTTTGCAAGCATCACGCTGATCAGCCGCGTCTCGGGGCGCAGAGCTCGCTCGATCTCCGCCGGATCGATGAGGCCGCTTGGCTGCGGTGCGACAAAGGTCGTGTCTACATCTCGCGAGGCTGCGCGCTCAGCCGCCGCCAGAATCGCCGAGTGCTCGATGGATGTTGTAATGAAGTGGTCACCCGGCCGTAACAGCCCGAAGATGGCCGTGTTGTCGCCTTCCGTGCCGCCGGAGTTGAAGATCACCTCGGCATCATGGCAGTTGAAGAGCTCGGCCAGCGTCGCGCGGGCGCGGTCCACGGCGGAGTGCGCCTGCTGCCCATCCAAGTGAATAGAAGAGGCGTTTCCGAAGCGCTCCATCCAGTATGGGCGCATAGCCTCCATCACCTCCGGCAGCAGAGGCGTGGTGGCATTGGCGTCCATATAGACTCGCTTCATCAGTGAGTCTCCTCTTGGATTCATTGTACGGGAATTGAAGTTTTGCGGCTTGCGCGGCCCTATCCCAAGGCCTGGATGACCGTGTCGAGGGCAGTCTCCCACGGCGCGAGCCGAACGCCAAAGCGGGCTTCCAGCTTTGGCGTTCGACAGGACGGAGTTATGCGGACGTTTTGCCGGCGTGGGGTATTCTTCAGAAGCAATCGGAGTTACAAGCGGAACCTTGCCGTCCAGTAACTTTCCCGAGCGGGCAAAGATAGCCTGCGCAAAACCGCACCAGGAGGTCGAGCCGGAACAGGTCATATGGTAGAGGCCGGCCCACTCCTCCGTTGCGCCGAATTGACCCGCGATAACTCCACTCACGATTGCTTGCGTGGCGTGCGCAAGTTCGATGGATGTAGTGGGTGAGCCGATCTGATCGCTGACGATAGAGAGCGCATCTCGCTGACGTGCGAGGCGCAACATCGTCAGCAGGAAATTCGAGCCGTGGGGGCCGTAGACCCAGCTGGTGCGAAAGATAAGAACCCTGCCACCGGTCTGAAGAATGGCTTCTTCGCCAGCCAGTTTGGTCGCGCCATAAGCATTCAGCGGGGCCGGTGTGTCTTGCTCTGTCCACGGGCTCTGTTTCGCGCCATCGAAGACATAATCGGTGGAGTAATGCACCAGAAGCGCATTGGTCCGCAGCGCTTCTTCGGCCAGGATGCGAGGCGCCTCGGCGTTGATGGCCATGGCCAGTTCCGTCTCCGATTCCGCGCGGTCGACGGCTGTATATGCGGCGGCGTTGAGAATGATCTCCGGCTCGACGCGGCGCACCCAAGCACGTACCTGATCCGGTTGAGCCAGGTCGACGCTCTCGCGATCGACGCCAATCACTTCGCCGCGGCCGGCAAAGCTGCGCTGAAGCTCAACGCCAACCTGCCCGGCATTGCCGACGATGAGAACACGCGGCTCGCCTCTCACGCGAAAACCTCGGCATCGCGCAACGGCGCGCCTTGGCGATCCTTGTCCGAGACAATGACTTTGTCCGAGTCAATCGGCCAGGGAATCGCAAGATCCGGATCGTTCCAAAGAACTGTCCTCTCCCCGACGGGAGAGTAATAGTCCGTCACCTTATAAGAAAAGCCCGCATCGTCGGTGAGAGCAAGAAATGCGTGGCCAAAGCCTGCCGGAATCCATAACATCTCGCCTTTCTCGCTGTCGAGTTGAACGGAGAAATGGCGACCGAAGTTAGCAGAGGTGCGGCGCAGATCCACGGCCACGTCAAGCACTGCTCCTTGAGTAACTCGCACCAGTTTCCCCTGAGGCTGAGTTATCTGATAGTGAATGCCGCGCAGCACATCCTTTTTTGAGACGGAGAAGTTATCCTGCGGCCACTCGGTGGGCAAGCCGGCTTGCGCCATCTGCCGCCCGTTGAAAGTCTCCTGGAATGCGCCGCGGCTGTCCCGATAGATCGCGGGAGTGATGAGCAATACTCCTGGCAGAGAAGTCTCCGTGATTTTCATGGCTTCACGGCTCCGGGCACCAATCTAGCTTCGCGCAGCACGGCGAGCAGGTATTGTCCATAGCGGCTCTTGCTTACCTTTTCGGCGAGCGACTGTAACTGTGATGCGGTGATGAAGCCCTGCCGGAAAGCAATCTCTTCCGGGCAGGCGATGCTCAGCCCTTGGCGCCGCTGGATGGTATGAACAAAGAGTGCCGCTTCAAGCAGCGACTCCTGAGTGCCGGTGTCAAGCCAGGCCATTCCACGGCTCATCATCTCCACATTCAAGAGACCCCGGTCAAGATAGCAGCGATTCAGGTCGGTAATTTCAAGTTCTCCGCGCGGCGATGGCTTGAGCGAAGATGCAATGTCGACAACCCGATGATCGTAGAAATAGAGGCCTGTAACTGCGAAGCGCGATTTAGGAAGCTTTGGCTTTTCTTCAAGGCTGATGGCGCGGCCCGTGCTATCGAATTCCACAACGCCATAGCGCTCCGGATCTTCAACCTGATAAGCGAAGACCGTGGCGCCGTCTTCCAACTGGGCCGCCTTTTGCAACTGGCGCGAAAAGCCCTGGCCATAAAAGATGTTATCGCCGAGAATCAGCGAGCATGCATCGCCGCCGATAAACTCGCGGCCGATTATAAAAGCTTGTGCCAACCCGTCCGGACTGGGCTGGACGGCATGACTGAGATGAATGCCCCACTGGCTGCCGTCGCCCAACAAATCTTGAAAGCGGCTGCTCTCCTGGGGCGTTGTGATAATAAGGATCTCGCGCAATCCGGCCAGCATCAGCGTGCTGAGCGGATAGTAGATCATCGGCTTGTCATAAACAGGCAGTAACTGCTTGGACACGACCTGAGTGACGGGATAGAGGCGAGTGCCCGAGCCTCCCGCAAGAATGATTCCCTTCATGGCGCGACACGCTCCGTATAGTTTTGCCTGATCCAATCAAGATAAGCACCGGTGCGCACGCTCTCAATCCATGCCGGATGGTCGAGATACCAGCGAACCGTTTTGCGAAGCCCGCTTTCAAATCCCTGCGCGGGGCGCCATCCCAACTCACGCTCGATCTTGGAGGCGTCGATGGCATAGCGGCGATCGTGTCCGGGACGATCCTTGACGAAAGTCACCAGATTTCTGCGAGGGAAGAGACCGATGTCGGGCCGCATCTCATCCACCAGATCGCAGATTGTATGCACGACATCGAGATTCTTGCGCTCGCTGTTTCCGCCGATGTTATAGGTTTCGCCCACGCGGCCTTTTTCGAGCACGGTACGAATGGCCGTGCAGTGATCCTCCACAAAGAGCCAGTCGCGCACGTTTGCGCCGTCGCCATAAACCGGCAGCGGCTTGCCCTCAAGCGCATTGAGAATCATCAGAGGAATCAACTTCTCGGGAAACTGGAAAGGTCCATAGTTATTGGAGCAGTTGGTCGTTAGAACGGGAAGTCCCCAGGTGTGAAAGTACGCCCGCGCCAGGTGGTCGGAGGCAGCTTTCGACGCCGCATACGGGCTATTTGGAGCGTAGGCCGTGGTTTCGCGGAAGGGCGGATCGTCCGGCGAAAGCGAGCCGTAAACTTCATCGGTGGAAACATGCAGAAACCGGAAGGCGGACCGATCCGCTTCGTCGAGCGCTGACCAATAGAGCCGGGCCTGATCAAGCAGAACCAGGGTTCCCTGCACGTTGGTGCGAATAAACGATTCAGGTGAAGTGATGGAGCGGTCTACATGACTTTCCGCGGCGAAATGAATGATGGCTCTGGGCTGATGTTCCCGCAATAAAAGTGCCACGCGCTCCGGGTCGCAAATATCGCCCACGTTCAGCAGATAATTTGCATTCCCTTCCACCGAGGAAAGGTTGGCTGGATTTCCTGCGTAGGTCAGCAGGTCGAGGTTGATCACTGCCGAGTCTGATTCCGTTATCCATTGAAGAATAAAGTTCGATCCGATGAATCCGGCGCCGCCAGTGACCAATATGGTGTCGCGCATGCACTTCCTCTTTCCCCCGATTCTAACCCACGGCACCCGCCGCCAATTTGCTGTGCGATGCTGCGTTTGTCGCTATCGTGCTTCTTCTCCTCCTCTGGCATTGTTCGACCGATGCGGCCATTCGTTCAATTCGAGCCGGGCCTAGCCATGGCGTTTCGAGAGAATCTCCCTTAAGGTGTTGAAAGAATATACTTTAACGGCGCGACACCTGGTCGATACGTCCAACCTCTGGTCTTTTCCGCTTCCTTCACGCTCCCATCTCTGTCATACTCGATAGTGTCCACCTGGTTTGGCCATCCCAACAATTCAATCAAGAGGTTGCCTTGATGTCGGCAAAGTATGTCTTTGTGACGGGCGGAGTTGTGTCCAGTTTAGGTAAAGGTCTGGCGGCGGCTTCCATCGGTTGCCTGCTTGAGAGCCGAGGCCTTCGCGTCAACATGATGAAGTTCGACCCCTACCTCAATGTCGATCCGGGCACGATGTCGCCCTTTCAGCACGGCGAGGTCTTTGTCACCGACGACGGCGCTGAGACCGACCTCGACCTTGGTCATTACGAGCGCTTCACTCATGCGCCTCTGTCGCGCGACAACAATCTGACCACCGGCCGCATCTACGAGCAGATCATCCTCAAAGAGCGGCGCGGGGACTACCTGGGCAAGACCGTCCAGGTCATTCCCCATGTGACGAACGAAATCAAGAACGCCATGCGCAAAGTCTCATCAAACGGCGCCGATGTGACCATCGTCGAGATCGGGGGCACGGTGGGCGACATCGAGTCGCTGCCGTTTCTTGAGGCCATCCGGCAGATGCGCCAGGAACTGGGTCGTGAAAATACTGTATTTGTCCATCTCACGCTCGTGCCATGGATCGCCGCCGCACAGGAGCTAAAGACCAAGCCCACGCAACACTCCGTCAAGGAACTGCTCTCCATCGGAATTCAGGCCGATCTACTGCTTTGCCGCTCGGAGCGAGCGCTGGGCATCGAAATGAAGAAGAAGATTGCCCTCTTCTGCAACGTCGAAGAGCGCGCCGTTATTGGTGCCAGGACCGTGCCCTCCATCTACGAGGTGCCGCTCGGCTTTGCCAACGAAGGCGTGGACGCGCTGATCCTTAAGTATCTACGCATAGAGGCGCCTGAAGCCAATCTGACCGAGTGGAAGGCTTTGGTTGATCGCTGCTATAACCCGAAGGATGAAGTTCACATCGGCATTGTTGGTAAGTACGTCGAGTACGAGGACAGTTACAAATCGCTCAAGGAAGCGCTGACTCACGGAGCGGTCTCGCAAAACCTGAAACTCAAAGTAACCTGGATTGAGGCTGAAGGCTTGGAGTCAAAATTTCCGGAAGACCGGAGTTATGAGCCGCAGTTAGAGGGATTCGACGGCATTCTGGTCCCTGGAGGCTTTGGCAAGCGCGGCATCGAGGGCATGTTGAATGCCATTCGCTACGCTCGCGAGAAGCAGGTGCCCTACTTCGGGATCTGCCTGGGCATGCAGACGGCCTGCATCGAGTTTGCCCGCAACGTATGCGGCCTCAAAGATGCGAACTCCACTGAATTCGACCCCGCCTGTCAGCACCGAATTATCTACAAGCTGCGTGAACTGCTGGGCGTGGAAGAGATGGGCGGGACGATGCGCCTGGGAGCATGGGCGTGCGTTCTGCAGGAAGATACGCTGGCAGCCAAAGCTTACGGCGGCGCAAAAGAGATCAGTGAGCGCCATCGCCATCGCTACGAGTTCAATCGCGAATACGAAGCCCTGCTCACCGGCGGCGGTCTCCGGCTCAGCGGCACCACTCCCGATTCCACTTATGTTGAGATTGTGGAACTGCCGGGCCATCCATACTTCCTGGGCTGCCAGTTTCATCCGGAGTTCAAGTCAAAGCCGCTCGAGCCGCATCCGCTCTTCCGGGAATTCATTATTGCCAGTTACAAGAACCGAAAGGCCGGGCTAACTTCAGCGTCCAGCGAGGCTCCCAGTCTAACCGACGTTTTGTTGTCTTAGGGCATTCGCCCGACTTGACGAAAGCTCGCCCCGAGAGAGGATGATGGGCAGTATGGAACGACGCGAGTTTTTACGCGCCTCCTCTGCCGCTATGCTGGCTGCGGGTTCGGGCTGCCTCGTGCGGGCCGATGCGGGTAGCGATGCGCCGGTCTTCTCGACCGCCAATCGAAGATGGCAGCAGGCTTACGACCAGGCGCTGCGGGTGCTGGCGGGCAATGTGCAATCGCTGCCGCATTTCGACGCTCCTGTTCTCATCGAGGGGGCGAACTACAACGGCATCTGGCAGGAATGCGGGCCGCATGAAGCGCTGGTCTTCAGCTCGTTCCGAGCCGATGTGGCGCGCAACAGCCACATGACTTTCTTTGCCTTGCAGAGGGCAGATGGACAGCTTCCGGCAAACAACAAACGCTCGGAGACAGGATTTGGGCAAATCCAAATGGTGGTGCCCATTGCGGCAACAGCCTGGGAACTGGTCCAGCGCACAGGGGACGAAGAGCTGCTCCAAACGTCATTCGAGTGCTGTGCGCGCTGGGATGGCTGGCTGATGCGCTATCGCAGTATCCGAGGCACAGGGCTGGTGGAAGGCTTCTGCACCTACGACACCGGCCATGACAACAGCCCGCGGTGGGCCGGCATGCCGAACCAGTGTCCCGGCAAAGATGCCAGAAAGTGTCCGCAGGCTCCAGGATTGCCGCGCCTTTGCCCTGATCTTTCCGCCACGGTCTATGGAGGCCGAGTAGCTCTGGCCGCCATGGCCAAGGCTCTGGGCAAAAACGCCGACGCGGATCGTTGGATGGAAAGCGCGGAAGAGATTCGCCGGCTCATCCTGGCGAAGCTTTACGTCCCTGACGACGCGGCTTTCTATGACCTTGATGCGCAGGGGCACTTCGTTCGCGTGCGTTCCGACGTGCTCAGCCGCGTTTGCGGCGAACACGTGGTCGATCAGAAGACATTCGACTCTCTCTGGGAACGTCAGATTCACAACCCCAAAGCCTTCTGGGCTCCGTACCCGCTTCCTTCGATTGCATTGGATGATTCCGCGTTTGTGCGGCCCATTCCCGGCAACAGTTGGGGTGGCGCGTCG
The DNA here is from genome assembly GCA_049522255.1 of Occallatibacter sp. Lineage (GTDB taxonomy): Bacteria > Acidobacteriota > Terriglobia > Terriglobales > Acidobacteriaceae > Telmatobacter. The sequence goes on from JBEKOA010000073.1 coordinate 20,072, forward strand.
CAGGCTCTTACTGCGCTGCGAGCGCCCCGCTGGCAAGAGCATTATGGCAAGGCGGCAGAGCTCTCGTTCCTGATGAGCCGCTGGTGCGATGCGATCCAACACGATATGACTTTCCGCCAGCAGATGGACCCGGTGACCGGTGAGTTTACCCAAACAGATACGCCCAGATACTCGCCCGCGGCGCTGGTGATGGTCGATTTCACCTGGCGGCTGGCCGGCGTTCGCGAGATCAACGGCCAACTGGAGTGGAACGTGCGCCCTGGCTGTGCAGCCGCGCAGTCCGCGCACTTCTCCATGCACTTTGACCGGAGCCGCACTGCCAATATGGTTTATGACAGAGGAGGCGCTGCGCTCGAACTCGACGGCAAGAAGATTGGCCGCATTGAGTCGGGAACTGCTCGCTTGATCACCGACAAGCAGGGCCGGCCGAATCTGCTCGCCGGAATCGGCGAAGCCGTCGAGACCGTATCCATCCATCTGGGTTCGAGCCCTGTGCGGAGCGTGACCATCCACCCCAATCAGCAAGTGCATCTCGGCTGAAATCATGCGTGAGGTTGGCGGTATTCAACTCGTGCGCGCGAAGGCTGAACGACGCAAAGAAGAACCATGCAGCAAGGGAGAATTATCGTGATCCGCAGAGACTTCCTTCAAAACGCAATTGGCACTGTGGCCGCCGCATTTCCTGTCAGTCTGGCGGCGCAGGATCTTGAACGGCAGGCCCCGAACGGACAACAACCGAAGCCCTCGCCGGGCTGGATCAACGTCCGCGAATTTGGCGCCGCGGGCGACGGCTCGACGTTCGACACGCCCGCTGTCAATCGGGCCATTGAATCCGCCGCCGCTCAAGGTGGGGGCACGGTCTGGTTTCCCGCAGGCACGTACGCCTGCTATACGATCCGGCTCAAGAGTCACGTCGGCCTGCACCTCGAGCATGGCGCGACCATTCTCGCAGCAGAGGTGCCCGATGCCGGAACCTCAACGGGCGGCTACGATCCTGCCGGGCCGCCACAGCCGTGGGAGGCATATCAGGACTTCGGACACAACCACTGGGCCAACAGCCTCATCTATGGCGATGGCCTCGAAGACCTTTCCATCACCGGCGCGGGCCTCATCTGGGGCAAGGGGCTCAGCCGTGGCGATTCCGACAGTGTGCCGCGTGCCGAGAGCCCTGGCGTCGGTAATAAGGCAATCGCACTGAAGAACTGCCGCAACGCAACCATCCGCGACATCTCCATCAAGATGGGCGGCCACTTCGCCATTCTGCTCACCGGCGTGGATAATGTCGTCCTTGACGGGCTCAAAATCGACACCAATCGCGACGGCATCGACATCGACTGTTGCCGCAACGTGCGCGTCTCAAACTGCTCGGTCAACTCCCCTTGGGACGATGCCATTTGTCCCAAGAGTTCCTTCGCTCTTGGCTATGCGCGCGCCACCGAAAACGTGACTATCTCAGATTGTTACGTCACCGGCGCCTACGAGTTTGGCAGCATGTTGAGCGGCGCCTGGAAGCCGGGCACTTACTCGCAAGTGCGTAAAGCCTGTGGCCGAATCAAGTGCGGCACTGAATCCAACGGCGGTTTCAAAAACATTACCATCGCGAATTGCGTCTTCGATCAATGCCGCGGGCTTGCACTGGAGACAGTGGACGGAGGAACGATTGAAGACATCACTGTGACCAACCTCTCCATGCGCGGCCTGGTGCATCCGCCGATCTTTCTTCGCCTGGGCAGCCGGATGCGGGGACCGGCGGGCGCACAGCCCGGCACTCTCCGGCGCGTTCTGATCTCAAATGTCATCAGCTATGACTCCGTGGCCGAATATCCCTCCATCATCAGCGGCATTCCCGGATCGCCGATCGAAGATGTGAAAATCAGCGATGTCTATCTCCATCAACTTGGCGGCGGCTCGCCCGAGTGGGCTGCCCTCCAGCCTGTGGAGAGCGAGCGCGGTTATCCCGAGGCCAGCATGTTCGGAACCCTGCCCGCCACAGGATTCTTCGTCCGTCATGCCCGCAATCTTGAGTTCAGTAATATCGAGATTGTCACCGGCAGGCCGGATGCGCGCCCTGCGGTCTGGGCTGAGGATGTGGAGGGTCTGGATTGCTTTCGGCTCCGCATTCAGCGCGGCTCGGCGGCATTCTCACTGCGAAACGTTCGCGAGTTTCGCAACTTCGGCAGCCAGAGTTCCAGAGATGTCTCAGAGGCTCTGGTGAACCGCGCCAATTATTAGACGATGTTCATGGCTCGTTGAGGATCAGCGCGACGCGGCCGGCGATGAGGTCGGTGGGTGACTCATCTGGCCCCACTTCGATCAAATCGACGGGGTAGGAGATATTGTGCGGCCGCAGCACAAGGCGATTTGAAAGATAGTCTACATAGCGCAGCGTAAGATGCGCCCCGTGCCGCACGGCGTACAGAGTTTGGTTGCTGCACCGGTAGGGCATCAGCGAGTTGTAGTGCCGATCCAGCAGTGCGAGGGCTTCAGGCAGGACCAAAGGCTCCATCGGCGAAGCGTCCGACCTGGGGATTCGCACGGCCACAAAGCGCTGCCAGGCTCGGCGCGTCTTCGTCGTCCTGCTCCGGATCGCTTGCAGCAGACCGGCGGGCACATAGAGCATCAACTGCACGGCCGAGGGCCGGATAAATGCCTCGAAGAGTGCCGCCGCATGAGAGACGACCGGAATCGAGCAACTCTCCCCGTCTGCAGACAATGCTCCGGCTTTGTAAGTGGCGGGCAGCAGATCGGCAGCCGCCATGTGCTGGGCTGCCAGGATTCGATCCAGCGCCTCGAGCGAAAGCTGGCGACGGCTATGCAGAAAATTCGACAAATGAGGTTGCCCAAGTCCGGTCTGCCGCGCAATCAGAGAGACGCTGAGAGTACCGCGCTGTATCCTGCGCAGTAGTTCCAGGCGGAGTCGCTCGTGCATTTGAGTAAAGTTCATTTGTGGATAATTCGCCACCAGCATTGAGGACGAACTGTCTCCGATTTCTCACAGCAAAGTTAGAATGGGGAGTTATCCTTTACTGTCGGCGTATTGGAACGGATTAAATAGTTACTATTGGGTAAGATGACGGAAGAGGTTGACGCAGGAGAACAAACTTTCGGCTCTTGACGAGAAAGTGTAAGAGTCATCGTTTTACGCGGCTTTCTGAAAGGCGACGAGTTGTGTTCTTGTGGCGGCGAGCCGTTGCGCTTTCAGGAGCAGGTAGTTGAGATTGCGGT
>JBEKOA010000074.1:0-21048 GCA_049522255.1 Occallatibacter sp.
CCTTTGCGATGCATCCTGCATATGATAGCCGGACATGATTTTGTCCATAGGCGTTATCGGGATGGACTTTAGGTCGGCGCCAGCGGGCTTAAGTACCTTCACGTCGGCAAGGGTGGGGACGTGCAGCAAGATCCCGGTCTGCTGCATCTTGCCGTCGAATTCCCCTCCGGCGATGCCGGTGACCTCGACCTCAGTGTCCAGCAGGCCGCTCAGCAGACCGGCCGCGTCGTCTCTGATCGCGACTGTATCGTCACTGACCACGGTCGCATCGATGTAGCCCCCATCGGCGATCATCTCCAGATGAGCATCACGGATACTCCCAATCACCCTCAGGTTGCTGGTGCGAACCATGGCACGAACTGTGACCAGCACGCAGTCATGCTGGCCCAGGATCAAACTATCGAAGGTGGCTGGAACCGGCCTGGGCAGATCACCGTGATGAAGCAGGGTCACGCTCTTGCTGATTACGATGGGATGGAAACTCGCTAGCGTCTTTCCCTGTACCAGCACGCGATCCCCCGGAGACAGCGTCCTGTCCCTCCCGTCAAGCACAAAGATGCCGAGATCGCCATCCTGGACAAACAGAATTGATTCAATAGGAAGAAAGTAGGTCACTGTCGCTTCAAAGGAAACCTGCAGCGCGAGTCCGGCCTCGGCGTTGCTGAGGTCGTGAACGGCGCGCAACGTGGTCAGCGCGGCTGGCGGAGCCGACCAGGCAGCCGAGGCCCATCCGAAGCTCATCGCAATCGCTGAAACCAGTTTCTTCATCCGGCAAATCCAGCGAAGTCTTACCCGCTGGCTGTCCTCGTAGGTCTATATCGGCAACTTTGCCGCCTGAATCACTTTGGGACAAGAATCCGGTGCGCCCGCGGAGACCGGGAAAACACGATCGTAACCTGACCGAAACCTGTTTTCGGCTCATCGTTCGACTTTGCGTGACGTCCACTGGGCCGGGCTTTCCTATCCGCGAATCTCGCCTTTGGGAGGGGTCTCTTCGAGTCCGAAGACGAGATTCGCCGCCTGCTTTCGCGAGTTCTTGACTGCGTACATGGCGGTGTCGGCTGCGCTCAGAAGGCTGTCCTCGGTGGCGCCGTCTTCCGGATAGAGGGCAATGCCGAAGCTGGCCGAGCATTGCAGTAAATGTGCTTCGAGGATGAGAGGTTCGTTGAGCGTATGTTCCAGGCGCTGGACGATCTCTTCGACGCCTGCGCGGTTGGGCACCTTGGGAAGCAGCACGGCGAACTCATCGCCGCCCAGCCGCGCCAGCAGGTCGTGGGAGCGCAACTGCAGCTTCATGCGCCGCGCCACCTCCTGCAGACAGAGATCCCCGATGTGATGACCATAGATGTCGTTGATCTGCTTGAATCCGTCAAGATCGACGTAGACCAGCCCAAAGATGCCGGCATTCGCGCGCGCCTCTTCAATCTGCTCGTCCAGTCGCTTTCCCAGCGAGAAGCGATTGTGAATGTCGGTGAGCTGGTCAAACTCCGAGCGGTGCAAGAGGTCGCTGTAAAGCCGGCGGGTCTCGATGGCCAGCGCAGCCAGCTTGGCCCCCACTGAGAGGGCCTCGTTCTCGTGAACGAATGCCTCCGCAGTGGCCGGCAATGCCTCTGAATCGAGGGCGGCAAAGAGAGCGCCGAGCGGCGGACCGGAGCGGGCGGGGATCACCGCGCGGACGACACGCAGGCCCTCTGCCAGCGGTTGAAAATCTCCCAGCCGCGCCCCGTTGGTTACTTCGCACCAGCAGGGTGCGTCGCTGAGGGCAAAGGAGACCAGTTCCATGATCTCTTCGAGGATCTCAGCCAGCGGCCGTGAACCGTTGATGTCCTCAAGGATGCGGCTGCGCTTATGTTCGAGTTGGGCAATGCGCCGCTCAAAAGCAGCCTCGGCCTCGATGCGCTTGGCCATCGCCGCGGTCTGGCGGCGCACTTTTATGTTCAGGAATGTGCCCCAGACGCCGACCACGATCACCACCAACAACAATAGGCTGGCGATGCGCATCAAGTTGTCGATATTGAGCAGCGAAGGTTTGGCGACGACCGCAATGTCGTCGAAGGAACGCAGAAGAAGATTGAAGGGCAGTTCTTCGCTTTGATTGTGTGTGGTGGTCTCTTCATTCATGCAGATGCCGGTAACCCGGACTTTGGATCCCAGAGGAATCTGCAGCATCGGCGAAAGCTGGATGTGACTGGCTGGGTCAGGATGACGGTAAATGGCCGAGAACAGCCGGCCATCGGCAACCAGAACATACTCGTCCTGCACTGCCTCCCGGACTTCTGTCACCACTTGACCTTCAATGGATACCAGATCGTACAAATGCCCATCCGGTTTGTAGCTGCTCCAGAAGGCCAGTTGGTGCCAGTTCGCAGGCAGCGGCTTGATGGGCGCCTGCAAGCCGCTATCCTCGATCTCGCCATGGGTCAAGGTTAGTATCCCGTTATGCGCCTCAGGAAAGCCGGTTGCATCGGCTGCATCCCCGATCTGCAAGGGATTGCGGGAGAGCGTTGTGATCCACAGACTCTTGGCGCCATCTTGCAGCACGACGGCAGAGCCGGGCTGGTAGTAGGTGATGGTGCCATGAACCCGGACCCTTTGGGTTTGATCCTGCACGCGAAAACCCTTAAGAATCGCGTCCATCGGCGTTACCGCTATTGACTGCGGACTCGCGCCGGCGCGCTTTAGAATCTTGACATCCGCAAGTCTGGCAACGTGAAGCAGGATTCCCGTCTGTTGCATCTTTCCGTCGAATTTTCCTCCGGCAACTCCGGTGATCTCCACTTCGGCATCCAGCAAACCGCTGAGCGGTCGTGCATCGTCGCTATCCACGGTCGCGTCGAGATACCCCCCGTCGGTGGTCATCTGCAAGTAGGTGATCTCCACTTTGTCGTCCGTCATCAGGTCGGCTGACTGGATCACAGCATGGACGGTGACCATCATGCAGTCGCGCTTGCCGTCGATCAGGTCGGCGAAGCTGGCGGAGATGGCTGTGGGACGCGCGCCGTGACGAAGGAGCGTCACGCTGTCACTCACAATGATGGGATTGAAGCTCACTTCCGTATAGCCCTTCACCAGGACGCGATCGCCGGGAAGCAGCGGGGTGTTCAGAGTGTCGAGCACATAAATAGCGGAGTCTTCATCCTGAACAAACAGGAGCGCACCACTATTACGATAGTAATTAACCGTTGCCTCAAAGGCGACCGGCAGCTTCTGGCTGGCTTCAGCATTGGTGAGCGCATGGATGGCCCGCAGGGTTGTCAATGGGGCGGGCGCCGCTGCCCAGGCGGCCGTGGCTAAGACGAGACTGATCGCAACTGATGCGAACAGTCTTCTCAGCGAAAGAACACGGTTGTCCCTGACTTGCCTCATCTGGCGGCCCACATCTCCTATCGGCAGAACTGAATCCACCCAACAGTTAGGCATCAAGGACTGTCAAGCACCTGTTACCTACAGAATTCCGGCTGAATGAGCTGTCCCACAATCATACTCCTGTGCGAATCTTGTTGGATGGCGCTTGTAAAGTGTGGCTGCATAGTGCCGGTCCAGGGATCGCTTACCGCATCTGGCCCGTTTTTTGCGCACGGTTTCCGGCCTCCGCGGCCTGAGAAATCCGCTGCAAGGAGATCTTTCAATGTCGAATCCCGCTGAACTTCTCAACCTCGCCTCCTCCTCTTCGCTCCGCGGCACCCAGGTGCAGCCCACTCGACGCATCCGGGTGATCGGTGTTCCTCTCGACCTGGGCGCCAGCCGCCGCGGAGTGGACATGGGACCGTCGGCGGTGCGCGTGGCCGGGCTGGAGGCACGGCTGGAGGCGCTGGGCCACCAAGTGACCGACGGAGGCAACATTCGCGTGGAGATCGCCGAGACCCAGGCCGCGGGCAGCGAGAACGCGCGATTTCTGAAGCAAATCGCCGAAACCTGCACCCGCACCGCCGAGGCCGTGGTAAAAACTCTCGAAGATGGGATGACACCCTTGCTCCTGGGCGGCGACCATTCGCTGGCTGCCGGCTCGGTCAGCGGCGTGGCCCATTTCTATCGCCGCCAAAGCCAGCGGATCGGCGTCCTGTGGATCGATGCCCACTCCGACATCAACACGCCCGAGAGTTCGCCCTCCGGCAATGTGCATGGCATGCCGCTGGCCGCGCTGCTTGGCCTGGGGCCGGAGCCGCTGGCAAACATCTTCGGTTACGCGCCCAAGATCGCGCCCGAGAATACCGTATTGATCGGGCTGCGCGACATCGACGCCGGCGAGCGGGAGAACATTCACCGCGCCGGGGTGGCCGGGGTCTACACCATGCGCGACATCGACGAGCGCGGCATGAGAACGGTGATGGAAGAGGCCCTCAGCGTTGCGGGCCGTGGCACTGCCGGTTATCATGTCTCACTCGACATGGACTGGATCGACCCGGAAGATGCGCCCGGAGTCGGCACTCCCGTGCGAGGTGGAGCGACCTACCGCGAGGCCCATCTGGCCATGGAGATCATCGCCGACCACGGCCGCCTGCTCAGCTTCGAGATCGTCGAGGTCAATCCGGTAATCGACGAGCACAATCGCACCGCGGATCTGGCGGTAGAGCTGGCCTGCTCGGCATTTGGGAAGAAGATCCTGTGAAGACACTCGTCGGCCTGCGGTCCTCCGAGGAATTATGTGGAACTGGGTTACAATTAGGAAGCGAAGACTGAGGGCTGGCGAGATGGCAAAGAGAATTCCGAATTCGACCGGAAACGGAACCGCACCCAAGCTCGATCCGCGGAGTCCGAGTTTCACGCGCGAATTCAAGCGCGCCGCAAAGGCCTTCACCAAGAAGGCTACCCAATCACCGGAGCACGCATTGGCGGTTTTGGTTGAGGCAGGTATTTATACTCCTACCGGCAGGCTCACCAAGAACTACCGCTAGATCGTGCATCGTCTCTCCACTAGTTTCGTGCTCGCATATCATGGTTGCGACCGTGATCTCGGCGAGAGTTTGCTCTCCAGTGCAAGATCCTTCAAACCCAGCAACAACGATTACGATTGGCTCGGCCCAGGGGTTTATTTCTGGGAGTCCAATCCGTATCGAGCGCTGGAGTTTGCCCATGAAGAGCTAAAGCGCGGCGAAGGGATCCGCAAACCTTTTGTCGTGGGCGCGGTGGTTGATCTAGGGCTCTGCCTCGACCTGACCACTAAAGACTCCATCGAGAACCTGAGGGATGCGCACCGAAGCTTGCAGGAAACTGTCGTACCAACGGGCCATCCACTTCCCGTAAACGGTCCGGAAGACTGGAGACGACGTTTGGATTGCGCCGTCATTAAGTTCTTTCATCTGATTCGCGAGAATTCTCAAGCCGAGCCAATCGACACGGTTCGCGGCATCTTCACAGAAGGAGATCCGATCTACACAGGCTCCAAATTCCTCGAAAAGACTCACGTGCAAATCGCTGTGCTCAATTCAGATTGCATCAAGGCAATATTTCGCGTACCCAAAACGGTGATCAGATAGAAAATGGCAAAAAAACTGCGGGTTGGAATTGTATTTGGCGGGCGGAGCGGCGAGCATGAGGTTTCTTTGCTTTCGGCGGCTTCGATTTTGAAGGCGATCGACCGGCGGAAGTTCGACGTGGTGCCGATCGGCATCAACAAGGCCGGGCACTGGCTGACGGCGCGTGCGGCTGAGGGGCTGCTGGAAGGCTCCAGAGCGGCCTCACTGGCCTCGGGCGAGTCTGGTAAGGCGAAGAGCCAGGCAGAGCCGAAGAAGCTGCGCGCGGGCGATCCGGCGGCTACGCCGGGAGCGCGCGTGCTGGCCGAGGGGCAGCCCACACTTCTTGCGCCCGAGCCGGAAAAACCGGCAACTTCCGCGCAAATGCATACCGACGCAGCTGCTCTGGATAGCCACGCCGCGCTGGGCGGCCAGTCGCTGGATGTGGTCTTCCCTGTGCTGCACGGCACCTTTGGGGAGGATGGAACGATTCAGGGACTCTTCGAGCTGGCGGGCATCGCCTACGTCGGCTCGGGTGTGCTCGGCTCGGCCGCGGGCATGGACAAGGACGTGATGAAGCGGCTCTTCGCACAGGCCAAGCTGCCCATGGTCAAGCACGTCACGCTGCTCCGGGCCGAGTGGGAACGGTCGCCAAAAAAATCCATCGCACAGATCGAGACGGCGCTCAAGTACCCGGTCTTTGTGAAACCGGCGAACCTCGGCTCATCCGTGGGCATCTCGAAGGCGCACGACCGCAAGGAGCTCGGTCCGGCGCTCGACCTGGCCGCCAAGTACGATCGCAAGCTAGTTATTGAGCAGGGCGTCGGCGGCAAAACAGCCAAGGCGCGCGAGTTGGAGGTTGCTGTGCTAGGCAACGACGACCCCCAGGCGAGCGTGGTCGGCGAGATCATTCCCGGCAAGGAGTTCTACGACTACGAGGCCAAATATCTCTCTGAAGGCTCGACGGCGGTGATTCCGGCCCGGTTGAGCAAGGCCGAGACAAAGCTGATCCGCGAATTGGCCGTTGCGGCCTTCCGCGCCTGCGATCTGTCAGGGCTGGCGCGGGTCGACTTCCTGATGGAGCCGGACGGCAAGCGGCGCATCTTCCTGAACGAGGTCAACACCCTGCCCGGATTCACCAGCATCAGCATGTACCCCAAGCTGTGGGAGGCGACCGGGATCAGCTACAAGGATCTGATCACCCGCCTGATCGAGCTGGCTCTCGAACGCCAGGCCGAGAAGAGCCGCACGACCTACAGCAGAAAAGAGTAGAAGCAGTGAATAGGGATCAGGGTTCAGGGAACAGTTGGTCCGACGACGGTGTCTAACTTAGCAGCAGAGAGATGGGTACAGGAGGACAATCAATCTCAGCATCTTCCGCTGGCCTTCTTGCTGTTCCCTGTCCCCCGTTCCCTTCGCTGCCGTATTCTAGGTTCGAGGCACCCAGACCATGACCTTGCTCGACGCTCCTGCTTTTGACGAAGTTCGCGATCGCCGCCACCATACCATTTTCTTGAGCGTAGCGGGAGCCTTGCTTGCGCTGCTGGTTGGCTGGTGGCTTGTAGCCGGGCGGCCGGTCGACTGGCCCTGGAACTGGAACAACCACCTGCGGGGAAGAATGGCGGTGAACGCTTTCTTCACCGATCTCGAGAAAAACGATCTTCCCGCGGCTTACGGCGTCTGGACACACGACAAGGATTGGCGGCAGCATACAGCGCAACACGACGTTTACCCCTTCGACCGTTTCGAAAAGGACTGGGGTCCGACGAGTCCGGACAACGATTACGGCGCCATTCGCAGCCACAGGATTGCCGCCACGCGCATGATTGGCAATGTGCTGCAGACGGGAACCTTCGTGAACGGGCGCAAGAGCAAGGCGATCAATCTCGACTACGACCCGAAGGACCACACGCTGCACTTTTCACCGGAGGATGTGCAGTTCCTGGAAGGGCCTGGGGGGATTTCGTAGAGAATCCGTGCATAGATTTAGTCGACGGCTCTCTTGAGAGTCGCCCGAAGCTGGAGCGCGAAGATGAACGAACTTGGAACAGCGCAAACGCGCACCGATTTCTGTGCCGAGTACCGATCTCAGGCCGACGGAGACCTACTGCAGCTCTGGGTTGAACGCTCCGACCTTGTCCCCGAAGCAGAGGCAGCTCTGAAAGCCGAGATCACCCGGAGGGGATTGACCGAAGAGGCCGCCACTGCAAAGGATATTAGGGTTGAGGACGACGATAACGGTTCGGAGCGCGACAAAGAGTCCGACAATCGACTAGCGCCAGCCGTGGCTGCGTGGGGGCCTTCAATTGCATGGTTTTGGCTGCGAGAGATGTGTTTGCGACGTCGAACGAAATATGGAATTCCTTTTCAGGCCAAGGTCGAATCCACGTTACTGACGCGTCCTGCCGGCAGAGGTGGAAGCAGAGCCGAACTCCGGTACTCGTACGAATGCCAGGGACAACGCACCGGTAGAACCGTACGTGACTTCACAATCGGGAACCATGTCGGTAAAGCACTTGCCTTCGGGCATAAATCGGGTGATACCATCACGGTTCTGGTCGATCCAAATGATCCAGATTGCTCCTATTTCCCCTCTGGATTTGGCTGGATTCAACCGCTATTGTATGGCGTTTTCTTCTCTATTCTTGGGATGTTCTTTCTCGCGTGTGCTTTCGCACTGGCGGTGATTGCAATCACGAACCACTAGTCAATGGACCGCGAGGGTCGTTCGCGAGCGCTGCTTCAAAGACACCCTCTCTTGAAAGGACCGGAATTCGACCCTCGCTGAATTTTTTTATCCTATCGATTTCGCGCCATTCAGTTCGGTCAGCGTCTTCTCCAGGCTCGCAATGTCTTCCACATTCATCGATTTCTGCTCCGGATCGATCTGCTTGAGCAGGCCGCAGAGCACCTTGCCGGGAGCAACTTCAATATAGGTCTGCGCCCCCTCGGCGATCAACGTCTTCACACAATCGACCCAGCGCACAGTTCCGGTGACCTGGCGGGTGAGCACGTCCAAAACCTCGGCCGCCGTGTGGACCATGCCCCCTGTGACGTTCGAGGCGACGGGAATCTTCGGATCGGCCAGCGTGAGGGAGCCGAGCACGCGAGCCACCTCTTCCTGGGCCGGCTGCATCAGCGCACAGTGAAAGGGAGCGCTGACCGGAAGCATCACCGCGCGGCGCGCGCCTTTGGCCTTGGCAATCGCGGCAGCCTTTTCGACCGCCGCCAGATCGCCGGAGATGACCGTCTGCCCAGGAGAGTTGAAGTTGGCGGCAGAGACGGTGAGGCCCGTCTCCGTCGCGGCTTCAGTGCAAGCCTCGGCCACTTGTTCCGGAGTGAGCGAAAGAATGGCAGCCATGCCGCCCTGCCCCGCCGGAAACGCCAGTTGCATGGCCTTTCCGCGCGCCTTGACGAAGCGCACGGCATCGGCAAAGCTGTAGGTCCCGGCGGCCACATGAGCCGACCACTCGCCCAGCGAATGCCCGCCGGCCAGCGCCGGCTCGATGCCATGCAGGGCCAGCACACGCAGTGCGGCCACGCTTACCGTGAGGATCGCCGGCTGGGTGTTTTCGGTGAGCTTGAGCTCTTCTTCAGGACCCTCGAAGATCAGCTTCGAGAGCGCGAAGCCGGCGGCCTCGTCGGCCTCGGCAAAGGTGTCGCGGGCAACGGGAAATCGCTCGGCAAGTTCGCGGCCCATGCCGACGGCCTGCGAACCCTGCCCCGGAAAGAGAAATGCAAGTTTGTTGGACATTCCAGAGAAGATTGTAATGCCTCGCACCTTGCCTCCCCCGGCCCAAAGGACTAATTCGACAGGAATCTTTCCGTCCGCCATCTCGGACAGCCGAGCGCCTGTGCGCTTTACAATCGATTGCGTGAGCCAATCCTTTGAAATCGGTCCAGTCCATGTGGGCGAGGGCCAGCTTTTCTTGATCGCCGGTCCCTGTGTCATCGAGTCCGAGGCCCACGTGCGAACGATGGCCGAGCAGATCCAGCGCATCGCTGCGGATCTCGGCATTCCCTGCATCTTCAAAGCAAGCTACGACAAGGCCAATCGCACCAGCGTGAAAAGCTTTCGCGGACCGGGGCTTGTCGAGGGCACGCGCATTCTGGGCCGCCTGGCGAAAGACACTGGCCTGCCGGTCCTGACCGATGTTCATGAACCCGCCCACTGCGAGGTGGCAGCCGAGGCAGCGGACGTACTCCAGATTCCGGCCTTCCTCTGCCGCCAAACCGACCTGCTGGTGGCTGCTGGCAAGACCGGCCGGGCTGTGAACATCAAGAAGGGGCAGTTCGTGGCACCGTGGGATATGACGCATCCGGTCGAAAAGGTGCGCTCCACGGGCAATCAACGAGTCTTCCTCACCGAGCGTGGCGCCTGCTTCGGCTACAACACGCTGGTGGTCGATTACCGCTCGCTGCCGGTGATGCGGCAAATCGCGCCGGTAGTCTTTGATGGAACGCACTCGGTGCAGCAGCCCTCGGCGGCCGATGGGGTTAGCGGCGGCCAGCCGGAGTTCATTCCGCTGCTGGCGCGGGCCGCGGTGGCCGCAGGCATTGACGGGTTATTTCTCGAGGTTCACGACGACCCGGCAAATGCCAGGTCTGACGGAGCAAATGCGCTGGACTTAAAACTATTGCGGCCGCTGCTTGAAAGGCTTTTGGCGATTCACGCAGCGACCGCAACGGATTGACTTCAGGTTCGTCTCCTGCATTTTGCCGCGCGTAACCCGGCTAGCATCGGGTACTCGTCAGCCGCAATTCAGGAGTCTCAAGATCCTCTCTGACTATGCCGCTATTCGCCCAAACTTCTTGGGCACATCCCGGCCCACCAAGAGCGCTGGAATGACGGCGCTGCTGCACACTCTGCGGTGCTCTTCCAGTTCATATCTCGCGCGCTCCATGTCGACGTTTTTCTGAGCGGCAAGCACAGTGCTGATCCGGTAACGCACTGATGAACGGGCTTCAATGTACTCGCTCAGCATAGCCTCATACGCCTGTTCCAAATGTCCACAGATTGAGCAACCCATTCACTACCTCCTCCGGCCTTCAACCAGGCCTGCGAAAACGGAGATGCGGTGCTTTGCCGCCCGAGGATCTCCCGCTCGGGGCAGCGTCAATCCTGTTTTCGTTCCGGTCGTGTTTGTTGTCACGGCCTTCGTATCGGTTCAACCGTTCACTCCTTGGTCGATTACCCGGTTGGAGTGGCACTTGCCCTTGTTGCTGCTTTGACGGGGGTGCTGTCGAAGCCGATAACACTGGTCCGGTTCCGTTGTTTTTAGTTCTCGGAATCCGTCCTTTAAAGACATTTCGAGGCTGGGGAATCAAGAGCAAGTTGCCGAACATCGTCCGCCTTGGCTCAAAAGACACCAAAGAGGGAGATCGAGCTCACTCGTTCTAAAGCTTTTCACTTGGCCTGGCTCATGCCAGGCATTTCCTTCGAAACCTTCATCTCATCCGCAGGCGCCCGTGTGGCGCTGGTTCAAGAGGGAAATCCGTAACACTGAGCTGACTTGAACTTTTCCCTGGGAGCGGTTGCGGAGTTTCCTGCCATCCCAACCATGGTGATGAGCAGGTTGGAGTGAGTGTGTTCCAGTAAAAAATCCTCTGCAAATGACAGCCGGTTCGCCGCCGTTCCGTCCACCACGGTCCCGCCAGAGCTGGCTCTCTCGGCGTGGCCCGCGGGCCTGAACGAATGCTGACTGCGGTTTCTGCCTGCAGTTAGACGATCTCTTGTGTCACATTTTTTGGCGAGGCTCATGGCAGCTCCAATTGTTCGGTTGGTCGCGCAAACAAGGCCCACCCGCAACGAGGCTCAAAAACGCTCGAGGCGAGAAAAAAGCATGGCGAAGTCTCTAAGCTGAACACACCGGAGTCGGCCCATGTGCCACCTGCGATTTGGCAGGAACTTCTTTGCGGCGGCTACGTGTCTCGCGACGGTTGTTTTGTGAGCCTTGCAATCGAACTCTGGGGAAGGCTCAAAAGGGGCCAGAAACCAGAAGTGGCGTGCCTCAGATAGTTTGCCTTAGTTCAAAGCATCTGAATGAGGGGAGGATTGCCCACTCGTTATCAACATATCTACGCTGATGCCTGGTTCGTGTCAAGGGGTTTTTCGTGTCAAGAATTCTTTACGTGCGTTTCGTATCACTTTTTAACATTCGAACCCCTCTGATCGCGAATCTCGGTGCCAGCTTGAGTGTCAAGGGCTTCAGATTGAAGGATACGGGCTTGAAACCCGTGGGTGCCTGAACATTCCTCAGCGCCCCAGCCTATCGAGATTGACATGTTGAACTAACTCAATATCCGCTTCTTGCCTGCCTTATCTCGCCTGATAGCATTTTCGTATGATTCTGCAGCCGACACGCTTCGCTCTTCGCGCCAGGCAGATTGCCGTCACTGCTCTGATGCTTTGCGCGCTTTTCAGCCTTCCTGTCGCGCTCGCGCAAAGCAGTCCGCCGGCGCAGGCGCAATCCGGCCCTTCCCTTCCCAGCGCGCACATCGAAGAGGTGCTGAACGGGCTCAACCGCGGGAACTCCATCGGGCAGGTGGCAATCTCCCCGGATGGCAAGCGGCTGGCCTGGGTTCAACAGACGAGTGAAGGCGAAGAGATTCGCGTGGCGACGCTGGATTTGATGCAAGGCGGGCAGGCCAAAAGCACGCGCGTGACGGCGGCCGCCAAGCCCGGCCAACAATGCCAGGAGCGCCAGATCGCGTGGGCGCCGGACTCCGGGTCGCTGGCTTTTTTCTCCGATTGCGCTCAGCCGGACCAGTCCGACCTCTACCTGACTCGCCTTGACGGCAGCGCGGCGCGGCGGCTGACAGAGCTCAACGGCTTCGTGGATGCTCCGGCCTTTTCGCCGGATGGAAGCCGTGTGGCTTTCCTCTATGTAGAAGGCGCGACGCGGCCGGCCGGGGCGCTTGCAGCGATGAAGCTGCCTGCGGGGGTAATCGGCGAGGAGGGCGTGGAGATCCAGCGGGTGGCCGTCGCTCGTGTCGATGCCTCGAAGCCCGAGACCCCGGAGTGGGCGACACCGCCCAATCTTCACGTCTACGAGTTTGACTGGCGGCCGGATTCCAAGGGGCTGGCTTACGTGGCAGCCGATCCGCCAGGAGAAAACAATTGGTGGGTGGCGAAACTCTATACGCAGGCGCTTGACGGGAAGCCTGAGGTTCTTTTCTCGCCCGCTGAGGATCCGGGTCCGCTCCACGGACTCCAGATCGCCGTGCCGCGCTGGTCGCCTGACGGCAAGAACATTGCCTTTATCGGCGGGCTGATGAGCGATCAGGGCTCCACAGGCGGAGATCTGTGGATTATTCCGGCGACCGAAAGCAAGCAGCCTCGTCTGTCATTTCGGCGCGCATCCACAGCCATGTGGCTGGAATGGAAGGATGCAAGCAGTCTTTACTTGAGCAGCCTGGCGGGGGGCAATGCGCGGCTGGAGTTGCTTGACCTCCGCCCCAATTCCGGCTCCAAGGGTGTGTTCATCGGCTTCAAGGATCCCATCTACGACCTTCCGGCCACGATCTACGATGGGCGCTTCGATTCAAGCGTCTCTGCAACCAGGGATCACACACTCTTTGCCTTCGTCGCCAGCAGTTTCGACCGTCCGCGGGAGATCTACCTTGCGCGATCAGACAACAAAACCGCTGGCAGCCTATCGGACCTGACTCAGCTGACGCACATCAACGATGGCTTGGCGCCGGCCTGGGGCAAATCAATCTCGCTCGACTGGAAGAGCGGCAGCTTCAACGTGCAGGGCTGGCTGATGCAGCCCAAAGACTACGATCCGGCGAAGAAGTACCCGCTGATCGTCATTGTTCATGGCGGACCGGCCGCAGCGGCAACGCCGCGTTGGGGCGGGTTCCTGAGCGCGGCGGCCTTCTCGTCGCTCGGCTATTTTGTTTTGCAGCCCAACCCCCGGGGCAGCTTCGGGCAGGGCGAAGAGTTCACCCAGGCCAATCGCAGGGACTTCGGTTACGGCGATCTGAGCGACATCCTGGCCGGAGTGGACATGGTGGAAGCGAAGTATCCGGTAGACCTCAACCGCGTCGGCCTCGCCGGCGCAAGCTACGGCGGATTCATGACCATGTTTGCCGTGACCCAGACCCAGCGCTTCAAGGCGGCAGTGGCCGCCGCGGGCATCTCCGACTGGCAGAGCTACTACGGCGAAAACTCGATCGGCCAATGGATGCTGCCCTACTTTGGCGCATCGGTCTACGACGATCCAGCAGTTTATGCGAAAAGTTCGGCCATCAACTTCATCCGCGCCGCACACACGCCGACGCTGGTCCTGGTGGGGGACCGGGACGGCGAATGCCCCGCGCCTCAGTCCTACGAATTCTGGCACGCGCTGAAAGACCGGCATGTGCCCACCCAACTCGTGGTTTACCCCAACGAGGGGCACGGACTCACTGACATGGCTCACCGGCGGGATATGATGGAGCGGGCCGCTGAGTGGTTTGCCCGCTACATGCCGCCCGCGCCCTAGCCGCCGGCCTGCTCGCGATCGAGGTTTGGCAGAGTCTAAGAAGGGTTGCGAGGGGCGAGCCGCTTCGCCCAACTGGATGCCGGTTGCCACCCGGTCCTGATACACTTTTCATTGGAGTTTTGTTCGCGCGTTTCGTCAACCGGCACCCGGCAAGAGCGTGGCGCCGGGAGCCGGTCAATAGAGCGGATTTCACCGGCGGCAGGCCAGCCATGGCATGTTGACGGACCGCTTCACGAGAGCGTCTTTCCAATCTCCGCAGCCTTTTTTGAGGTGCCCTGCAACAGGGCTTTTGCTTCCGCCCCAGCGACAAGGATCTGTCGGGGGACTCGGAAGAGAGAGTCGGCAAGGGCGGGCGGCGGCGATCGGACGCTCACTTGGTTTTCAGGTTTTCCGACAGCTTCGGGAAAGACCGTTCCGCGGTTCGACACGACGGGGCGGGGAGGATTCATGCGGCGGTTTTTGACGCTTGTTTGCTTGTTGTGCCTGGCGATTCCTGCCGGGGTTTCCATCTCCGGCTGCACCCGCAACCCGGGCGCCAACTACTGCAATGGGCTGGGTTACGGGATGAAGATCACAGATGTGGCCTCAATCACCCTCACGCCCTTGACCACGGGGATCTCCATCGCCTACGGGCAAACCCGCACGGCGGGCTCGCCTACGCTCACTACCTGCCAGGGCAAGCCCGCCAGCAACACCGGCACAATCACCTGGGGCACGACCAACCGCCAACTGGTGGACATCTCGCCGACCGGCAACATCTGCGCAGGCTCCTGGAACCGGAACACCGGCGGCGGCATCGCTGATTACACCATCTGCAGCCCGCCGGATCCATTGCCAACGACCAATGGCCTGCCCTACGCCACGGCTTTTATAACCGCCTCCGCGCAGACTGCGGTCTCCAATCCGGTCGAGGTCTACGTGCATGCAAAGGTGACCTCCGTCAGTCTTGTGACTGAACCCCCGTCCGGAACCCCGCAGCAGCAGTGCTATTCGCAGAGCACCACGGCCACGCTCGATGCGCAGGCTTGCTACACGGGAGCCAACGGCCAGCAGGTTCTATTGTGCGCGCCGGCCTCGGTCACCAACTCTTCATCTCCGGCCCTTGCCTGCCCGTTGCCGATAGTCAATGGCACGCAGGTGCCTCTCGCGTCGATTCCGAGTTGCACAGCCTCCATCGGCACGCTCAGCTACGCGGTAGGCACCAACAGCATTGCGGCCACCAGCACCAGCACCACCAACAACATAGTGACCATCACCGCCGGTCAGCCAGGTACCACCGCAATTACGGCATCGGTGGCCGGTTCGGGCTCTTCCGCCGGTTATTTTTCCACTTGCCCGCCGAAGTCAATCTCATTGACCATTCCAGTTACTGGCTGCACAAGCGAGACCGAGTGCACTATCACGCAGGGCGTCTCACAGAATCTGTCCACCAAGATCCTCGATACCAACGGCAATCAAATCTCGGGCTTGAACCTGGACTACCAGTCTACCGACCCGATCGACATCTCGGCGGGCAGTTCCGGATCCATCTCTGCAAACTTCCCCGGCGTGGCTTCAATCTACGCCATCTGCCAGCCCTCTACATGTAATCCTTCGCCGATCAACGAAATCGGCTTGTTCGGCACGGGCCTGCCCATTTCTTCAAACAAGGTCACCATCACCACCCCCGGCACAGCCAGCGACAACATCTGGTTCGGGGCTCCCGGCCAATCGCAATACATCGTTCCCGTTGAGCTGATCACCGGCGCGGTTGGCTCGACAGTGCGCCTGCCGTACGTGCCAAATTCGATGGTTATGGACCGGCTGGGCGTCAATCTCTACTTTGGCTCCGAACGCGGGCTGATGTCTTACAGCGCCTCAACCGGCCAGCCCGTCAAGCAGGACACAACAGTTCCCGGAGTGGTGTTGGCCGTCGCGCCGAGCGGTGGTCAACTGCTCATCAACGACCAGGTACGCCAGGTCTTCTATCTCTACAACATCACGGGCGGCACCACGACAACCTTCGGCGGCATGGGCGCAGCCGCCGCATGGACTCCCGACTCGAAGACTCTCTACGTCACCGACAGCGCGGCACTGAACGACGTTACGACCGGCATCAGCGGCCACACCGACACGTTGTACGTTTACAACGCGAATACCAGCTGGACCACCGAGCCACTGCCCTGTTCGGTCTATAACGCCCAGACCTGCCCGTCACCATCCACAGGCGCGCAGAATCTTGCGATTACCATACCCAGCGTAGGCGCGTTCCTCAGTGGAAGCCCCACCACGGCCCACACCTGGTGCCCCACCGGCACGGCGGGGAATTACAACAGCATGTCCTTCTATCCGCCAAGCGATTCGGTGGACGTCGAGACCGAGGTTCTGGCAGCCACGACCGATGGCCAGCACATCCTGGGAGCGGCAGAGACCGGCGGCGAGGTCACTCTAAGCGATATTGGAGTGGATATTGCGCCCGCAGAATGCTCACTGTCCGCTCCGCTTTCTACCGGTCCCTGGCTCAACGCGTCACCGGCGCTCGATCCCACGATGGCGGCCGCGACCGCTATAAATCAGGTGGTTCCCTCGCCCCAATCCAATCTGGCGTTTTTCACCTATTCGGCGGATGCGGACAACGCCAGCACCAGTGCCCAGTTGCCTTACTACCTGCCCAGCAGCAGCGCGAGCAGCGCAGTTCCCGAGCCGGGCACCATTGGTTATGTCCCGCTCATCACACAGACAGGCGGCACGGCGCCCACAGCGCCCTTGGCTGGCGCCTTCGCCCCGGATGACAAGCTCTTCTTCGTCTCTACGGCCGGCGACAACATGATCCACTACATCAGCATTCCCACGGCCATCAGCTCCTCGACACCACCTACCGACACGCAGCAGATCAGCCCCAACCTGCCGGCCTGCGCGCCCGGCATCGACTTTGGCTGCACCCTCACCACCGCGCCGGCCACCAACACCGTTCCGGCCACGGTGATCGCCGTCAGGCCGCGCTCCACGACATAACTCATGTGGGTCAAGCAGAAAGCCAAAAGAAGGCCGGCCATGCGCCGGCCTTCTTTTGGCTCTCTTGTTTTCAAATCCTCCTCAATTCGCATCTCTCTCACAGATCAAATGCGATGAAGGCCAAGGACCAATTCCCCCGCCCGCGCACGATAGAATCAAGAGATGATCAAGGGGATCTCCTTTCTTCGTCCAGCGGGCAACCGGGCGGCCTATGACCGGCTGACGAGCTTCTTTTCCGCGCTGGGATTTGAGTCCGGAAAAGGATGGACCGAAGACGCCAGCAGCGGCGCAGCCTTCCTGGCCCCGCTCGGCAATCTCGAGTTTGTCGATGGCCGGTTCCCTTCGACAGCCGATGTGCTGGTCGAGGTGACCGCTCTTGACGCCGCGCATCAGGCCGCGGCAACATGGCTGAGCACGCAAGAGGGCGACGCGTCGGTAGCGCGCCTCTCTGCCATCACTGAGACCCACTGGAAGTCGCGCATCTTCACCGTCGAGCCGGAGCCCGGCTTCTCGTTCAGCTTCTGGGCATGGACCGACCCCATGCGCGGCAAGCCAGTCGCCGTTGAAGGCGATCTCTCCGCCGCGGGCATGAGGTTTGCCGTCGTCGCCGCCCGCTGGAATGCGGTGATCACCGAGCGGCTGCTTGAAGGCGCCCTGGACGCTCTCTTGCGCAGCGGCGCCAAGAGGGCAGACATCGAAGTGGTTCGCGTGCCCGGCGCATGGGAGATTCCCGCCGCTGCACGTACTCTGGCCAATCTTGGCAACGTGGACGCCATCATCACACTCGGCTGCCTTCTGCGTGGCGAAACCGCCCACTACGAGGCCATCTACAACGAAGTGGCCCGCGGCATCGGCCAGTCGCAACAGGAGACCGGCATTCCCCACAGCTTTGGCGTGCTGACCTGCGAGACACTTGAGCAAGCCCTTAACCGAGCAGGCATCAAGGCCGGCAACAAGGGCTTTGAAGCCGCCGTCGCGGCCATCGAGATGGTAAGCCTGAGCCGCAAGCTGAAAAACGGCGAAGGACTCAACGGACAGGCCACGGTTCGTGAAGCGGAAGGCGGACTCGCTTGACCGGTGGACAACATCACACCTCGGGCCGCCGCAAATCGCGCGAGTTGGCCATGCAAATGCTCTTTCAGGCGGACATCGGCAAGCAGACGCCGGAGCAGGTGCGCGCGACTTTCTGGCAGGCCGCCGGCGAAGTGGAACCCGAAGTCCGCGGCTTTGCCGAGGACCTGTTTCGCGTGGCCATCGCTCACCAGGAGAGGATCGACGAGTTGATCGCAGCCAACTCAAAAAACTGGCGGCTCGAACGTATGCCGGCCGTAGACCGAAATCTGGTGCGCATGGCCGTGGGCGAAATGCTGGGCTTCAAGGCGACGCCCTTCCCGATCGTTCTCAACGAAGCTCTGGAGATCGCCCGCCGGTATTCGGCTCCCGAGTCCATCAACTTCCTCAATGGATTGCTGGATACGATCGCCCACAGCCTGATTGGCCAGTAAGGTTCCCCGGCAAGCCGTTGGGCTTTCCCCAGGCCCCCCTCTTGTGGCACACTTGCAATCATGGGAAGCAAAGACAAAGGCAGGAAAGAAGTCAAGAAGGCGCCCAAACCCAAGCCCAAGCCAGAACCCGCGCAGAGACGCGAAGGATTCACTCCGGCCCCGCCGAAGTAAAGGTGCTGAGTCGGTCGGGCTTGCGCCGCTTGAGCGAAACCGCTCTCAGTGCGCGCTTGGAGTGTCAAAGTGCTGGATTGCCAACGAGGTGTCGAGCGCTGTGGTAAGCTGTGCCTCGATTCTCCCGCTGCGCACTATTCCATTCACCAGGCCAAAACCCACAAAGGCCCTCCCGCAAGGGGAGGGCCTTCGTGCGAAATGACAACCGGCGGCCTTACGCCACCACTTCTATGCCCATCGAGCGGGCGGTGCCCCGTATGCTCTTCATAGCCGTCTCAACCGAGGCGGCGTTCAGGTCGGGCATCTTCTGCGTGGCGATCTCTCGCACCTGTTTTTCGGTGACCTTGCCGATCTTTTCTTTGTTCGGCGTCCCCGAGCCCTTGGCGATCCCGGCCGCTTTCATCAGCAGAACAGCCGCGGGCGGCGTCTTGGTGATGAAGCTGAAGCTGCGGTCGGCATAGACCGAGATGACGACCGGAATGACCAGCCCTTCCATTTCCTTGGCCGAGGTGCGCGCGTTGAACTGCTTGCAGAACTCCATGATGTTGACCTGGGCCTGGCCCAGCGCGGGGCCGACCGGAGGCGCCGGCGTGGCCTTGCCGGCAACGATCTGCAGTTTGACGTACCCTGTAACTTTCTTCGGAGGTGCCATTGGTTCCTCTGGAACCAGCTTCTGGCTCCTAGCCTTTAGCCGTTAGCTGGTCTTTTCCTTCTTCGAATTTTGGTGTTGGCGCTTTAGCGTTCGCTTGAACCAGAGCCCGCTAGGTGGACGCGCTGGCTAGAAGCTGGAAGCTAGTAGCTAGAAGCTGAACCAACTACTCAATCTTTTCCACCTTGCCAAATTCCAGCTCGACCGGGGTCGACCGCCCGAAGATGGTCACCATGACCTTCATCGTCTCGCGATCTTCGTTGATCTCATCAACCACGCCGTTGAAGTTGGCAAATGGCCCGTCGGTTATGCGGACCTGTTCGTTCTTTTCAAACTTGATCTTGAGCCGCGGCTTGTCCTTCGAGGTGTCGGTCCGGAAGAGGATTCCGCTCACTTCTTCCTCGCTCAATGCCACCGGCTTGTCGCCCGTGCCTAGAAAACCCGTCACCTTGGGCGTGTCTTTCAGGACGTGCCACAGGTTGTTGTCGAGTTCCATCTCCACCAGCACGTAGCCGGGAAGAAAGACGCGCTCCACGGTCCGTTTCTTGCCGTTGACGATCTCCGTCACCGGCTCGGTGGGGATCATCACCCGGCCCACTCTGTCACCCAGCCCGAAGGCCTGGACCCGGCTTTGAATCGACTCGCGCACCTTGCGCTCAAAGCCCGAGTAGGCGTGCAGAATATACCACCTGAAACGCTCATTGCGCTCCGGTACTGGCGGCGCCTCAGGGTCTGCCTGCTCGGCGGCTTGCTCGATATGTTCCAATTCTTCTGCCATCTTTTGCTCTCGTTTCGCGCTCGAGGTTCCGCTAGCCGCCCAGCTTCTTGTACAGTGCATTCATCACTTGGCTGCAAATAGAGTCCACCACGAAGAAGTACAAGCCAAAGATGCCCACCGCGATGAGCACCACTATGGTGGTGGATTGCACTTCCTTGCGCGAAGGCGTAACCACTTTGCGCATCTCCGAGCGCACATCGCTCAGGAAGCGCGTGAATTCCTTCCATTGCTCGACCGCGCTGTCGAATACCTTCGCCAGAGGATTATCCCCCTGCCGCTTACGCGGTTGATCGTCGCCGTTTACCATTGCTGCCTTCGTCGCCATACATCCATTCCTTCGCGCCAGGGATTGTTCCTGGCGCATCCCATCTCAATCTGGCAGGGGCGGAGGGATTCGAACCCCCAAGTTCGGTTTTGGAGACCGACAGTTTAGCCGTTGAGCTTACGCCCCTAAAAGCAGCTCTTAGCTTTCAGCTGCTAGCTTCTAGCTGATCCTCGGGGGCGCAAGCCTGTTGGCTCTCCCTCGAAAAGAGCTAGCAGCTAGAAGCTAGCGGCTAGTAGCTGCCCTACTTCGTTTCCTTGTGCGGCTGGTGCTTGCGGCAGCGGTTACAGTCGTCGAGTAGTTCCGCTCCTTGCACTCGGTGCACTGCAATGTGACAATTTCCCGCATTCCAATTCCTTTCAGTTGTCAGTTCTCAGTTGTCAGTTCTCAGTTTGTTCTTTGTTCGATCGAACATTCAAGCCGGCTCCGGCAAAGCCGTGAACTGACCACTGACAACTGACCGCTGACAACTTACTTGATAATCTCCGAAACCGTGCCGGCGCCCACCGTGCGGCCGCCTTCGCGGATCGCAAACCGCAATCCCTTTTCCAATGCCACCGGCGTGATCAGCTCCACCGTCAACTGCACGTTGTCGCCCGGCATCACCATCTCCACACCCTCGGGCAACTCCGCCACTCCCGTCACATCCGTCGTGCGGAAGTAGAACTGCGGACGGTAGCCCTTGAA
>JBEKOA010000075.1:0-39222 GCA_049522255.1 Occallatibacter sp.
AAGATCACTCCGCGCTCGTACTCGCGGAGAATCTTGATGCAATTGAGCACGTAGAGAACGAGAATGGCCAGAACAATCAAAAGTGGAGTTAGAAGATCAGGCATTGGACTTTCCTCACTAAGCACGGATTGTACTCCAGCAGGGTTACATGGGGGACTCTGGCAGAGTTGTGGGCTGCGCCGGCTCGACATGGAGGAGATATTGCTCCAGCCTCACGACACGCAACTGGGTTCCAGCCGACACCGGCTCGCTAGAGACGGCGCGCCAGATTTCGCCTTCGACAAGGACGTGGCCTTCGGGGTTCAGCGGTTCCATCGCCGAAGCGCGGCTGCCAACCAGAGCCGATGGGCCGAGGAGGGATTTCATATTCCGGGCGCGCATCGCCAGACGTACTAGAAAGAAGGTGATGATGCTGAAAGCGGTACTGACCGCGAAGGCCACCGAGGGGCTGACCGCCATCTCCGGTACAGGCGCGGCAACCAGAGTAAGGGTTCCGAAAGTCAGGCAGATGATGCCGGCGATGGCGAGAGCGCCGTGGCCGCCAAATTTGGCCTCCAGCAACAGCAGAACTACCGCCGCTACAATCAGCATCACCGCTGTGTAGCGAATGGGCAGCAAGTCCAGTGCGAAGACGGCCAGCAGCACCATCAGCGTTCCCAGAGCGCCGGGGACGATCGTGCCTGGCGTGTTGAACTCCAGATAGATCAGTAATGCACCGCCCAAAAGAAACAACAAAGCAATATTGGGATTGACCAGCCAGCCCAGCATTTCCTCGCGCAGCGTCGGCCGCAGGGTTTCGATGCTTGGATTGGCGAGATGGAGGGTCAGCTTTGTCCCGTCCATGCGGGTGATCTCGCGGCCATCGATCTCGCGCAGCAGTTGCCATTCATTCGGCGCGGTGAGGTCGATCAGGTGCTGGTCGAGCGCCTCCTGTGCGGTGTAAGAGTGCGAAGAGTGAACGGCGGCCTCGGCGGCTTCGGCGTTCCTGTTCCGTTTTGTCACGTAGGAGCGCAGAAAGGCTTCGGCGTCGTTCTCGATCTTCTGGCTCATGATTGCGTCGGGCTGAGGACCGATTTCGATTACAGGATGGGCCGCTCCGGCGTTGGTGCCTGGACCCATCGCGGCGATGTCGGCCGACTCCAATATAAAGAAGCCTGCTGAGCCAGCGCGGGCGCCGGCCGGGCTGACATAGACGATGATCGGAACCCTGGACGAGAGAATTGCGCCGACCATGGCGCGGGTCGAGTCTAGCAGCCCGCCCGGTGTGTCCAGTTCGATCAGTAGGGCGTGAGCGCCGTCGGTGTTGGCCTTGGCAATGGCCCGGTCAAGCTCACCCTGCGTGATTGGCTGGATGGTGTCGGAGAGAACGAACTTGTCCACCAGGGATTGCTGGGCGAGCGGTTGCTGTGCGGCGGCTGAAACGGCCAGTACAAAGGCCGAGATCGAGATCAATCCAAAGCCACAAATGCGCTGAATCATGACTTGCTCCCTTCAGGGCATCTCCTATAGACCCATTGCTCAGCCTTCCATCCTGATTGCAACTATCTGCGAACGGAACGGAAAGCGCACCTTACTTCTTCTGATTTTGTCTTGCCTCTATCTGCTGCTGTAACTCGAGTGCCGCTTTGCTCTTCGGGTCGATCTTCAGCGCCTCGCCCATCTCATAGGCAACCTGATCCATCTGTCCAGCGGCTAGATCCAATCGGACCATGACCAGGTACGCATCGACCGAGGGCATCAGTTTCAGTGAGGCAACAGCCTCTTTGCGGGCGGCCTGAGTGTCGCCGCTGCGTTCGCGGACCTCGGCCAGGCCGGCATGGGCCTCGGCGACCTTGGGATCGGCGGCAACAGCGGATTGATAGAGCCGCTCTGCCTCCAGCAACAGGCCGTGGTCCAGATAGTCGTGGGCCTGGGCGGAGAGCATCTGTGCGCGCTGCTGCGGCGAAAGAGCCGCTAGCCGGGAGGCCGCTACCTGATCCAGCATCAATGCCGCCTGATGGAAGGCCGAGGCGTCAAAACCGCGCTCGATGCGCTCCAGCGGATCGGGCTTTGCGTCGGCTTGCTCTTCTGCCTGGACAGCGGCTGACTGCACGGCCGGCATCCCCGCCGGCTCGGGCCTTGAGAGTGCGGCCTTGACCACTCCGGTTTTCTCCGGCTTTGTCCATGCCCTCTGGACAGCCTGGGCCTCGCTGTCGTTGGGGCGCAACCGCAGGCACTGGACCAGTTCGGTCAAGGCTTCTTGATCGTTGCCGCCGTGGCGCTTGAGGCTGACGGCCAAATTGAAGTGGTAGTCCGCCCCATCGGGATCGGCGGCGACTGCCTGGCGAAAGAGCGCAGTGCCGTCCTTGCCACCGCGGGCCAGCGCAACACCCTCGTTACTCAGAACCTCGGCCAAAGGCAGTTGGCGCGCCACCCCCGCGAAGGCCTCTACCGCGCCGGGATAATTGCCGGAGAACAAAAGCGAGAGGCCGCGATAGAAGCCTGCCTCAAGAGCGTCGCCGGCGCCGGAGTTGCTGCCGCCCACCTTGGCAAACGCCTCAGCCGCCTGTTCGTATTGCTGGCCTGCGTAGTCCTCGCGGCCCAGCGCCATCCAGGCCGGCGAAAACTCCGGGCTGAGCAGAACCGACTGGTTGAGGTGACGCAAGCGCTCTGCCTGGTCGGGCTCGGTGATCCCGCGAATGTACTGCTCAAACGCATCCAGGCGCAGAGCTGAACCGGCAGCCACAAAGGTCTCCTCGGGGACTTTGAAACCGGGGTCGAGCTGCCGGGTGAGCTTCCAGGCCAGCGAGCAGAAGACAGAAGCCAGATCGTGCATCTCGCCGCGCGCGGTGACCGGCTGACTCATGCGCAGTTGGGGCACGTCCACCAGTTGCGCCTCGGCCACGATGCCGGTGCCGTCGGTTACATAGCTGCCGACCACGATGGAATCGGCATCGAGAGTCTCGGCCAGCTTCAGAGAACTGGCGCGCGATGGGTGAAAGCCCTGCGGCAGCCCCAGATGGTCCAGGGCATAGATGCGATCGGTACGGTTCATGGGGGCGAAACCCGCCGAAGCCAGCCTGCTGCTGAGAATCTCCGCCGAGGCTTCGCGGATCCACTCCAGGCTCGGCTGCCCGGTGCGGTTGTCAAAGGGCAGAACCAGCAGGATGCGTTCATGGCCGCCTGCGGAAGAGCCAACTTCCGCAGGCGATTGAGCGCGGGCAAGAACCGTGATGGAAGTCAACAGCACAACGCACAATCCCAGAGGGGCGGCCCATTCCCCGACCCGGCCTAAGCGAAATGAAGAAGAGGTAGTCACAACAGGCTGATTATAGGCGTTGAGGCCCTCGCGTGGAGCGGACCTCTTCAGCTATCGCAGCAACGGCAGGGAAACAGAACAGAACGGCGCTCCCATAGGATGCGGGACCTTTCGCGCGCAAGGATCTCATTGCCTATCCGACTGCATCGGATGAGAGCATCCTAATCATCCCTATTCAATACCCATGCAATCTCGCCATAGAAGCTGAAGTTTTGCTCACATGCTTTTCGCGCGTCGAATTGCGGCATTGGGCACTACCAATTATTTAGACAAAAGTAACCTTTTGAACCCCTGATTCTCGACGATTTCTAAACCAGGCGGCCCAAACGGGCGCCGCTCTCCAACTTGCCCGGCCCAGCGCCGATCCCCACTGGGAAGCGGGCTTGCCTGGTGAGTTGTAGCCAAGGAAAGAAATCCTCACGGATCGAGGAGTTCAAATGCAAAGTGCGCGTTCGTTCTTTCGACGGTTGACGCTTGTTTTTTCAGTAACACTGGCTTTTGCATTCGCGCCGCCAGCGTCGGCAACTCCCCCCGCGGTGACCACTCTAAGTCCCAACTCGATCACCGCCGGCGCGACAGCATTCACGCTGACGATCAACGGCAGCAACTTCACCTCAACTTCGACCGCGATTTGGGGCGCAACCGCGCTGAAGACAGCCTGCAAAAGCACCAAACAATTGACGGCCACGGTCTCATCCAGCCTGGTTGCCACCGCAGGCACGGCGAAGATCACGGTCATCTCGGCAGGAGGCACCTCGGCCGGCGCTGCGTTCACCATCACTTCCCCACCGCCCGCGATCACCAGCCTTAGCCCCGCTTCGGCGATTGCCGGCCGGGCGTTCACCATGACCATCAATGGAAGAAACTTTGCTCCGCTTGCTTGTGCGAAGTGGGGCTCGACTCCGCTGACCACAGCCTTTGTCAGCGCCTCGCAACTCAAGGCCTCGGTCCCCGCCAGCCTGGTCACGGCCGGGGGCAGAGCCCTTGTTACGGTCAAGACGCTTGCCGGAGTTTCGCCCGCAGCCGCGCTGGCAGTCAGTCAGCCCGTGCCGGCGATCGCCAGCCTGAGTCCCAACTCGGCAGTGGCTGGGACAACTGCCTTTACGCTGACGATCAATGGCTCAGGTTTTCTACCGGGTGCCGGAGCGACCGTAACGAAGTGGGGCCGCACCTCGCTGACGACAACCTATGTCAGTAGCACCCAACTCACGGCGGCCGTTCCCGCCAGCTTGATCGTCAGCGCCGGCACCGGCGCAATCACTGTCGTCACGGCCGGTGGAATCTCATCCAGCGTTCTCTTCACCATCAATCCAGCGCCACCAATCATCACTGCCCTATCCCCGTCCCAGCTCCCTCCCGGCTTCGGCGCTTTCACGCTGTGCATCGAGGGCACGCACTTCACCTCAGCTTCGATTGCCATGTTTGGAACGACACAGCTGGTGAACGCTACCACCGCAGGAACCCTGATTACGGCGGTGATCCCTGCCAATCTGGTTGCAAATCCGGGCACGTTTAACGTGACCGTAACTACCGTTGGGGGAACATCGGCTCCGGTCATCTTCACCGTCGAACAGCCAGTACCGATCATCACCAGCCTGAGCCCGAGTTCAGCCGCAGCCGGTAGCGCTCAATTCACAATGACAATCAATGGGGCCAACTTCACCTCGGCCTCGCAGGTCTACTTTGGTTCCCCCTCTGTAGGAGTGCCAGTCACCTACGTCAGCCCAACGAAATTGACGGTCATGGTTAATCCCAGTCTGATCGCCTCCGCAGGCACGGCAGAGATTTGGATCTACATTCGCGGCATCGGCCGGTCCAATGGGACCGATTTCACAATCTACCCCGCGCCGCCAGCCATCAGCAGTTTGAGTCCGGCTTCGGTCAGCGCGGGCGGTGCCGGCTTCATGCTGACCATCAAGGGCACGGCCTTCACCGCGGCCTCAAGCTCCATGTGGGGCACAACTGCTCTGGGCACCGTCTATGTCAGTCCAACGCAACTGATCGCCGCTGTCCCGGCCGGTCTGATCGTCAACTCCGGCACGGGAAGCGTCACGGTCACGAACGGGGCGGGAACATCGGCGCCGGCCACATTCACAATCAAACAGGCAGCGCCGGAGATCGAAGGCCTTAGCCCGAGTTTGGCCACCGCGGGCGAGTCGGCATTCACACTGACCATCGCCGGAGAGTACTTCACCTCGGCCTCGACAGCGAAGTGGGGATCGACCCCCCTTGCGACGACCTATATCAGCACATCGGAAGTGACGGCCGCGGTTCCCGCCAAGCTGATTTCAAACGCCGCAAGCACCAGCGTCACAATCACCACCACTGCGGGCACATCGGCTCCCGCCGCTTTCTCCGTCTACCCGGCGCCCAAAATTATCACCACCACGCTCCCGGCCGCAACCGCCGGCGAGGCGTACTCGGGAGCGATCGAGGTAACAGGCGGCGCTCCCGGATACATTTGGACAGTTACAGGTTTGCCCGATGACATGTCCTACTTCAACACCAGCGGAAGCACGCTGACGATCACAGGGACTCCCGCCGCGCAGGTGGCCGTGAACCTCCAGGTCTCAGTGCAGGACACCAGCGGTGTAAGGGCCGGTCCGGTCGCATTCACGATTCATGTTGGGAGCGGTCCAAACGGCGCCAATAACGGCAGCCTCAACGGGAGCTATGTCTGCCTGCTTCAAGGTTTCGTCGACGATGACGGCACACGCTGGGCTTCTGTGGCCAGCTTTGATGCAGACGGAAATGGCAACTTCAGCTCGGGCATCTTCGACACCAACAGCCATGACATCGGTTCGGCATCGGGCACAATCGCCGGCAGTTACAGCGTCGGCACCGACCTGAACGGCCGGGCGAGCCTGCACACGATTCTGACCAATGGCGCCGCGGGAATTCAAACAACGCAGTGGGCGCTTGCGATCACCGGCGCCACCCAGCCGGCGCAACAATTCCGCATGGTTGAAGCCGATGATCTTGGCGAATTGCCATCCGGCCAGCAAGGGTCCGCGGACTGCCAAAGGACCACCCCCAGCGCCTTTGCCGCCAGCACCATCAACGGCTCGAGCTTTGCATTCGGCCTGGAAGGCGAGGACGGCAACGCCAATCTGAAAGCGGCGGCGGGCATCTTCAGCGCCTCCGCCGGAAAGATCCCGTTGGGCTCGATCGACCTGGCCCAGGGCGGAAAAGACGCTATTCAGACCGTCGCCTTCACAGGAACCTACACGACACCGGACCCAGCCACGGGTCGCTTCACGATCGCTCTCAAGGCCGGTGGCAACCCTTCCGGATTGACGGTCTACATCATTGACGCCAACCGGATGTTCGTCCTGGACAACACCTCGAACGACGGCGAAGAGGCCGGCAATATGCGCACGCGCCAGCAGACCTCCTACTCCGCGGCAAACATGAGCGGGCCGTTGGTCCTCTACATGCGCGGGGCCGAGTTCAATGACAACAGCGGCGCGCCTTCGGGATATTACGCCAACATCCTTCAAGCCGCGGGAGACGGCGACGGCAACATCGTGATCAATCGGAGCTACACGGACATCAACGGCGTTTACTCGGCCGGCATTTCGAACGGTGGTTCGATCGCTCTCGAATTCGAATCCTCCGTCCCCGGCCGAGCCACATTCCAATCGCCCAACGGGTCAACGAATCTTTACTTCTTCAACACCGACAGCGCCTTTGAGATGAGCGTCGGCGGCGGTGGCTCAGTGGATACGGGATGGCTGGAACCACAAACGATTCCGCAAACTCTCTTGCAAACTCAGGCCGCCACCAGCGCTGCTCTGGCCGGCGGTTACCTCTTTGGTGAGTTGCCGCTGCTGAATGGAGAATCGAACGCCAGCGTAGGGGAGTTCGACCTGACCGCGAACGACACGATCAATGGAACTTTCACTACCTCGGGCGAAGAATTCCTGTCCTGGGATCAGGCGGCCGACATGACCTTCTCATGGGACGCGACAGCTCCCGGTACAGGAAGCTTCCTCGTCGCCAATAACACACAGTCCGCGGCAAGCTGCGCGGTCATCAATGCAACGAAGCTCGCCTGCATACCTCAGACTGATCCGTCGCCGAGCGTCGAGATCATCGAGCAGTAAGGCAAGCTAAACGCCGCAAAGCGAAGGGCGGGTTCCAGGTGCCCATCGATAAATCTGGGTGCCCCAGGTCTCTCGGTGTCAAGTGCACGGACATCCTTTCTCGCATTTGGGGACCTGGGCGGGTGGTTCACTCTAAAAGCTTGGGTGGCCCATCCTTTTCACGTTCTTTGTGAAAAGGATGGGAGACTCCGAACCTTGACGGCATGTGCTTTCAAAAGGTCGGGGTGGGCAGGCGGCCCACTCATCGAAAGGATAACAAGGGTGGGATTTTAGGGACGCTTTCCCGTTCACCGCGGCTCTAAGCGATGAGCGGGCCTTTGGGTCAGGCCGCGAGCACCAACGATTCTCCAAGTGTTTTGCCGATTGTTTCACGCCGCCGGCGCACAATAGAGGCAGTCAGGAAAAGGCAGCCCAACGAGCTGCTGCTCACCAACTACCGGAGAAGAGACACCCCTACCCCCCTATCTATATTTTCAAAATCTTGCAGGTAATTATCTTGACGATGTGCGATGCCCGGAGCCGACCGGCGCAAAATGAATGGGTGGCCCATGTCTGGGTTTTCAGACATGAGAGACGACGAAGCCCATTAACGCGTCTCCGAGAGGAGTGAGCCGTCCTGTGGGTTGGCTTGCTTGCGTCTGGGGCTTGCATCCAAAATCCTCGGCCCGTGAGCCGATTTTTGCGCTGCTTCGCGTTGGTTCTGGGGCGGGATCACTTCTTCTTTCCGGGCAGCATGTTCTTGAGCTTGTCCATCAGGCCGGGCTTGGCGGCGGGCTTTCCTGGGGCAGGCTTGGAGGCCGGAGTGGCGGCGGCTTGGGTTGCAGGCTGCGCGGCGGCCTGTACTGCGGGTTGCGCACCTTGCGGCGTGGCTGCGTTTGCCGCCGGAGCTGGCGGCTGGGCAACACCCGGCAAGGGAGTCGATCCATTCACAACGCTGGCCGCCTCAAGCGTCGGTACCGACTCACTATCGTTCTTTACCAGGATTGAGATTCTGCGGTTGGAGGGGTCGGTGGGACTGTTTTTCATGCGCAACATCTGATCGGCGTAGCCGCGCACCTGTGTGACCTGGTTGGTGCGGACGCCGTCCTGTTGCAGCAGGCGGCGCGCGGAGTTGGCGCGGTCGGCCGAGAGATCCCAGTTGCTGTAACCGGCATCGCTCGAATACGGCGTGGCATCGGTATGCCCCTCGATCAGTAGGGAATTGGGCAGCGTCTTCAGCTCCTTGGCAAGCAGCGAAAGCAGCTCCTGGCCGCTGCCGCTCAGCTTCGCGCTACCCAGCTCATAAAAGGTTCCATCCTTGCCTTCGATCAGCTCGATGCGAAGCCCCTCGGGAGTGATGGTGATTTCAATCTGTTTTGAGAGCTTCTCCAGTTCTTTTCTCGCCTTGATCTCCGCTTCGAGCTTGTCCTTAAGCTTTTGCAATTGGTCGTTGCTTGCCTGTGCGATGGTGACGCCGGAGCCCGTGCCGGTCATCAGGGTGCCCATCAGCTTACCCGTGCCCCTGGGATCGTTGAAGTAGCCGGAGACGGCCTGCTTGACTTTTTCACTCGAGCCCATCAGCCATAGCACAATAAACAGCGACATCATGGCGGTGACAAAGTCCGCGTAAGCCACCTTCCACGCGCCGCCGTGATGGCCTGCGTGGCCGCCCTTCCTCTTGATGATGATCGGTTGTGTCTTGGCTGCCATGGTGTGCTGTTCCTTTGAGCGGTTTTCGATTCCTACGCTGCCGCGGCCGCGGGGGATTCAGAGGCGGATGTGTGGCTCTTGCAGTTCTTTTCCATTTCGTCGAAGCTGGGCCTGACATGCGCGGGAATCGCGCGTCGTCCCATCTCAATAGCGATCATCGGCGCCGAGCCTTTGAGAAAGGCCAGAATCAGCACCCTGAGCACATGCAGGTATTCGTCGTGCGCGTCAGCCGTCTTAGCCATATTTGCGGCCACCGGGCCGACCGCGCCATAGCAAAGCAGGATGCCGAGAAACGTACCCACCAGCGCCGCCGCAACCTTCTCGCCTATTTCCTCCGGCGGTCCGCCCAGCGAACCCATGGTAATGACCACACCCAGCACCGCGGCCACGATGCCCAGGCCGGGCAGCGAGTCGGCAACCGTCGACAAGGAGCTTACCGGCAGCGTCGCCCCGTGGTGATTGACCTCCATGTCCAGCTCCATCATCTGGTCCATGTCGAACGGATCCACCCCGCCGGTGATGGCCATGCGCAGCGTATCGCAGACAAAGTCCCGGGCATGATGGTCGGCGAGAAAATCGGGGAAGTCCTTGAAGATCATGCTCTCCTTGGGCTTCTCGACATCCATCTCCACGCTCAGCAAACCCTCTTTGCGCACCTTGTTCAAAAACAGGTACATCATCTTGAGCGTGTTCAGATAGCGCGGCTTTCCCAGTGGCGAGGGTTTCAGCACAGCCACCAATCCGGCGGCGATGGCCTTGATCACATGCACCGGATTGGCCACCAGCAATGTGCCCGTGGCCGAGCCGGCGATAATGAGCAGTTCGGCCGGCTGGACGAGAACCATGATATGGCCCTTTTCCATCAGGAACCCGGAGATGATCGATCCAAAGACCACGACGATGCCTATGATGGCGAACATGCTTGCCCCCCCGGCGCAGATGTGATTTGGTTTCCGCCAGCATGAAAGCTGGAGAACATGGCGGCTTTTGCCTTTTCCAGCAGACCGATCAAACTCCCATCCCGCTCCGCCTGCGCCGCGCCGATGCTCACGGTGATCGACACCCGGTCGCCCCACCAGCGAAAGTCCGCCGTGCGGGCCAGTCCGGCCAGCACCTGCGCATGGGCCGCCAGCATCTCGGGTGTGCGCTCGTGCGACAGAACCAGGTACTCGTCGTCGCCCCACCGACCCATCTTCTCGGCCGGCCGCAGCCCGTTTGCCAACACTCGTTCAACCTTGTCGAGCATCGCATCGCAGGCGCGGGCTCCGTGGGTCTTGCGCAGATCGTGAGCCTGATCGACGGTCAGCCATACGACGCCAAAGCTCTCCCCGCCCTGGCGGAAGTCCTCGAAGGCCGCTTCCAACCGCTCTTCGAACTCCGCCTGGCTGGCCTCGACCATCGAGCCCTCGCTACACTCCCCACGCGGCAAGGCATCCAGGCTCTCCGCGGGATGAAAGACAGCCGCCCGGCCGATGCGCCCGCCCAGCGCGTCGCGCAGCACCAGAGCGCGCATCATCGTCGGCACGTCGTGGCCCAGCTTGTGCCTCAGATGAACCAGAGCGCCGCTTCCCGCCG
This sequence comes from Occallatibacter sp., assembly GCA_049522255.1. Lineage (GTDB taxonomy): Bacteria > Acidobacteriota > Terriglobia > Terriglobales > Acidobacteriaceae > Telmatobacter. The sequence continues at coordinate 10,669 of JBEKOA010000075.1, forward strand.
GCGCTCCCAGGCACGGCTCCTGCTCGGCAGGCCGCTGGGTGATTCGGAGCAGCTCTCGCACGGCCGACACTGGATGTGAGACCATGTCGACGCCGGCCTGTCCGGTGATAGCCTCCGCGGAGCGGTTCCAGAAGGCCACCCGCCCCTCGTCATCAATCAGGGCAATGCCCTCCGGAAGACTATCCAGCGCGGCCTCAAGAAGTTCCGTGCGATCGGTCATCCATGCCTCACTCCTTGCTCATCGGCGCACCGCTGGCCAACTTGACCGACTTCCGGAGACGAGAAAAAGTTGGATTGGCTTAAGGAAATAGAGCTCTGGCATCGGACGAAACCGTGATTCAAAACGGCGCCGGTCATCGCTTCGGCTCTGGTCCCGCTCCCAGGACCACCTCAGTAAACAGAAGCAAGGAATGCCGGTTACGAAATTCCGTGACCTGGACGGCCAACTGGCTGTAATCTCGTTGGTAGGAAAAGTGCGAGAATGTAGCATTTTTAAACGGGACCGTCGAAAAACAAATGCGGCCCGAGGCTTAGCGTTGCAGAATGAGACACTTTGAGACACTTGCGGTAATCTGCCGATAGTATTGCAAAGAACAGAAGCCTCCGCCTGAGGTCGCCTACCCGATTCCGGTGCGGCCGATACCACAGGCAGGACCGTTCTCCAACTGACTTCTGGAGTTAAGCAAAGGATGAAACGCGCATTATGAACAAGATCATCCTGGCCGATTCGCAGGCAATTTTTCGGGCCGGCACCGCCAAGGTGCTGGCGATGGACGATGATGTACGCATCATCGCTCAATGCACCGACCTTGATCGCATGAATCACGCCATTACAACCTTTCCTGGCTCGATCGTCCTCTTTGCCGCTTCGCTGCGGCCAGAGATGGAGCGTTTGCACGCGCTGCTTGAGACCGTGGGCAGCCGCGGCATAGTGATTGCCGAGAACAACGAGATGGCGAGTACTTATCTGCAGCAGGGCTTTCGCGGCGTGGTCTTCCGCAACGTCACCGGAGCGGCGCTGGCGGAGTGCGTGCGCTGCGTAGCCGGCGGCGAGACCTGGCTGCCACCGCAACTCATGGTGGCTGATTCTCCCGAGGAAGACATGGTGGGCACGCGGGTCCGCGACCGGCTCACCCCCAAGGAGATGCGCATCGTGGCGCTGATCGTCCAGGGATGCAAGAACCGCGAGATCGCCACCCGCCTCAAGACAACAGAGCAGGTCATCAAGAACTACCTGCGCTCGGTCTACGACAAGACCGGTGTCAGCGACCGGCTTGAGCTGGCGCTCTTCACCATCCACCACCGTGTCCTGGCTGCGGCCGCCGCCGAGGTGGGCAACAAGCTTGAAGCTGAAGAGGCTGCCTCACCCCAGGCCATGGCCTAGAGGCAGAGTTTACCATCGCGCCCCGCTGATCTCGAGCGTGTCATTCACGCCCTCTTGAGATCGCTTTCTCACGATCCGTATCTGGCATGCGAATTGGGAGTCCCGTCACGTTGAAATGAGCCCGCTGCCGGCCAGGGCTCGCACCAGTGTGCATCTTGCGTCAACGCCCAATGGCACGGGAAACACTTACAAACTGGTGACAAACGCATGACAAATCCGAAGCGCGAATCGGCCTAAGATCAGGCTCGGCAGGTTAGAGAAGACCGCGCACACAGTTACTCCTCGACGATTCGACCTTCCCTTCGCTGCCGACTTCCCCAAGGAGATATAAGTATGCAGTTTCGCAGGACCGCAGCCGCCGTTTGTCTCGGCGCGCTTTTTCTGGTGCTTTCGGCCCCGGCCGAAGCGCAATATCACCTCACAAACCTGGTTTCGAATCAAGTCGGCCAAGCTGCCACCATCGATCCCCTGCTGGCCAATGCCTGGGGACTTGCCCGGAGCGCAACAAGCCCTTGGTGGATCAGTGATAACGACACCGGCTGGTCAACCCTCTATACTGCAACCGGAACTGAAGAGTCGCTGAAGGTTCTGGTTCCCACCGCCGGGAATGGACCGTCCTCTCCGACAGGTCTAAACGGCCCCGGTACACCGACCGGAATCGTATTCAATGGATCGTCGACGGATTTCCAGCTTCAGGGCAAGAAAGCAAATTTCATCTTCGCGGCACTGGATGGCACCATCAGCGCATGGGCGCCGGGAGTAAACGCCAACCAGTCGATGATCGTGGTCGACAACTCAGCCACCAAGGCGATGTACACGGGTCTGGCCATCACCAGCAACGCTTCAGGGAATCTCCTCTACGCCGCGGATAACACGAACAATCACATCGACATGTTCGACGGCACTTTCACACTGGTGAAGTCATTCGGTGATCCGGCGATTCCATCAACCTTCTCGGTCTTCGGTGTTCAGGACATCAATGGCCTGGTTTATGTCACGTATGCCGTGCCAAACGTCGGCGCAGGAGGATACGTCGACGAATTCAAGGAGGACGGCACCTTCGTGAAGACACTGATTCAAGGACTGCCACTCAACCAGGCCTGGGGTGTTGCCGCTGCTCCGCCTAATTTTGGTCCCCTGAGCAATACTCTGCTGGTTTCAAACAACTCCGTGCACGGCACCATCAATGCATTCGATCCTATTACAGGGAGATTTGTCGGAACGATCAGAGACGAGCGCGGGGAAAAGATTGTTCTCAATAACCTCTGGGGAATTGCCTTCGGCGGCGGAGCCACGGCCAATGGAGCGCTCAACGAGTTGTTCGTCACCGTGGGTCAGGGGATTGGCACCGCCGAATTGGCTGGCACCTTTGCAAAAATCGTCTTCAGACCATGATGGACCAAAATCATGAGAGGCAGACGTAACGAAGGCCGCCTGCAACGGGCGGCCTTTCTAATTGAGAAGCTGGCTGCGAATCCGGCGATGAGCAAAGCAAAACCAGGAAAGATGGTTCCCGGAACCAACTCTCTCACGTTCTAGGGCAGCCTGAACGCCTTCACTGCGATGGCGTTGGGAGCGCGGCCGGCGGGCAGCAGCGTGAACAGTGAGCGCGAGGCGGTTCGGACCACCGCCACGTCGCCGGAGCGGGTATCGACAACGAAAAGCAGCAGGCCGGAGCCGGAGAACGCCAGCGCCGCGGGGCCGTCGCCGACCTCGACCGATCCGATCCGTTTGCCGTCCTCGATCGAGTAAACGGTGACGTACTGTGACTTGAGATTGGCTACGTAAAGCAGGGAATTGTCGGCAGAGACGAGGCCCCTCACCGGGTCGTCTCCAATCATGTAGTCACCGCCGACATCATCGGTCGTGGTGACCACCTCGGAGACGGAGTTCGATAGCGAATTCAGGGTGAAAAGTTCGCCGCCGTCCGGCTTGAGGGCTAACTGCAGGGGCGCCTGACCCACGTCGAGAAGAGCCTCCAGGCGATCGGGTTGGGTGCTCAGGCTCTCGCTTTTTAGAGCTGGGTTATTCGCTGGATGCGCGGTGCCGCGCGCCAGCGCGATGGCCATGATCTGGTGGCCTCCCGAGCAGGCCACAAAAGCCTTGGAAGAATCGGGCAGGATGACGGCATCGCTCGCGCCGGGGCAGCCTTCAAAGACCTCTCGCACGTGACGAGCGGCAGGGTCAATGAGACTCACCGAGCCAGCCCTGCAGTTGGCCACGACCAGGGTCTTTCCGTCGGGGGAGATGCGGGTGGCTACCGGTTCCTCGCCCGCGCCGATCGCAGCGATCTCCCGGCGCGCCTTCAGGTCTACGACTGAGATGGTATTGGAGCCCGAGTCGGCCACGTAGGCCAGATCTCCCTTGGGGTCGATCTCGATCGAAACAGGATGGCGATGCAGGGCAATGGTGCCCGCGACGGTGTTGTTCTCTGCGTTGATAACCGAAATTGAACCATCCCTGCCCGCTGTGCCGGCGTTGACCACATAGACTTCGCTGCGGGTGGGACTGGCGGCAACGGCGAAGGGACTCTCGCCGACAGCAATCTCTCGATCAAGGCGCACGTTGACCACATCGAAGACGCTCACAGTCCCGCTGCCGCCGTTGGTCACGTAGGCGTATTCGCGATAGTTGGCCGGGTACTGCGGGAAGTCGTGCGGGCGACAGCCGGTGAGAGCCATTGCCAGCAGTGTGAATCCAACGAAGCGTGCGATCGGGTCGTGCGACGAGTTCATGGGATAAGTCCGGCGTTCATGACAGGATTGACTTCGAGTTCACGCTTTGGCAGCCCCAGTACGGACCTCGACATGAATGCCTCGGGGCAGCTTGCGGCCCACGACCGGGGCGATCTGTTCGAGTTCGTCCATCATATCGGCGAACTGGGCCGGATAGATGGACTGAGGGCCATCGGAGAGGGCTTTTTCAGGATGGTCGTGGACCTCGACGAGAATGCCATCGGCGCCCGAGGCCACCGCTGCGCGGGCCATGGGCAAAACGCTGTCGCGCCGGCCGGTGGCATGGCTGGGGTCAACCAAGATAGGTAAGTGGCTGAGCCGCTGGATGGCGGGAATGATGCTCAGGTCCAGAGTGTTGCGCGTGTGGTCGGCAAAGGTGCGCACACCGCGCTCGCACAAAATCACTTCATAATTGCCCTCGCTCATCACATACTCGGCGGCCATCAGAAACTCTTCAAGAGTCGCCGAGAGGCCTCGCTTGATCAGCACCGGCTTGCGCAGCTTTCCCGCGCGCTTCAGCAGGGAGAAGTTCTGCATGTTGCGCGCGCCGATCTGCACCACATCGGCCCATTCGGCCACCAGGTCGAGGCTCTCGTTGTCGATGGCCTCGGTGACGATGCGCAGCCCGAAGCGCTCGCGAATCTCGGCCATGATGCGCAGCGCTTCCAGGCCGAGACCTTGGAAAGCGTAAGGAGAGGTTCGCGGCTTGTAGGCCCCGCCGCGAAAGAACTGCGCGCCCGAGGCGGCCACCTCTTCGGCGATCGCGAAGGCTTGATCTCGGCTCTCGATGGAGCAGGGCCCGGCCATGATAGCCAGCCCATCCCCGCCGATTGCGGCATCCGTTCCGGCGAAGCGGATGACGGTGTCTTCTTCCTTCACGTCCCGGCTGGCCAGCTTGTAGGCCTTGGACACGCGGATGACCTCGGCGACGCCAGAGAGTTCTTCCAGGTTGCCGCGGTCCACTTCGCCCTGATTGCCGGTGATGCCGATGGCGGTGCGCTGCGCTCCGGGCAGCGGATGGGCCCGGAAGCCCAACTGCTCAATGTGATCGCAAACCGCCTGGATCTGCTCGGGTGTTGCCTGCGCCTTCATGACAACTAGCATGGGATCGCCTCGAAACCTAAGTCTAACGGCTGCGAGAGCGAAGGGCAATTACCGCGAGGAGACAGGTCCATAGCCGCAGCTTGCAGTTACCGCGGAACTTTTTCCCGGTGTTGGGGTTCTCACCGATGACGGCTCCCGCAATTCACCGTCTAAACAGGGTGGCCGGGAGCAAAACTTCAAGCGCAGGAGACAGATCAATGAATCGTTCCGTGGTCAAGAGAGTTTTTCCCAAGATCTTGGCTTGGGTGGCGGCGGTTGTGCTTTGCGGCGCGTTTTCGCTGGCTCAAGAGCCGGGTGCCGCGCCAGCCCCGGCCGCGGCTCCGGCCGCTGATTCACGCACGGACGGCCAAATCGAGATGGACGTGGTGCGCGCCCTCGACTCCTCCAAAGCACTGAAAAACGATCTGATCACCGCAGCCACGATCCAGGGCGAGGTCTCGCTCTCTGGCACGGTGTCGAGCGACGCATCCCGCGAACTGGCAGAGTCGATTGCCGGGCATGTGGCGGGTGTAACCAAGGTGAACAACAACCTGACGGTCGGCAATCCACAGGCCGCGGCCAACGCCGGGGACCAGCCTCCGGCACAACCGGACGACTCGATGGCGCCCCCGCCGCCTCCGCCACCGGCAGATGGACCGCAGTCCACCCCGGGGCAGGCTCCGTATCCAAGTCAGTCCCAGGGCCAGTCCCAGGACCAGTCTCAGGCCCAGCCTCAGGCCCCGCCCGACCGGCCGCAATACGCGCCGGCGAATCCTCAGATTACCCGGAACCGGCCTGCTTCGCGGAGATATGATCCGCCCACCGGCCCCGTCACCATCTCCCAGGGAACGCTGCTTCAATTGCGGACCAACGAAGCGGTTGGAAGCAAGCACGCCAAAGACGGCAACCCGGTTGAATTCACCGTGATCCGCGACGTGGCCGTAGGCGGCGTGTTGGCGATTCCCCGTGGAGCGACTGTCCACGGAGTCGTCACCGAGGTCAAGAAGGCAGGCGACTTGGCCGGAAGCCCAGAGTTGGCGCTCAAGCTCACGTCCCTTGACCTGGGCGGGCAAAGCTATCCGCTCAATTCCGATCAGTTCAAGGTCAAAGGGCCGGGTAAGGGTGGGCAGACGGCGAACAATGTGATTGGCGGCACGATGATGGGCACGATCATCGGCTGCATCGCCGGACGCGGCATCGGGTGCGCCGTCGGCGCAGGGGCAGGCGCGGCTCTGGGCACGGCGGCCTCGGCGGCCACTCCGGGTCCAGGCGTCTGGATTCCCGCTGAGGCGCGGGTGGACTTCCACCTGGCAGCTCCGCTCACAGTGACGCCGGTCAACGCGCAAGAGGCATCCCGCCTGGCACAGGGGCTCTATGCCGGCGGTCCCAGCCTTTACCGGCGCAGCTATTACTACCCCTATGGCGGCCCGTATGCCGTCGGCTACCCCTACGGCTATCCACCGGTCTACTACCGGCCGTACTACATGGTGGGCGGGTACTACTACTGGCGGTAAATGAAATAGTCCATCCAGAAAACAGCGGGCATCCCAGAAGCCGGGATGCCCGCTTTCGCTTGTGTCCGCATCTATTGCTCGAGGACCACTCCGAAAATTAAAGAACTTATGGGAAACTATTCCGGCTCGCCGGGCCTTTCGGAATCCTTGCTGGGTAATCTCGACAACTCTTTGCGAATGCGACCGATCTCCGCTCCTTGTTCCCGCAGGATTCGCGCAGCAAAGCTATGCTCTTCGCGCAGAATGCCCAACATCAAATGCGCAGGCCCGATGCGCTCACTCTGCAATCGGTCAGCTTCCTCGGCCGCAGAAAACATCGCCCGCCGGCACTCCAGGGTGAATGGCGAGATTGTTCGGTTCGAGACGTCTTCGCAGAACAAGGTGTGCTCTTCGATCTGCGAGCGGAGAGCTTTCGTCAGTTCGACATTGCCCACGAAGAGCTCAAGGTGCGCATTTCCCACGCGCAGCACACCCAGCAGCAGGTGTTCGGTTTCAATGCAGGGCGATCCGAATTGGGCAGCCTCGACATGTGCGAGGACCAGCGATTGCCTGGCCTCTTCTGTACAGCGGTCATAGATGATCTGTCCGGGGTAGGGCCGTATCTTCGACGGCTGACGCCCTTCGAAAACCTCGCGAATCCTAGTGCGGGCTTCGTCGGTGAGCTGTTTTATCTTCTCCTGCTCCGCCGGGTGAAGAGCCTCAAACTGCCGCCTTCTCTCCAACTCCCATGGGGGGAGGCCGGGAGGCGCAACGGCCAATTCGTTGCGAATCTCTTCGATGTCGATCCCGCGTTCCCTGAGCATCTGCGCCGCAAGGCAGTCCTCCTCGCGCAACAGTCCCAGCAGGAGATGCTCGGTGCCGATGTGCGGGTGTCCAAGCCGATCGGACTCTTCCGCGCCGAAGGCAAGCACTCGCTTGCACTCTTCCGACAGCGGCAGGTCCGCGCTGGCCGAGAGCTTTTCGCGGGTGGGAGTGCGCTTCTCGATTTGCCTTCGAATCGACTCGACCGCATCCGGCGAGCGCAGAAATCGGTCAGTCATCGCCTTGTCACCACGCGAGAGCCCCAGCAGCAGGTGCTCAGTTTCGATCAATGGAGAGCCCAATTTGCTGGCCTCGTATCGTCCAAAAAAGATGGTGCGTCGTGCCTTTTCCGTATAGCGTTCGAACATAACTTTCCTCGCGCGGGGATTGCTTAGGGGAAGCGCCGCCCTTGCCTGCCTCCCGCTCGTCTATAATTGCAGAGAATCGCGTCGAGCCACAATTGCGCGACAATTGCGCATTCAGTCGAATGCCCGTCCTTGAGCCGCCAATCCGCGCAAGGATGGGTCTGACCTGTCCGCGCGTAGAGAGTTGAAGGTCCGAGTCCACTCATGATCCGTTTCCTGCAGAGAGACAATCGCATAACCAAGGCGTTCTTCGTCGTCGTCATCGCCGCCGCATCGGTGGGCATGGGATTCCCGGCCTGACCGGCCAGGGAGCCTCAACCGCCGACACCTTCGCCACGATCTACCCCCACTGGTACAGCCGCGTACTGTCTTCCGGCATGACCGTGAGCCAGCAAAAGGTCAGCCAGGCCGCCCGCCAGCAGATGCAGCGCAGCCGCTATCCTGACAACCCCATGATCGAGCGCATGGTCGAGCAGCAGGTTGGCCAGAGGCTGGTTCAGCAGCAGATCCTGCTCGCCGAGGCCGAGAGGCTGGGCATTCACGCCTCCGACGAAGACGTGGTCCAATTCCTGCACCAGGGACAGTTTGGCGAATACCTCTTCCCCGGCGGCAATTTCATCGGCGAGGATCGCTACACCAACTTTGTAGCCGGACAGTTCAATATGTCGGTCCCGGAGTTTGAGGGCGAGGTCAAGAAGGACATCGTCATCCGCCGCTTGCAGGCTCTGATTACCGCCGGGGTCGTGGTCGGCGACAAGGAGGTGCGCGACAGTTTTCGCAAGGCAAACATCAAGATCAAGTTCGACTACGCGGTCATCTCCTCCGACGACCTGCGCAAGACGATCAATCCCTCAGACGCCGACCTCGCGGCCTTCTTCAAGAAGAACGCCGCGCGCTATGCCACGGCAGTGCCCGAGCAGCGCAGGATCACCTACTTTGCCTTTACCCCCAGCGAGATCCCGGGCGGAGTTCCACAGCCCACCCAGCAGGAGATTCAGCAATACTTCTCGGCACATCAGTCGGAATACTCGGTTCCGGAGCAATCCCGCGCGCGCCACATCCTCATCAAGGTGGCACAGGGAGCGGACGCGAAGACCGATGCCGCGGCCAAAGCCAAGGCCGACGATCTGCTCAAGCAGATTCAGGGCGGCGCCAACTTTGCCGAGCTGGCTGCAAAGAACTCCGACGATCCGGGCAGCAAGGACAAAGGCGGCGAGTTGGGATTTGCCCGTCGCGGCATGATGGTGCCCGAGTTTGACAATGCCATCTTCACCCAGAAGATCGGCGACACCAAAATCGTGAAGACGCAGTTCGGCTATCACATCGTGCAGGTCGAGGAGCGCCAGACGGCGCATTCGCAGTCGATCAGCGAAGTGCTTCCGACGATCCAGCTCACGCTCGTTCGCCAGAAGGAGGCGAAGGCCGAGCAGGATTACGCGCAGGCGCTCACCTCCGAGGCCATCAAAAATGGCCTGGAGAAGACCGCGGCGGCTCATCATCTTGAACTGGCGACTACGCCGCTGCTCGGCTCAAAGGACGTGATTGCCGCGCTGCCAGACTCCTCCCAGATCATGGGCAAGGCCTTCGATTCAAAGCAGGGTGATCCGCCGCAGTCTGCATCCACCGGTGAGGGTTTCGCCGTCTTTCAGGTCACAGGCATAGCTCCGGCGCACGCGCCTGATTTTGCGGCCTGGAAGAGCCAGGTTGCCGACGACTATCGCAGCCAACAACTCCCACTGCTGCTCAACCAGAAGACCCAGGATCTGGCCAACAAGGCCAAGGCCTCAAACGATCTGGCCAAGGCAGCCAAGGAAGTGGGCGCAACCCTCAAGACCAGCGAACTGGTGGGCGATACCGGCCAGGTGCCCGATTTCGGTCAGGTCGGCCAGGTGGCTCCGCAGCTCTTCGATCTTTCGGTCGGCAACATCAGCGGCCCCATCAATGCCGGCAGAACCGGCGTGGTGGTGAAGATTCTGGACAAGCAGGAGCCCTCAGCAGACGAGATCGCCAAGAACCTCGACAAATCAAGGGATGATCTGCTCAACCAGCGCCGAGACGAGGCCTTCAACGTCTTCTTGAGCAACATCATGGACGACTACAAGAAACACAATCGCATCCAGATGGTTAAATCCAAGGTGCCAGCGCTTCCCGGCAGCATGTAGACCGGAAGTCCCTTCAGGCAATTCAAAGGCCCGCAGCCATCTGGCTTGCGGGCCTTTTGTTCGTTCTGGGCCATGAACATTCAACGCAGGTTCTTGGTTTCGAAGGGCAGCCCGGTCACCGGCCAATGGTCCGGCTGGGCATCGAGATTGGGCGCGATCTCGACATCGTGCAGGTTGGCCGGTACGACGGTCACATTCCACCCGTCAACCGTGATTAACGGGTCGTCGCCCTTGAAGGCGCTCAGATCGGCTTCCATGGTGATCGTTTTGAACTCATTCGCCGTCAAGGATACATAGTTGTCGCTCACATAGACCGGCAGCACACGCTCGCCGGTGTGCGCGCTGCGCAGTTGCAGGTGAGCCATCAGTGCGATGTTCGCGGTGGGATTGTGCAGCGTCAGCGTCAATACGCGCTTGCCGTCCGCGTCCCGGCGTGCAACCTGGAATTCGATGGGGACGGTGGGCATCTTGTCGAGGTCGGTGAAAAGGTCCGGATACCCCGGCTCTCCTCGCCAGTAGAAATTGGTAGAAACGACCTTTCCCTCTGCGTCGTCAAGTTCAAGCTTGAGGAAGTGGGTCGAAGTGAGCAAATCGGGAAACTTGACCGGCCCAAGGCTTGTCGCGGAGCTGCCCTCAGCCGCTACCTTCGTCTCGTACTGCGCGGTCAGCGAACCATCCAGAAGATAGATTGAAACGCGGGCCACCGCATCGCTCAACGGCTGGGGAAGGTTGTTGATGACCTCCAGATCGCCGTTGGCCTCGTTGAACTGAATGTGCACCGGCTCGCCCGCGCTCTTGACCGCATAGAGCGACGAGTTCGGTTCCAGGTCATAGTGGTAAAGCTGCCAGACGAAGCTCGGCTGCGCCGGATGGCTCATCCACGTGATGATGGCCGTGGTGGGATGGAACATCTGCGCATTGCGACCCTCATACATGGCGCGGTAGCTCTCGTAGTTCATCAGCTGCGCCTTGCGGACGAAGTCGGCCAGGTTGGCGATCTTGCCATAGCGTGCGGCCAGCACTTCAGGGTAGCTGTCGCCACGCTGCGCGCCCTTGGCCATATCGTGTTCGGCCCAGTCGTCGTTGATCGTCTCCCAATCCTTCCTGGGTATCATGCCGTGAATCGATTCAATTGTGGGCACGGAGACAGTGCCGGTCTCCGTTTTGAAAAAATCGTCGGTCACGGTGTAAAACTCGCGCGGAGCTCTCCAGTAGTAAGGGCCATGGGAGCGCACTCCGGCTCCGTCCGTCGAGCTGGGCTGGTAGCGTCGCGTCGGTTCCAGTTCGGCCATCAGCTTGCGCAGCTCGGCGTCAATCTCCGGAGGCGGGAAGCCTTCATTGCGCGCGCACCACAGGGCAATCGACGGATGGTTGCGGAAGCGCAGAATCTTCTCGCGGACATTCGCGACATAGGTGTCGATGTCGGTTGGGTCCGGTCCGTCGTTCGGATTGGGCTGGAAGAATTCGTCCCACACCAGAATGCCGTACTTGTCGCATAGCTCATAAAAATCTTCCGAGGTGCTCTGGCCCACCCAGTTGCGGATGAGGTTCAGATTAGCCAGTTGGTGCATGCGAATCTGAGCTTCGAGCCGCTCGCGCGGAATGCGCTTCAAGGCCTCATCCAGTCCCCAGTTGCCGCCGCGAATGAAGATGGGAACGCCATTAACGGAAATGGTCAGCGTATCGGTGCCGGGGACCGAGTAAGTGATCTTCCTGACGCCAAAGCTCACGTCCCGAGAATCCGATTCGACCTTATCATCAACCTTGAAGCTTAGATGCAGCTTGTAAAGGTTCTGCGCGCCATAGCCATTCGGCCACCACAGCCGCGGATGCTCGATGTGGAGCGCCGCAGTGCTCTTTGTGTCGAAGGTGACAATCTGATTGCTGTGTGCGGCCAGAGTGACCGGCTGCTCAAATGTGATCTCTTCAATGCTGCCCGAGAGCACGCCCGTCACCGGCGCATCGCTGACATTTTCGACCGTGGCCTGGATCGCCACATCCGTCGAGTCGGTGCTGGGCAAGGGAAGATCGGTCGTGACCAGCGGATCTTTTACCACCACCGGACCGGTCGCTGAGAGAACCACCTTTTGCCAGATGCCTGTGTCCCGGTCGCGAATCGCCGGAATCCAATCCCACCCGATCGTCGAGAGAAAGGTAGGCCCATCGATCGCTGTAATGCCGCCGTTCTTCCCCGTGCCGGCCCGCAGCGTGTGTTCATGCGGGTTGCCGGGGTTCGGCTCCGGCGTCACCAGCACGGCGACAACAGCCTTGCTGCCCGGCTTCACATTGGCCGTGATGTCAAAGATGCCACGGACGAATGCGCCGCGCATCGTGCCCACCTGCGCGCCATTGACCCACACCGTTGCTGAGTAGTTGATGCCGTCGAAGTTCAGCCAGACGTGCTCCCCGGCATAGCTCTTGGGAATGTCGACCTGCGTCCGATACCAATACGACGTGCGCGCCAGGCTCTCCGGAATCACCTCCGGCCGGTCGTTCTCTCCGTAAAGCGGCTCGGGATAGACGTGATTGTTCACCAGAGTCGTGAGCACCGTCCCCGGAACCGTGGCGACGTACCAATTTGCCGTGCTGAAGCCCAAAGCCGAAACCTCCGCGCCGGCTTGCGGCACCTTGGCCACGTCCTGCAATTGCCATCCGGCGGTCAGCACAACAGGCTCGGCGGGCTCTGGTTTCTTCGGCAGCAGAGCCGTCAATCGAGCGGGAAGCGCCCAGGCCAACGGCGCCAATGTCAACACTGCCCAGGATGAGATAAGGAATCGGCTGAAACGCATCTGCAAGGGATCTGCTCCTTAAAAAGGCTGAATGGATTTCTCTGCCCGAACAGACGGATTATAGTCGCCGGACCGCGCGCCGGGTGAGCATGTGCCTCATCCCGGTGATAATGAGGATATGCAATTTCAACGCTCCTCCGGAGTCCTCCTCCATATCAGCTCCTTGCCATCGAACGGAGGCATCGGCGACCTTGGCCCCGCCGCCCATGAGTTTCTCGCCTTTCTCGCCGCCGCCAAGCAGCATCTCTGGCAGGTGCTGCCGCTCTGCCCCACGGGTTACGGCAACTCGCCCTATGCGGGCACCTCGGCCTTCGCCGGCAATCCCTTCCTCATCAGCCTCGAACTGCTCGCCGAATGGGGATGGATCGCTCCTGAGCGCATCGCCGGCCTGACCGAGACCAACGGCCCCGTGAGCTTTGAAGAGATCGAGAGCCGCAAGGTCAAGCTGCTCGACGAAGCGGCGGGTACTTTTCTCGACCGCGGACCAGCCGCCACCAGTTCTGAGCCGCAACTTGCCTTGCAGTGGGCCCAGTATGAAGAGTTCTGTCGCGCCGAGGCTGCCTGGCTTGCCGACTACGCCCTCTATGCCGAGTTGCGCCACCAGTTCAATACAGGGGCCTGGACCGTGTGGCCTGAGCCCCTGCGCCGCCGCGAGCCGGAGGCTCTTGCCCAGGCCGCCGCCACGCATGCCCGCCGCTTGGCCGAGGAGCAGGTCTTGCAATTCGTCTTCTCGCTCCAGTGGAGCAAACTGCGCGAGGCCGCCGCGGAGAGCGGAATTCGCATCATGGGCGATCTGCCTATCTTCGTCAACATGGATTCGGCCGACGTCTGGGTGCATCCCGAACTCTTTGAACTGGACGAGGAGCTCCAGCCCATCCGCATCGCCGGTGTGCCGCCGGACTACTTCTCGCCGACCGGCCAGCGCTGGGGCAATCCGCTCTACCGCTGGGACCTGATGGCAGCCAACGGCTTTGAGTGGTGGACCGACCGCATTCGTCGCGCCTGCCGGCTCTACGACATCGTCCGCCTCGACCACTTCCGCGGCTTTGAGGCCTACTGGGCGATCCCTGCTGCCGAGAAGACGGCCGTCAAAGGAGAGTGGGTCAAGGCGCCGGGTCTCGAGCTTTTCCGCGCTCTGGAGAGCGCGCTTGGTCCCCTGCCGCTAGTGGCCGAGGATCTCGGACTCATCACTCCCGAGGTGAATGCTTTGCGAAAAGAGCTTGGCTTTCCGGGCATGAAGGTCCTCCAGTTCGGCTTCAGCGACAAGGGCGCGCACATTCATCTACCCCACCGCTTGATCCCCGGCACCGTGGCCTATACCGGCACACATGACAACAACACGACGCTGGGCTGGTGGCAGACGGCCAGCAAGGTTGAGCGCACAGCCGTCAAAGCCTATGTGGGCCCAGTGGACAAGAACCCGGTCTGGCCGCTGATTCGAGCCTTGGAATCGAGCGTTGCCGAGGTAGCCATCGTCCCCGCGCAGGATCTGCTCGAACTCGGCTCCGAGGCCCGCATGAACACCCCCGCCGTAGCCGCCGGCAACTGGAGCTGGCGCGCCCCCGAGGCCGCCTGGACGCCCGAGTTAGCCGCGAAGTTAGCCGCGCTTATCGAAGTCACCGACCGCGACAACGACCCGCTGGGCGACCCAGAGCATGAGGAGAAAGCCGACAACATGAGTTAGTGCGCGGCTGAGGCCACCCTCTTTTACCCCTGAATCCCCGCGTAATAAACTCCGTTGTGCAGGATAAACCCCTGGTTGTCCGCCGCCTCTCCTACCGCGGTCCCTCCTATGGGCGGAATCGGCGCTGCTTCCTGTGCCCCCTGAAGCTGCGTCATGGCGGCATCGAATCGTTCCGGCGTGGATAGAGGAACGGGGGTTTCGGGCTGCCGAGCCGTTGCGGCCATGCTGTCTCGGTGGCTGATCACGGGCTCGAGGGCTTCGACGACCTTCTCGATCATTTCCTTGCGGATGCGAAGCTGCTCGAACTGATGCACAATATCGCGAAGTTCCGCCGTAGCTACATCAAATGCAACATGATACGCCTCTGCGTTCATCACTTACCTCTCGCAAAGGCTACCATAAGATAATTGCAACGAAGTGTCTATGTGCCTCCTATAGCAATGGAAATGCACGGTTTTTAATGAAATTATTTTCATATTGTTTCTGATGAAGCCGTCGGTTCTCCCGTATTGTTAGCGATCTCTGATCGTCGGCGTGCCCCATCCTTTCCGCGGGTGCCCCATCCTTTCCGCTTTTTTTGCGGAAAGGGTGGGAAACCACGAACCTTTACAAGCTCATTGATGAGAACTCTCTCAACGATTGCACAACTATTAACCTGTCATCCTGAGCGGAGCGAAGTCGGGGGACCTGCCGATGTTCTTGTCCTTCCTTTACCCCACTGCGACCCCAAAAGACCCAATCAATCACTCGTCGCTTCGGGCTCGACGATCTTTGCCCCCAGGGTATTCGGAAACCTGTAAATCGCCATCATCCTCTCGATCAAGGTAGTTGCTTCTTCCTTCGAGATCCCGCTCATGATCGCGATCGTTCTGCCCTCCACGTCGCAAAGAATCGAGTCCTTGACGTCCTGATACTCGGCCGTCCGTTCCCTTCGCGACGCGCAAAAGCGCAGATTGTGCAGACGTCCGTTGGCAAATGTCCGCGTATTCCGGCTGGTCTCTTTTCTACCTTTGTTCAGGGTCATCTCCCTGGGAGTCAGCGTCAGAATCGTCCGGCGCATCGTTGGTTTCCAAATTCCGCCCGCCCAGTAAAGGGGCGCAAAAGTGGGGAAGAACCACCAAGGCCCACGGAAGCCGTGGCGAAAAGACACCGCGACATAAATGATAAGCAATAGGAAGAGGTTCCATAGAATGGCCCGGAGGATATGAGGCCAGTCCAGCGGAGCCGGAAGTTCCACGCGAATGTCTTGATCGAACGGTTCCCACTTGAGTTTCCCAGCAATGGCTTCAGGCATCGTACTCTCCTCGTTCCTTCCTAAGTTAGTGCACCGGTTCTTTGGGGAAGTTATAGACTTCCATCATCTTTTCTATGAGGGCTCGCGCCTCTGTCTCGGCAATTCCTTCGGCGAAGGGATGAGTCTTGAGCCCCTGATCGATCTGTATCTCGCTTTGGCGATATTCGTTCCGAATCTCCTCGCGATTCGATGCAGAGACAAACCGCAGGTTATTCAAGCTATCGGTCGAGTATTTGCTTGTGCTTCGCTTGATCCCGAAACTCCGGCGCTGAATGATCATCATGGATCGATTGAGAGTCAAAATGATCTTCTCCGGAAACAGCGATCCGAGAAACCAGAGAGCAAAAAACATCGCGCACATCGCAAGCCAACCATTCCAGCCGAGGCCGGCTTCATGGGGGCTACGAATGACCGGCTCAACAAGAAAAAATATGAGCATATAAAAGCAGGGCTCCCACAGACCCTTTCCCAAAGCGATCCAGTTAAACCGCTCTGGAATCACGACACGAATGCCATCGGAAGTCCGCTCCCACTTGAGTCTGCCGGCCAGTCTTTCGAGCATCGTACTCTCCACTTGTTTTCTCCGATCTTACCGCGTCCAGCTCGATAACGGCCTTGGACATATCGACAAACACTCGTCCGTACCGTTTTGCTTTCCCCCCCAACCTTGCTATCCTTGCGCAAATGGAACCTCCCGCGATTCAAACGTATGGCCTCACCCGGCGCTTCGGCGCGCTGACCGCCGTCGAAGATGTGACCCTGAGCGTGGCTCCGGGCCAGTTCTTCGGCTTTCTGGGGCCGAACGGGGCGGGCAAATCCACCACAATCAAGATGCTCACCGGCCTGCTCGAGCCGAGCGCAGGGACCATTGGAATCCTCGGCCAGCCCTTCAGTTCCAGCGCGCTCGAGCTCAAGCGCCAGATCGGCGTCGTGCCTGAAGGGATGGCCCTGCTGGGGCGTCTCACCGCCCCGGAGTTTCTCCATTTTGTGGGCCGCATGTACGGCCTCGACAAAGAGACCACTCGCCAGCGGACTGAGGAGTTGCTCGACTTCATGCAACTGGCCGACGAAAGCCGCAAGCTGGTGACCGATTTCTCTCACGGAATGCAGAAGAAGCTGGCCATGGCCGCGGCGGTCATTCACGGGCCGAAGGTCCTGTTTCTGGATGAGCCCTTCGAGGGGGTTGATGCCATCGCCGCCGGAACGCTGAAGACCATGCTCCAGGGGATGCTCAATCGCGGCGCGACCATCTTCCTCACCACCCACGTCCTCGAAATTGTCGAGCGCCTCTGTAGCCACGTGGCCATCATCAGTCAGGGCCGTCTGGTCGCAAATGGCTCGATCAGCGAATTGCGCGCAGGCGTGGCCAGCACGCTGCCCGGCTCGGGCGAAGAGCTGCGGCTGACCCTGGAAGAGATCTTCCTCTCGATCGTGGGCGCAGGCGGGCAGTTGGAGCCGCAGCAGGAGCTTTCATGGCTGGCATGAATGGGCCAGGCCTGAATGGGACGGGCCCGTATGGGACGATCGCGTCCGCCGCCGGTCGATCCGGCATGCTCGGCTTCCAGGCGCGTGGGCAGTACGCGGCCATGGCCGGCCTGCGCTGGCGCATTTTTATCAATGGCCTGCGTTCCAAACTGGGCGCCGTCGAGCTGGGTGTGCGCACGGTGATGGTGTTGATCTATGCCAGTTTCGGGTTGGGAGCCGGAGCGCTGATCGGTGTGGGCGCGTATTTTGTGGCCGCCGAAGGGCAGTGGCTGTTTCTGCCGATCCTGTTTTGGGCGGTGTGCTTCCTCTGGCAACTGATTCCCGTGATGCTGGCCTCGCTTCAGGAACAATTCGATCTGAGCGTCCTGCTGCGTTTTCCGGTGAGCTTCGGGTCTTATTACTTGCTGTATCTTGTCTTCGGGCTGGTGGATGTCTCCACGATTCTGGGCTCGCTATGCTCGCTCGGCATCTGGATCGGAATCACCGTGGCGCGGCCGGATCTCTTCGTATGGACTGCGTTGGGACTAGCGTTCTTCGCGCTCTTCAATATCCTGCTGGCGCGAGCCGTCTTTGCCTGGATCGACCGCTGGCTTGCCCAGCGCAAGACGAGGGAGATTGTGGGCGCGGTTTTCATGCTGCTGATGATGAGCCTGCAACTGCTCAATCCGGCCCTCCACCAGAGGCGTCAACAGGGGCATGCCACTCAGCAGGAGCGGTATGAGAACTACCGCAGGGTGACCTCGGAGTTTTCCCCCTGGCTCAAAACCGTCAGGGCGGTGCAACGGTGGCTTCCGCCGGGGCTTGCGGCGCAGGCCGTGGACGAGGCTGGCCTTCGGCAATCCGCGCCGGCTTTGGGATCGCTGGGCCTGCTCGGGCTGTATGCGATGGCTGCGGGAGTTGCGTTGGCGGGGCGTCTTCGCGGCGAATATCGCGGCGAAAACCTGGGCCTGGCGCCGAAGCGGAGCAAGCTTGAGACAAGCCAAAGCAAAACCTCAACAAGCAGACCCGGTCTGGCCCGCCGCGAGGGCCGAGGGTGGCTGGCCGGCTCCGGTCCCATCGCCGCAGTGATCGAAAAGGATCTGCGCAGTCTGCTGCGTACCTTGCCCCTGCTCTGGGCGCTGGGCATGCCGGTATTGATGGTCATCATCATTGCCAGCCTCTTTCGCAACGGCTCCGGCGCCGCCAATCCCTTCCCGTATGCGTTGCCGATGTGCGTGGCCTACGCGCTGCTGGGATTCACGCAGTTGTTCTATAACAATCTGGGCGCTGAGGGAGCGGGGATTCAACTGCTGTTTCTTTCTCCCACTCCCATCCGAAGCGTCCTGCTGGCCAAGAACCTCTTTCATGCCGTGCTCTTTGTCCTGGATGCTCTGCTGGCAGCCGTTCTCTCCACATTGAGGCTGGGCCAGCCTGGCGGCATGATGCTGGCGGCTACGGCGGCATGGCTGCTCTTCGCGCTGTTTTGCGACCTGGCGGCGGGCAACATTTTTTCGCTCACCATGCCATACCGCATCAATCCGGGCCGGATCTCGCGGCAACGCGGATCGCAGGCCAACGCGTTGATCAGCCTGCTGATTCAGTTGGGGGTGATGGGGGTGGGCGCCGCGGTCTTCGTGCTCTGCTGGTTCCTGGACAAGCCGTGGCTGGCTGTGCCCTTCTTTCTGGTACTGGCCGGAGCAGCGTTCTTCGCGTGGCTCCGCGTGCTCGGCAACGTCGATGGAATTGCCAACCGGCGCAAGGATACGCTGATTGAAACGCTGATGAAAACCAGCTAACGGCAGGCGACAGCGAATACTTCAAGAGCCCCGGCACTTCGCTTTCTTACTGATCGCTGTCTGCTGTTAGCTGTCGGCTGCAATTAGAAGGGTATGTCGTCGTCCGAGATCTCGGCCTGCTGAGCGTAGTCGTCCTGGCCGCCGGCGGCTGCTGGTGGGCGCTGGTCAAAGTTGGCTGACGAACTCGACGAACTTGCCGCCTTGCTGTAACCGCCTCCTCCTCCGCTTGCGCCATCCTCGCGGCCTGAGAGCAGGACCAGTTCATTGACCAGTATCTCGGTCCGATAGCGCTTCTGATGGGTCTCCTTGTCTTCCCAGCTATTGGTCGTGATCTTGCCCTCGATGTAGAGCTTCGAGCCCTTCTTCACGTAATCGCGGACAATCTCCGCCGTGCGGTTGAAGGCCTTGAGATTATGCCATTCGGTGTGGTCCTGCCAGTTGCCCTGCGCATCCTTTTGGCGGTCGCTGGTGGCCAGAGCGAGGTTGGCCACCATGGTGCCGCCAGGTGTGGAGCGGATTTCGGGGTCTTTGCCCACGTTTCCCAAAAGGGTGACTTTGTTCACGCTTCTTGCCATGTTGTCGATCTCCAATCATCGAAAAGAATAACAGAGCCTCATCCCTGGCGTGAAAGCGCCCGCTTGCGCAGCCACTTCGCCAGGCCGAGGGCCAGCAGCAGTCCGCCGAAGGGGATGCACATCAGCGCGACGATCAGGGCGAACCAACCCGTGTTGGTGCTGGCGCCGGTTGGCGAGAAGCCGCCCAGTACGGTTTCCAGCAGCACAGCGGCCAGCAGGCCGGCGCCCACCATAGACGAGCCCCATTGCAGCAGTTGGCGCGTGCCGTCGTTGGTTGGGACCGGACTCGAACTCGGGCTGATTGCGGGCATAAGTCTGCTTATCCCTGAGCCAGGCGAAGCATCGCCCAGGTCACGACACCGGTAATCGAGACGTAGAGCCACAGCGGAAATGTCCAGCGGGCAACCTTGCGGTGCTGCGGAATCCGCCCGCTGAGCGAAAAGAAGAAGGTGACAAGAATCAACGGTAGAGCCACGACTGCCAGAATGATATGGCTGGCCAGCAGCGGCAGGTAAATCGAGCGGAAGGCCGCGTGCGCCGGGTAGCGAACATCGCCATGCAGCGCGTGATGCAGAATGTAGCTGACCAGAAACAGCGTCGAAAATCCAAAGGCCGTCATCATCGCCGCCCGATGCGCCCGAATCTTCCGCGCCTTGACGAAGGTGTAGCCGATGAGCAGAGTGACAGCGCTGAGGCCGTTCAGCAACGCGTTGAGCGCGGGCAAGAAAGCGAACTCTGTGCTCGATGCGGCTGCGGGATGGACGTAGATCAGCCAGAACAAGAAGGCCGTGGCCGCGGCGCTGACGGCAAGAATCGCGGCAATGGCGAGGCGAGTATTCGTCGAGGCTGGCGCTGCGACTGTCATGGCTTCCTTAGTGCTTCCCCAAGGCGCAGAGCATCAGCGTGGTGAACAGCAGCGGCAGATAGAGCACGCTGACTTTGAGCAGATCGCGCGCCAGCTTGCGGCTCTCAACCTCCGGCACGCGCAGGATGCGGGCGAACCGGATCGTATAAGCCAGGTAAACAATGCCCAGGGCGCCGGCCAGCGTCGCGTAGACACCGCTGGCCAAGCCGAGCCACGAGGGCGCCAGGCTCACAGGGATCATGACCACCGCAAAAAATAGCGCCTCGGCCACTGTAGACCAGCCGTCCGGCTGAACCACCGGCAGCATGCGAATTCCAGCCTTGGCATAGTCATCGCGATACAACCACGCGATCGACATGAAATGAGGAAACTGCCAGACGAAGAGAATGGCGAACAGCGCCACGGCCGGCCACTCAATCCGTCCTCGCGCCGCGGTCCAGCCGAGCATGGGGCCCATCGCGCCGGGGAATGCGCCAATGAAGGTGGCCATGGCGGTTACGCGCTTGAGCGGCGTGTAGATAGCGACATATGTGAAGGCGGTCAGCAGCGCCAGTGCCAAGGTCAGCAGGTTGGTGTGCACCATCAGCCAGTATGCCCCGAAGGCCAGCGCACCCAGGCCGGCCAGCACTCCCTGGGCCAGCGAGAAGCGGCCTGCGGCCATCGGCCTGTCTGCTGTGCGCTTCATGAGCGCGTCGGTTCTGCGTTCCAGAGCCTCGTTCAGCGCGCCGGCCCCGGCCGAGACCAGGCCAATCCCCAGCAGCGTATCGAGCAGGCCGCGCTGCACGCTGGTGATACCCGACTCGATCGACCCCAGGTAAAAGCCACCCCAGCCGGTTACCAGCACAAGGGCGACGACTTTAACCTTGAAGAGTTCGCGCAGGTCGCTGATCACCGTGGCCGTCGCGCC
The DNA here is from genome assembly GCA_049522255.1 of Occallatibacter sp. GTDB lineage: Bacteria > Acidobacteriota > Terriglobia > Terriglobales > Acidobacteriaceae > Telmatobacter. Next base: position 32,087 of record JBEKOA010000075.1, read on the forward strand.
CGCGCTGGGCGCGTGCACCTGCGCCGCGCCGAGAGCTGGTGGAACGTCGGCCTGGGTTGCGGGAGTCATCTCTATGAGGTTTAGCCTCTCTAACCGTCTGGCAGCGCGGACTGATCCCTGACCCTTGATCCCAGTCTCTTACTGCTTGCCGAATCGGTAGACCATGCTGGTCGTGAAGCCGCGGGTGTACTGTGCGGTCGAGCCGAAGCCGCTAAAAAAGTACTCGGGGGCCACGCGAATTGCAACCTTCGGCGTCAGGTTGTACTCGAAGGGAATGCTGGCGCTGGCGGCGAAGGTATAACCGTCCGGCCAAAGGCCTAACTGAACCGCTTCCACGGTACTGTGGTTTACGTCTCCGGAAAAATCTCCCTTGTCGACCCCAACCAGTACCCGGCCAGAGACGGAGAACTTCGGCTGCAGGTAGAAGCGATATGTCGGTCCCGCCATAAAGGCATACTGGCTGATGGCCGGATTGGTGATGCCCTGGATGGCCTGCGGATTGTCCGGCTGGATGCCTACGTAGGCCGTGGCGTAATAGCCACGGGCATCGACGGTCGCCCCCAGCCGTTCGTCAAAGTAGCGGGTAAGCCCGAAGTCCCAGGCGTACTCGTGTGCGTGCTCAAGCCCAGAGCCATGGGGTACGGCGGGGCTGGTGGCCGTCGCGGGAATGGCCGGATAGCCCGGTCCGGGGACAAATCGCAGGTAGCCGAAGCCGAAGTTCGTGTCATAGGTGTGGGCGTAGGCCTCGCGAATGCCTGCCGCGCGGCGCGCTGCGCGCCGGGCCCGGATGCGGGCCTGAACGTTCGTCTGGCCCTGAGACTGACTCGCCGCCTGAGCCTGGTCTGCGGCGGAAGCTTCGGGAGTGCTGCTCGAACTCGAGCTTTGGGCCAATGCGGCGGTTACGGCGGCGAGACCCAGCGCCAGTAGAAGAGCAAGCCTGCGAGAAGATGACATCGGTATCGGGTTTCCTCCACGGGAGTGCGGAAGCAACTCGCCGATCCATGCCGGCAATGCTCCCCCCATAGGTATTAAATCACCTCGGGGGGGAGCCTTGGGCTGAGCGACAGAGGATTCCAAGCACAGCCGAGGATTCGGCGGCGGTTGACCCTATTTGATGGCGTGCAGATCGGTCTGCAATTGGGCCTGATCGAAGCCGGCGGGTGAGCCCTTTGCGGTGAGCCAGTCCTGGGCGAGCAGGGTGTGGGCCTCGTCGCAGTACTTCTTCCAGAAGGCCACGGTCATGGTCTTCGGCTGGCCCCAGGTGATGCAGGTGAAGCCGTGGGCGTCATACTTGGGCACGAAGACGCAGTGGCCGCCCCAACTGCCCTTTTTTGCCTTCGCCCCGCCCTTGGGAACCACATCCCACACGTCCTGGCTTTGCGCCGTCATCGGCAGAGACAGGCCGATGTAGACTCCGCCGAAGAGCGCGATAGACTGGCGGATCTCCACCAGACTGGCCACCTTCGGATCGGCAAAGGCCAGCAGCTTGTGGCCGGCAAAGCCATTTTTTTGCCAGTCGTTCAAAACGTCCAGCTCCACGCCGCCATTGTCGGTGCTGGGGTTGCCGGGGACGTATCCGTCCCACTGCTGGTAGTAGCTTTGAACTGTCGGATCGGGGATCGTGACCATTGACCCGCTGTTGGCGGTCCACACCTGCACGGCATGAGCCGCGCCGGCGATGGTGCAGTCGCCGAGGGTGTCGTTGAGCATCATGCCCCAATCAACGATTCCTTTTGTCCAGTCGGCGGCGGCCGGAGGCGGCGGCAGCGCGGGCGTGAGGTAGTCGCCGAATGCCAGGGTGCGCGAATCGGTTTTGATGGCCTTGCGGCCCAGTTTCATCTTTGAGTGATCTGCCATGGGGGATTTCCTTTCATGTGGGGAAAACCGCGGGCGCCGAGGCCGGTTTTCCGCCCGGCAGCACAATCGCGTTTGCCGGGGACGCCAGCGCGGTATGGCGAAACTGTGTCAAATTCAGACAGATTTGTCCAGTAAATCTTTTGAATTCACCCAGAAGCCACCCTTTCGTTCCGCACGAACGCTCGAAAATGCTCTACCATGAAGGGCAACGGAGGCTGGAACAAAGATGGGTCGTTTGTTAGCTGGAGTCTTTCTGGGGATCTTGCTGGTTCCGATTGCCCTGGCCTTATGGGTCTGGCGTGGCACTGTTCCGGTAGCAGTGGCCGACCCTCCCCTCCCAGCGGAGAGGCAGATTACCGGAATGCTGCTCGATGCCCGCATCAACCGCGAGATTGTAAAGAGCCCGCCGATTGCAGTCGATGAGGGCAATCTGGTGGCGGGCGCGCACATCTACAGTGAGAAATGCGCTGTCTGCCACGGGCTTCACGGCAAGCCCTCGGTCTTTGGCGCGCACATGTATCCCGACGCGCCAGCGCTGTGGGAGCAACACCAGCACGGTACAGAGACGATCATGGGCGTCACCGACGACCCACTGGGCGAGACGTACTGGAAGGTGGCCAACGGCATCCGGCTCACCGGCATGCCGTCTTACAAGGATCTGCTGACCGAAACCGAACTGTGGCAGGTGACCCTGCTGCTGGGCAACGCCGACAAGCCGCTGCCCCCGGTAGCGGTTGAGATTCTGCGCGGAGAGCCAGCGCCGCCGGAAGCGAAGATTCCAGCGAAGAAGAAGTAATCGCGAGGGGAAGGGAATCGATCCATGAGCCTGTTCGACACGCTGCGCAAAGGCTTCAATTTCTTGTTGCTGAGCTTCGGCGTCTCCGCCCCTGCAAAGAAGCCGCAGCCCGCGCCCAAGCCCGCCCCAAAACCCGATTCCGGCAAATGATGCAACCGCGTGATCATTCAATGGACTGGCGGCAGGACTTTCAGAGATTTGAAGCGCAGAACTGAATCGGAGATTCTGGTGAAACAAGCAAGAATCCTCAACCGGGCGTTGCTGTTGAGCCTCCTCACCTTCTCCTTGACCGTGACGGCCTCCGCGCAGGGCGTCGATTATTTAGCGAACTGGCCTAAGGGCTCCTCGCCGCAAGAGGTAGGCAAGAGAGTAGCCGAGCACTTTGTCGCCAGCCCGCATTTTGACTCGCCCACCACCACCATCCACTACTCCGAAGTCGGCACCTGGTATGGCGCGCTGACCTTTGCGCAACTAACACACGACGATGGATTGCGAAAGGAGCTGATTGCCCGCTTTGAGCCGCTGATGCCCGCCGGGGCCGAAGCTGTGCTGCGGCCGAAACGGCATCACGTCGACGACTCAATCTTTGGCGTGGTTCCTCTTGAGATCGCCATTCAAACCAAAGATCCAATCTTCCTCGCCGAAGGCAAATCGTGGGCCGACCGCCAGTGGGAGAAGCCCACGCCCGACGGACTCTCCGCCGAGACGCGCTTCTGGGTCGACGACATGTACATGCTCACCATGCTGCAACTCGAGGCCTACCGCGCCACGGGAGACCGCACCTATCTCGACCGCGCCGCCAGAGAGATGGTCGCCTATCTCGACAAACTGCAGCAGCCGAATGGCCTCTTCTATCACGCTCCTGACGTCCCCTTCTTCTGGGGACGCGGCAACGGCTGGTTCGCGGCGGGTATGGCCGAGATGCTCCGCTCATTGCCGCTGGACCACCCCCAGCGCGCTCGCATTCTCTCGGGCTATCGCAGCATGATGGCCGCGCTCCTTAAGTACCAGGGTAAAGACGGCATGTGGCGCCAGCTCATCGACCATGATGAAGCCTGGCCTGAGAGCTCCGCCTCCGCTATGTTCACCTTTGCCATGATCACCGGCGTCAAAAATGGCTGGCTCGACGCCGCAGCGTATGGCTCCGCTGCGCGCAAGGCCTGGCTGGCCATCGTCGGCTACATTGATCAGAACAACGACATAACAAGTGTCTGTGCGGGCACGGGCAAACTCAACGATCTCGATTACTATCTGTCCCGCCCTCGCCGCACTGGCGACTTCCACGGCCAGGCTCCGATCCTCTGGGCCGCAAGCGCGCTGCTGCGCTAACCCGCCCCGCTCTGGAAGCACGGGTGCCCCACCCTCGCCGCGTCTTTGCTATTGCGGCTAGGGTGGGATACCACGAACCCCGAATTTCATAAACAATGAAGATACTCTAAAATCGACATATGCCCCAGATGGCGAGATTGACGCGGCAACAGGCACTCGACTTCTTCCACTCCCCCGACCTGATCGGCCTTGGGTTTGAGGCTGATGCCGTGCGCCGCCGCCTTCATCCCGAAGGCGTGGTCACCTACATCATCGACCGCAACATCAACTACACCAACTTCTGCACCGAGTACTGCACCTTCTGCGCCTTCTACCGGCCGCTCAAAGGGGCTCGGTCTGAAGAGGGTTACATCCTCGACTTCGAAGTGATCTACGACAAGATCGCCGAGACACTGGAGATGGGCGGCACCGGCGTGCTCATGCAGGGCGGCATCCATCCCGATCTTAAGATCGACTGGTTTGAACGGCTCTTCTCGGGCATTAAGCAGCGCTTCCCCGAGATCTGGCTCCACTGCCTCACCGCCTCTGAAGTGCTGGCCATCGCCAAATACTCCGACCTGCCTTTGCGCGAGACCATCATCCGGTTGCGCGCCGCGGGCCTGGATTCCATTCCCGGCGGCGGCGCCGAGATTCTCGACGACGACGTGCGCCGGCGTATCGCCCGCATCAAATGCAATACAGAGGACTGGGTCAGCGTCCATCGCACCGCGCATCAGTTAGGCATGAGAACGACGGCCACCATGATGTTCGGCGTCGGCGAGACCTTCGACCAGCGCATTAACCACTTCGAGGTGGTGCGCCGTTTACAGGAAGAGACCGGCGGCTTCACAGCCTTCATCCCCTGGAGCTTTCAGCCCAGGAACACCGCCCTCGGCGGCAACGGTTGGGAAGAAGCAACCAGCGTTGAATATCTAAAAGTGTTGGCCATCTCTCGCCTCTATCTCGATAACATAGAGAATGTGCAGGCAAGCTGGGTAACTCAAGGATTAAAAGTTTTGGAGTTAGGCCTGCACTTCGGCGGCAACGACGTAGGCTCGGTGATGTTGGAGGAGAACGTAGTCCGAGCCGCTGGAACGAGCAATTGCACCACCGAAGAAGAGCTAAGAAGAATCATCCGCGACGCCGGCTTCAAACCCGTCCAGCGTGACACGCTCTATCGCACCATGTTTTTGAACTGATAAAGGTGAACGTCTCCGCTCCAGCGCGACTAAGAAGCCTCTCGCAGCCTCTCCGCCCAAAGCTGTTTCAGCTCACGTCCAAGGCCGTCCAAGTCGGGATAGATTACTGACTCAGTAACGCCTGCATCGCGAAGCGCAACTCGCATCTCGGCGACCGATTCCTTTTCTATCCTAATAACTTTGATACGTGCATCTGTCATGTCCAGAAGCCTGTTGAAGAAATCGGCATCAGTTCCCATCAGGACAAATTGGCTGCGCTGTGTGGAAACCCGTCGAGAAAAGTGGTCGAAATCTAAGAGCAATGGAAAGTTGGGAATCGGCACCTCATCGTGTCCACCTTCCACTGGGAGGTAACACTCGTCCCAATCATCCTCATCCAGATTTTTTGAAGGATGTTTCCTGCAATACTCCGCCCAGGTTAGCTTGGCCGATTCGTGGTCGCTGGTCTCGGCTTTGATGTAGTCAATTAACCAATACGGATCCAAGACATAAACGAAGCGATCCTGGGGCTTCTCATGCTCAAAGCGCAACGCAAAATGTAGCGCAACAAGTGCTCCGTCGGACCAATCCAACAGTCGGGTAGGGGCAAGTGAATGTTGCATCAAGGCATAACTGAACCAGTCATCATCGGGGTTTCCGCCCGGCATATCGGCAGCGACATGTAGAAATCGCTGAAACAGGTCATCTTCAATCTCAATGAGATCGGCTGGAGACTTGAGGGCAAAGCCGTTAAGGGGCCTGTATAGCGAAGGGCGGAGCCGTGTATCTTGGTAGTCTCTACCCTCGCCGCGGAACCAGAGCTCTTTCTTAGATTTGACCTGCCGCGTCGTCCTAATCTTAGCAACGATGTCAAGAAATCCGCCGAGCGTTCTTGCCACCCTTTCGTCTTCCATTGCGGAAGAATACCACCTCTGCTGAGAATCGGCGACCAGTTCCTTGATCATGTTTGTAGCTTTTATGCTACAATCATCCTGTGATCGAGCTCGTCTACTATCGGGATGAAAACGGGCGTTCTCCCTTCATCGAGTGGATCACGGCGCTTCGAGACAAAATGGCGAAATCCAGGATCGCAACTCGACTGCGACAGATCGAATCAGGCAACTTCGGCGACGCGAAGCCAGTGGGCGAGGGCGTGACAGAGTTGCGAATTCACGTTGGGGCTGGATATCGTGTCTATTGCGGTCGGCACGATCAACATTGGGTCGTTCTACTCTGCGGGGGAGACAAGCATACCCAGTCAAAGGATATAGCCCGAGCCAAAACGATTTGGGCAGAGTGGAAAAGGAGGCAACCATGAGCAAACTAGTTGGCGTCGGTTCCTATCACGAATGGGAAGTCGATGAGTTGCGCAAGGACCGGGAGTTTGCGGTCGAATATCTGAAAGCTGCCATGGAGGCCCTCGACAATCCCGAAGAGCGCGCTGGAGGGCTGATTGCCTTGCGTGCCGTTGCCGAGGCCTACGGTGGCCTGGGAGCGGTAGCCGCCCAGGCAGGCATCAGCCGCGAGTCTCTTTACCGCGCGCTCTCGCCGAAGGGCAATCCGACGCTTAAAACACTCGTCGCCGTCCTCAAGACAGTCGGTCTGCGGCTATCGGTCGCCCAGGCAAAGCCGGTGCGCGCGCGAAGGTCCAAAGCAAAAGACGGCTACGCCGCTGCCTGATCGCGATCGCCGTTCTTCAAATGCCGCATTCATGCAATTGAACGTCCGCGGCTATGGGTGCGTTTGCCCGCCCCCGGCGATCTCGATGCCATGCGCAAGCAGAGGCAAAATCGCCATCAGGCTTTCTTCCGCGCCGCGTTTGCTGCCGGGCAGGTTGACGATGAGCGTCTTGCCAAGCAGTCCGGCCATGCCACGCGAAAGCCACGCAAGGGGATTTTTCGCAGACCCCAGCGAGCGCATCGCTTCAGCCAATCCAGGTGCTTCGCGGTCGATCACCCGGCGTGTCGCTTCCGGAGTTCGGTCGCGCGGCCCGAGTC